>JAQZBV010000014.1 GCA_029237685.1 Cytophagaceae bacterium | reverse complement strand
TACGATGAACAGTATTTTTTATTAAAAATAGTCACGAACATTTATCCTACTTTTGTTTATATTATTCCGCTCATCATTTTGAAATACGTATACGACAAACAGGAGAAGGGACTGTACGGGCTATCTATAGAGGGTTTTGACTATAAGATTTATGCGGGATTTTTATTGATCATGACTCCGCTTATTTACTGGGCTTCCTTTCAACCCGATTTTCTGGATACCTATCCGACTTTCAAACCCTGGAAAGTAAATGAAGTATTTGGTTTGTCACGCATGCAAATGAGTGCTCTACATGAAGTGTTTTACCTGTTTGATTTTGTCACCGTAGAATTATTATTCAGAGGAGCATTGGTGATTGGTCGGAGACCATTGGCTCTATTTTCGGAGGATATATTTTAGGCGTTATTGCTTTGTATTCGCGGAGTATTTTGGGTGGTTGTGCGATACATATTGGGGTGGCTTTTCTGATGGAGATCATGGCACTGTTGCAATATTATGTATTTAACGCTCATTAATTTTTTTGCTAATTAGATTAAATAGTTCCAGAGTTTAATTTTTACTATACCTTAAAAAGGGTAGGCATCATACCTGAATAAAGCTGTTAAAATACAATTTATGAAGTATTGTGAGCCGCGGTTATCGCACTTACTTTTGCATCGTTAGAATTATTCTAACGGCCACTCGGGATTCCATCCCAGTATTTATCTCCTATACAAATGAATTTCAAACAGCTACTCTTAACCGGAGTAATTTCGTTTCTTCCCGTATTTGCTTTTTGTCAAACCCTGGGCTCTATATCAGGGCATGCCAAATCCAATACAGGCGATCCTTTGATAGAAGCAGTAGTCATCTTAGAAGGGACATCTTTTGCTACCAACACAGATGACAAAGGTAATTTTATATTGAAAGATATTCCCGCTGGTGAGTATACTGTTGCTATTTCATACATAGGGCATAACACCAAGCATCAAAAGGTTTCCATAAAAGAAGGAGAGCATGCTAAACTTCATCAGTTAGTGGTAGAAGAAGAGCAAGCGATAAATGAAGTAACGGTAACAGGAAAAAATGAAACGCAAAAAATAAAGGAATCGGCATTCACCGTTTCAACAATAGATGCTAAACCTCTACACAACAGCACTGCAGATATCAATCAAGTATTGAATAGAACTACGGGTGTTCGTATTCGTGAGGATGGAGGATTAGGATCTAATTTCAATTTCTCATTGAATGGATTTTCTGGCAAGCAAGTCAAAATATTTTTGGATGGAATACCCATGGATAATTTTGGCTCATCGCTCACACTGAATAATATTCCTATTAACCTTGCCGATGGTATTCAAATTTACAAAGGCGTAGTACCTGTGTGGTTAGGATCTGATGCATTAGGAGGCGCGGTGAATGTTGTCACCAATCAAAAAGTGAGAAATTACCTTGATGCATCTTATTCTTATGGCTCATTTAATACGCACCGAAGTTCGATCAATGCAGGCTATACAGACAAGAAAACTGGTTTGACGGTATTAACCAATTTGTTTCAAAACTATTCCGATAATAATTATTGGGTGAATGTGGAAGTTCCTCTAAATGGATTTGACGGAACGCTGGATCCACAAAAGAAAAGACTAAGAAGGTTTCATGATAAATACAGATCAGAGACTGCGCAAGTCGAAGTTGGTGTGGTCAATAAAAAATACGCAGATAAATTATTGGCCGGTGTCATTCTTTCCAATAATAAACAGGATATCCAAACAGGTGCAGTAGTAGACCGGGTTTACGGCCAACGCTACAGAACAAGCAAAACATTAATTGGTACTTTAAAATATAAGAAGTCCGACCTATTTGTTAAAGGGCTTTCTCTAACACTTTACGGAGCTTATAAAACTGGTGAAAATCAAACGGTAGATACATCTGCCCGCACTTACAATTGGTATGGAAATTACATACCAAAGCCTGAAGCCATTTCCGGTGAACAATCCAGAACGTTGTACAAATTTGCTGACAACCTTGCCATGTCTAATGCAAACCTCAGTTATGAAATCAACAAAACACATTCTTTTAATTTAAACTATTCATTTAACCGTTTTTCAAGAAAGGGTAGTGATGAAGTAAATCCCAATAACGAGTCTTACAAGCACCCTATGATTCTTTCCAAGAATATAATTGGGGTCGCCTATAAGTTTGATTACAAGAGGCGATGGGAGACTACGCTATTTTATAAGAAGTTTTTCCAGGGAACACAAACTTCACAACGCGTTGATATTTATGTGAACCCTCATCAGGAAACGGTAAGAGCATCGATGGCTAAGGATGGTTTTGGTATTGCCACGACTTATTTTGTCTTCCCTTATCTGCAGGTAAAAGGGTCTTATGAAAATACATTTCGTTTACCGGAATCAGAAGAGATTTTCGGAGACGCGGTAAACCGACTTTCGAATTATGAACTCAAACCTGAACAAAGTAGTAATGTGAATGTGGGATTATTGCTGAATAAAACATTCTATGAAAAACACAGAATTACATTAGAGGCTAATTTGCTTTATCGCTATAGTGAAAACTTTATTCGTTATGAGCTGAGTGGACCTAATTCTCGTGCTACAAATCAAGGCAATGTAGAAACAAAAGGTCTGGATGGTGAAATACGTTATTCCTATAAACAGCTGTTTCATTTAGGTATAAACGGAACATATCAAAAGCTTGTCAATATGACCGAGCGAGAATCAGGAGTTGCTGGCATCAGTCCGGTGTATAAACAGCAAATTCCTAACATTCCTTTCTTGTTTGGAAATGCAGATGCAGGAGTGGGATTTAACAACGTCGGATTTAAAAAGACGCGGTTAAGTCTTAACTGGACTTTAAACTATGTACAGTTTTATTACCTGTATTGGCCTGGTCTTGGGAATAAAGGAGACAAGAATAAAATTCCTCAACAAATCTCTCATAATCTTAGCTTGACTTATTCTTTGAATGACGGCATGTTCAATGTTTCATTTGAATGCCGAAACGTTGCGGACAGTGAATTGTACGATAATTTTCTGTTACCAAAACCAGGACGTTCATTCGCTGTAAAACTCAGGTATTTTATAAGTAAAACCGTATCCGGCGGAACCGGATCAAATGAAAATTAATAGTTATGGAAAAAAGCAGTATAAAATTATCCTTATGGATGATGATCACGGCAGTCACAATAGCGTCTGTCTCTTGTAAAAAATCAGATGAAGAAGCAACTACACCATCCGATTCAGGGAAATTTGTATTGGCAGTTAGAGCAGCAGGTTCTGCCAGTGAGACGACAGATTATATTGTTCAGCAAGATACGTTGAGCACTGGTACGATTTCTTTGAATGGCAGAGGGATTGAACAAAGAGGGTTTCGCTTTTATTCAAAAGCAGGAAATAAATTGATGAGTATCACTTACACAGACGATAATAAAGTGCCTGTCTATACACAAGACGAAAACTTAAGATTGAAAGTGGCAGGTCAGTTCTCTATTCCTAGATTGCATATGTATTCTACGATTGATGATAATACCATGTTAGGCATGAATATCCCGCGTAATGGTACAGCAGAATTGGCTACATTTTATAAAATAAATGTCAATACAATGTCTGTCGCTGCACCAGTTACCACAAATGTTTTCGACTTGACAAACCGCAATGGAGAGCAGGCTTATTTCTCTAGTTTGGTAGTAAGAGGTGATAAATTGTTTGCACCCTTTTTCCAAATCAAGAATTCAAGTTTCGCCTCTACGCATGAAGACTCAGCTTACATTGCTATCTATTCTTATCCAGGTTTAGTATTTGAAAAAGTAATTCGTGATAACAGAACAGGCCCTATTGGTGTGTATGCTGGAGATAACGGAATTTTAAAAACAGAAAATGGTGATTTGTACACCATTTCTACAACAGCTATTTCATCTGGTTATTCTATCGGTACGGAGTCTTCTGGTATTCTAAAGATTAAAGATGGAGAAACAGAGTTTGATAATTCGTATTTCTTTAACGTACAAAGCGTTACTGGAGGGTATAAATTGGCACATGCCGCTTATTTAGGAAATGGTAAGGCTTTGGCTCAGATTTATAGTTTCACTGATCATGTAGCTGGTGACAAGTGGTCTGAGCGAAGTGTAAAACTTGCTGTCATTGATTTGTACAATGAAACTGTAGATTATATCAGTGGGGTACCTCTCCATACAGGAGGACCTTCTAAGTTGCATCATATCAAAGATGAAGAAACGGGTAAATTGTATGTAAAAATAAATAGTCCCGACGAAGGCCTGTATATCTATGAAGTGGATATTGTAAATAAAACCGGAACCAGAGGGACTAAAATAGAAGGTGCCAATGTAATGGGAATGTTTAAAATGAAGAATTAATAATTTGATACTTTACCATTTGAATAGTATATTCAAATGGTAAAGTATTCATTGAATATATAAAACTGTGAAGCTCAAGTTCCCCCCCTTCAAACCTATCAATGCATGGCTCCATCTTTGGCTTGGTTTAGCCTCGGGTATAGTGGTTGTTGTTGTAAGTATTACAGGTTGTATACTGGCTTTTGAACAAGAGATTAAAAGCATTACGGAGCCTTATCAATACACGGAATACGTAACAGGTAAAGCCTATTTACCTCCGTCTGTATTGATAGATGCGGCAAAGGCGGAGTTGAAGGGTAAAAAAGTAACAGGCATCATGTATCCTGAACCTGGAAAAAGCGTTGTCGTCAGTTCGTTTACACGCAAACCGAAAAGATCATTCACGCAGGTTTATTTAGATCCTTATTCTGGCAAAGTATTATATGTGAAAGCCGAAGGCGGAGATTTTTTCAGGTTTATCTTAGAGGGACATTTTAACCTTTGGCTTCCAAGAGACATCGGACAACCTATAGTGTCTTACGCTACAGTAATATTTGTAGTATTGTTAATCACAGGATTGGTACTTTGGTGGCCAAAGAATTGGAAGAAAAGTAACCAAGACAAAAGCTTTAAAATTAAATGGTCAGCCAAATGGAAACGTGTCAATTATGATTTGCACAACGTTCCAGGATTTTATGCGATGGTCATTGCTTTGATGATTGCCTTGACCGGTATGACATTCGGATTGCAGTGGTTTACGGATGGCTTGTATTGGGGATTTTCAGGAGGTAAATCAGAAGTGCATGCGAAAGCTCCTTTAAGTGATACCACGGTCTTAGTCTCTACTTTTGTTCCCGTAAATCATATCGATCAGATCTGGTGGAACGAGTTCAAAGTAAAACCGGAAAATGCTTCTATGAGCATGAGTCTCCCGAGCAAAGCAGCTTCTGATATCATTTCAACAACGATCAATTACCGTCCGGGAACTTTTTACAATACAAAGAACAGGTATTTTGATCAATACTCAGGAAAAGAGTTTTCAGGCAAAACTTTGTTTGAAGGTCATGCAGAAGAGATGCGCTTGCATCGTCAGATCCATTTGTACAGTTACGATATCCATGTTGGCGGTATATTAGGTTTCCCGGGAAAAGTATTGGCATTTCTTGCGAGCCTTGTAAGTGCAAGTCTTCCGATTACAGGTTTTATTATCTGGTGGGGAAAGAAGAAAAAGAAGGGTAAAGATCCAAAGGATAAGAACAAGAAAACACACAAAGTAAAAACGCAGCCAATAATTTCAAAACCGCAACCGGTGAAGTTGCGAAGAGTCCCGTCTATTGTTAATATTGAATAAAAATCTATATCATGAAAACTATAATCAAAAATCTATTATTCCCTCTTTGTTTATTATTTATAAGCACTGTTTCTTTTGCTCATAATATCTGGATTGAAACTTCTGCTAAAGGAAAATCTGGTCAAGTGCATACTGCTAAAATATTTCTTGGTGGCTATGGAGAGAATGAAAGAGATTCTACTCAGAAATGGTTCAGCAATACGGCTGAAGCTGTTATTTGGCTAACCGCGCCTGACGGTTCTCAAAAAGAATTGACCAAAACTGCAGTCGGAAATGGTTTCACAACTTCTTTTACTCCTACTCAAGACGGTGTTTATACTTTATCGGTGAAGCACGATGTGGCGGAAGTATTCGGCACAACAAAATACATCTATTATGCAGCGGCTAAAGTTCAGGTAGGAACTGCTGTAACTGGCAAGGAGTGGGCTACGTTCAGTGACTTTGCTATTCAAACTAATGTAAAAGGCAAAGAGTTAAAGGTAAAGGCGCTTTTTAAAAATCAAGTAGCTGCTGATGCATCATTAGCTGTGGGTGCACCATCAGGTTGGATGAAACATTTAGAAGCGAAGGCAGGAGAAGCTACTGTAGAAGCGATATGGAATGGTCTTTATGTAGTGGAAGCTTCTTATCGTGAAAAGGCAACCGGTACTCACAATGGCAAAGAATACAAAGCTGTAATGCACATTGCTACTTTTGATACAGAGGTTAATAATAAGTAGTATTCATACAATTGTGGAGATAAATAGACAGGTCTATACGGCCTGTCTTTTTTTTGATGGTTATTCAATAACGCTGAAGCTCAGTATTTATAAGGTCTTTGTATGATTACTTCCAGATCGGAGAGCATGGCACAGTTTTTTAGATCTCTGTGACTGGGAACCAATCTAAATTACAATTATGGCAAAGTATTCAAAAAAAGCAGGAGAAATGGTGGAAAGTGCCATGGACCGCAAGAAAAGAGGAACACTTCGTTCCGGTAGAAGTGGAAAGAAAGTAACGAGCAGAGAACAAGCGATTGCTATTGGTCTTTCTGAAGCAAGAGAAAAGGGAGCGAAAGTTCCTAAAAAGAAATCCAGTGCTAAGAAGTCAGTGACTAAAAAATCTTCTGCGAAGAAAAGTACAGCCAAAAAAGCTACTAAGAAATCAACCGCAAAGAAATCAGTAACTAAGAAGTCTAGTGCTAAAAAATCGACAGCTAAGAAAACGGCCGCAAAGAAAGGCACAGCTAAAAAGAAGGCGGCAAAAAAGTCTACAGCGAAGAAAAAAACAGCCAAGAAGAAATCTTAGATGATGTAAAAAAGAAGGCCCATTCTACCATGGGCCTCTTCTTTTTTAATAATAAGTCACTCCACAATTCGGATGGTTCTTCTTAAACCGCGCAATCTCTCCTTTATCGATACTGGTATGGATACACTTTAATGAAGTGAGAAAATCCAGTTTATGTATACCTCCCAAAGTCTTTATCTGCGGACAGTTTGAAATATCTAACTCTCGTAATAAAGTAAAGTTGTCAATGATACTATAATCCTGTATACTCGATGTATTCAAGTACAAACGCAATAAGTATTTGTAATTGCGTATGGGATCTAACGTAGTCAGTTTATTGCTGGACAAATCCAGATGAAAGATCTTCTGCATGTTTCTGATAGGCTCCAAAGAAGTTACTCCTGTATTGTATGCATCCAGGTACACCAGGTTGGGCATGTTTTGAACCGGTGTTAAATCTTTGATTTCAATTTTTCGGAAAGAAATTTTTTCCATGTTCACCAATCCTTTTACCGCATCAATGTTTTTCATTTTGATATTGAGGGAAACATTCAACTCTTTCAGATTGATCAAGTCTTTCACCGCGGAAATGTCTTCCAGTTCATTTTCAGAACAATTAAATTTGATCAGACTTACGCACGTAGCAATTGGAGCGATGGTCGTTAATTTATTGCCGATGCAGTAAAATTCTTCGAGCTTGGTTAGCTTTTGAACACCTTCAATGGATGTTATTTTTGATTTGGAAATATCCAGGTACAGAAGACCGGACATCTTAGCGATCGGTTCAAAGCTATTGATGGAAGCGCCTGCAATGGTTAACTTTTTAACATTCGTAAATTTGGACAAAGGCTCATAAGTAGTCATCACGGCATTGCTGAAATCCAACTCAGGCTGATAAGTTAATTTTTCTATATCCGTTTCCGCCGGATATTCTTCAATCTTTCTTAAAGCACTTAATGAAGTTTTCCATTCTGGTGATAAGCTAGTCCACCACTGTTGCAAGGGTTCAAGCGGTGGTAATTCAGGCATCTCACCTGGCCCTGTGATCGCCCACAGTTTGTAATTGGAGTAGCCTGTGCCCATTTTGTCAAAGCGAATGAAGAAGGTTAATTTGAAGTTCTTCGTTCTCGTAAGGGTATCGACCACAGTCATGCTGTCTGTTACTTTTGTAACACTATCTGTGACTAGCCTTTTAGTATTTACCAGTTCTTTCCACTGAATGGTCTCACTCGTTTTCACTTCCGCATAATAGAATCTTCTCCATTGATCGAATTTGATTTTGTCAAATAACAAAGTAGAAGAAACAGTATGTACGCTTCCTCCGCCATAAGAACCTTCCAGCTTGTTCATGTAAGTGAGAAAAGGAAATTTCTTACTGGTATCAGTAGTATCTAAATCATTGATGAAATAAACCGTTCCCTTCATCAAATTCTCTCTCATGTATTTTACCGAAGCTAATTTCTTGGCATCAGTAGCTACGGTTTTGCTTGTCATGGTATTGACATACGTTTCGTAGTTCTTGATGAGTTTTTTGAGTTCCGCCTTTTGCGGTTCTGTTGGTGGCAATAAAAGCTGCACTTGTGCATGAGCTGATACAGCCATGAGCATCATCAGCAGGAGTGTATAACATTTTTTTCTCATAGCATAGAAAGATAAATTCAGAAATATATTTAAAACAACTAACAACTAACAACTAACAACTAACTTATTCTTTCAATACCATATCAATGCAAAGTACCGCAGCCAAAACCAATAATCTCAAAGGATCATTTTCTGGCACAGTATCTTTGATTTCCAATACATAGTTGTCAGCAGTAGTGAAGAATTCTTTTCCGATACCGGCCCATTTTTTAGTAACATGCGCATATTCTTCTTTGTCTTTCATGAATTTGAAATCCCAGCTTGTCCATTTTCCTTGTAGGGTGCATATTATATTTTCGTTGTCGTCGAGTACATTGAACTTGCCACCTATGGAGAAAAACTTTTGTTTGAATATTCCGACACGGTGATCGTTTTCATCAAATACTTCTACTGTTGACACGAATAATGAAACACCTCTTCTTACGGATAATATTCTTTCACCGCTTGGCGTTGCTACTTCTATATCAAAAGGAGTCATGCGCTTATAATCTGTGAAGCGGAGAATTTTAGTGAGAAAGCCTAAATTTGGCTCTCTGCAAGTCAACACGATTTCTTTTGTCGCAGGATTGTAAATGTCAAAATTGTTAGACGCTTTGAACATGCCGACATGTTCTTTGACTAAAAATAGGTTTTGATTCAGAATGGGATTCATAAAAAGATAGTTTAAAATTAGTTCTTATTGTTGGTGTTAATAGCTTCGCGAATGGTTTCGCTATCCCAGGCATGATCGAGATGCGCGGGGTGTGCATGCAAGTCTCCGGATAAAATTTCCTCCTGCTGTGCCATTTCTTGTTTTACATCGGATATGTATTGTTTAAGGTTATGTCTGTTTTTCGCCAATCGCCACATGGCCTCTTCATCGTATTTAAGAAAATTTTGTCCGGCACGTGTAGCGGTATAATTTCTGAATCCTAATTTTTTCAAAACATCTACTCCTAATCGTATAGAGGTATCAATGGTATCGCGGTATATATTTCTTAATCCAAGATCCATGATCTCATAGGCTTCATAACGGTCCTGCGCCCTGACCATGATTTCAAGATTCGGGAAATGTTTTTTCGCCATTTCCGCTACACGTTTGGTCGTTTCCGGTTCGTTAATGGCAATGATCAAAATTTCCGCTTCCTGCGCGCCCGCTATTTCCATGAGGTCTGCCCGTGTAGCATCTCCATAGTGTACCTGAAATCCCATTTTGCGCAGAAGATCTACCTGGTCAGAATCATTGTCAAGAATGGTACATTCTATTTTATTGGCCCGCAGAAATCGTCCGATCGTACTTCCAAAATGTGAAAACCCTGCAATGACTACGCGGCGGTTGTAATTAGAAACTTCCGGTTCGCGTTCATCTTTGGACTTCGCGTTGAGTTTCGGTTGAATCAATTTATCATTGATCAATAAAAGCAAGGGAGTAATTGTCATGGTAATGGCTGTAGCAGCCATCATGAGGTTTACCCATTTGGTAGAAAGTAAATTCAGTTCATTGATGAAAGAGAACAAGACGAAGGCAAATTCTCCCACTTGTGAAAGACCGATGGCGAATAATAAGTTTTGATTAAATTTAAGTTCAAATATTTTCCCCGTTATGAACAGTACGAACGCTTTGATCAGCATCGTACCTGTTACAATGAGTACAAGTGTAGTGGCATTGTTCTTA
Organism: Cytophagaceae bacterium; assembly: GCA_029237685.1. Classification (GTDB taxonomy): domain Bacteria; phylum Bacteroidota; class Bacteroidia; order Cytophagales; family Cytophagaceae; genus JACMQM01. The sequence goes on along the minus strand of JAQZBV010000014.1, from coordinate 26,226 downwards.
ATGAGTTCAAAATTGATGGAGGCTCCCACAGCGATGAAGAACAAGCCCAATAGCAATCCTTTAAAGGGCTCCAGATCGCCTTCTAGTTCGTGGCGGTATTCGCTGTTGGCCAATACTACTCCGGCTAAGAAGGTTCCGAGGGCCGGACTCAAGCCTACGATTTCCATCAGGTAAGCGATCGCTAACACAATCAATAAGGCACTGGCTGTAAAAAGTTCTCGCAGGTGTGTCTTGGCAATCACACGCAGTAATGGCACAACAATGTATCGTCCGGCCAAGATAACTAGGGCCACGGAGAGAATGACTGCGACGGTTTTCATCCAGGATGGAAAATCTTCCAGCAACGTATGGTGCGCAGGATCACCTAAGCGCGGTGCTGCTAAAGCGATCAACGGTAAAAAGGCCAGGATAGGAATCACAGCGATATCTTGAAACAAGAGTACAGCGAAAGAACTGTTACCGGCTGCCGTTTGCATCAATCCTTTTTCTTTGAGAGATTGTAGGACAATGGCTGTGGATGACATGGAGAAGGCTAAACTGATGGCGAGAGCGGCTTGCCATGGAAATTTTAAAGCTACTGCACCGGCAAAAAGTAACATGGAAGTACCGCACAATTGAAGCATGCCCATACCGGCTATGAGTTGCCTCATGCGCCAGATGTGTGAAGGTTCTAATTCTAATCCGATAAGAAATAACATCATCACTACTCCGAATTCTGCAAAGTGCATGATGTCTTTTCCTTCGTTACCAATAAATCCTAGTACAAAAGGTCCGATCAAAATACCGGCTAAGAGGTATCCCAGCACAGAGCCCATGCCCAGCTTTTTCGCGATCGGCACACAAACGATGGCTGCTGCGAGGTAAACGACGGCCTGACTTAAAAATCCTTCCATAGCTTTTTATTTAATGTGGTGATTTGTTTATTATACACGTTCATTCACAGCTTCGATCCATTGATCCATGAACTCGTATTGTTGTATGTCGTTGGTATCAAATTCTTCGTAAATCATTTTGTGCAATACCTGACCGTACAAAGCCGCTTTTTTATCGAGCTCTTCCTGAGCGATGCGGTGTGTGCCTTGTATGGCAAACGGTGGAAGGTATTTCATCTTGCAGAGGAAAGCCGTTTGATTGAATGGCGCTAAGAGTTCGTTGATCGTAAATCGATTATAGCCTTCGGTATTGTAGACTTCTCTAGGTCCTCCGGAAGTGATGGTATTAAATATCAATTTCCCTTCTAAGGCATTTCCGCCGGGCCCGTATGCCCAACCGAAATCAAGTACCAGGTCAATCCATTGCTTCATCAAAGGAGGGGCACTGTACCAAAAGAAGGGATGGTGCCAGACAACAATTTGATGTTCTGATAAAAGTTTTTGTTCGTAAGCCACATCGATGTTAAAGTCCGGATACGTTTCATACAAATCGTGAAAGGTAATGAAAGGATCTTTTGGGATGTTACTTACCAAAGCCTGATTCGCTTTGGACTTTTCAAATTTTGGATGAGCAAAGAGTATGAGTATTTTATTCATAACGGCTGCTTAATAAGTCAATACAATTTCATGAAGCAAGGTATTTACTTCCATTATTATTTTGCCATCGCGCACTTCGAAAGGAACAGCTTGAGTTTCTTGTGTAATGCTTTTGGGTGTACTCCCTGTCTGCGTCAAAACAATCGTTAAGGAATGATTGGTTAATAGCTTTTCGTCTGGTAGTTTGGCATTCAAGGGTTCTAAAGTGATTTGAGTGGCTTGTCCCTTTTTATTTTCATCAGTTATAGCCACGTCTGAGGTTTCTTTGATGTATTGATAAGTCACTACATCGGAAAGAGTGGCCATCCATAGTTTGTGATTTTGTATCTGTCGCTGCAGGTGATTCAAATGTGTTGCATATTCTTCTGCTGTGATGTGTGCCCAGCTCTCATCTTCTATACCATGCATGACACGTATGGCCCATGATTTAGATTGAATGGCTTTATCGGCGAATTCATTTAAAGCCGTATGCGGTTCACCTGGTCTGAAGACGGTATAGTTTAACAGGAAAGGATCATTTAGTTTTTTGTCGTTTAACATATTGACCTTACCTGCTCTGGCACCCAGGTAATGTTTGGCTCTCAGGTAATTCACCATCGTATCCGTGGATAAGTCAAAAGGGAAAATAAAGAAGGCCGGATGCTTACCGGTATTCTTCCAAATAAGTTCTGTACTCTTATCAATCTCTGTCGGGAAATCTTTTTCGTCCCAATTGCCAAAAGTACACCAGTTCTGGGGTTGACCGCACTTGTGACTCATGGTGTGATTTAGAATTTGATGGCCATGAGCAATCATTGCTTTCGCTTTTGTCCAATCTTCTTGATCACATTCTCCGGTAATGGCGGCAAAACAAATAGGCAACTTTCTATTGTAAGTCATGGTGTCAATATACTCTTCAATTCCTCTGGCATATTGCGCACCGAAGTCATCATGAATAAGTGTATAGGCTCCCTCTGCATCGTGACGGAACGGTGCAATATAAACTTGCGCTATTTTCGATTGTGCTTGTGCAAAGCTCACCACGCTGTAAAGACATAAAAGAAGTAATGTGTTTTTCATTTTAGACTATTATACTTATACCATTAGTATCCTATTAATCATTCAATCAACTCAATCAGGGTCATAGTTTCATAAAAGGATAATCATAGTTTACCGGCGGTTCAAAATTTCTTTTGATCGATCGGGGAGAAGTCCAACGTAATAGGTTTAACATGGATCCTGCTTTGTCGTTGGTGCCTGATCTTCTGGCGCCTCCGAAGGGTTGTTGATTCACAACAGCTCCGGTTGGCTTGTCATTGATGTAGAAGTTTCCTGCTGCAAAACGCAGTTTGACCAGTACATCCGCAATCACCTGTTCGTCTTCTGAGAATAGTGCTCCCGTTAAAGCATAAGGCGAAGTAGTGTTGATCAGCTGCAGTGTTTCTTCAAAGGTTGCATCTTCATAAACATACACACTCAATACAGGGCCGAAAATTTCTTCCTGCATCAATCGATGCATGGGATCGATAACTTGAACGATCGTGGGTTGAATAAAATAACCTTTGTCTTTGCTTCCTGTACCTCCTGCTAATACGGTGGAGTCTTTATGGTCATGAGCATATTGAATATAACTCATGATTTTATCATAAGCGCGTTCGTCGATCACTGCGTTGATGAAGCAGCTAAAATCTTCTACACTTCCTGTTTTTACTTTCTGTAGGATGTCTAACATGGTTTCGCGCACTGTATCCCAAATACTTTTGGGAACATAGGCTCTGGAAGCCGCGGAACATTTCTGTCCCTGAAATTCAAAGGCACCACGGATCAGTGCGATGGACAAGGCTTGCACGTTGGCTGAAGGATGAGCCAATACAAAATCCTTTCCACCGGTTTCTCCGACAATTCTAGGATAAGATTTATAAATGGAAAGATGATCACTGATGGTTTTCCATAATTGATCAAACACTTGTGTACTGCCCGTATAATGCAAGCCGCCGAATGCTGGATGTTTAAATACGATATCACCTGTTTCCGGACCATCGGTATAAATCAAATTGATGACACCGTCTGGTAGCCCAGCTTCCTGCAAGACCTGCATGATGACCCAGGCAGAATAAATTTGACTGAAGGCCGGTTTCCAAACCACCGTATTGCCCATCAGGGCAGGTGCCGTAGGCAAGTTGCCTGCAATGGCGGTGAAATTAAACGGTGTAATGGCCAATACAAAACCTTCCAGTGGTCTGTATTCACTGTAGTTGTGAATGCCTTCCGGGGAATAGGGTTGGATGTTGTTTATTTCTTTATAAAAATGAACATGGATGCGCAAGAAGTCAATCAACTCACAGGCAGAATCAATTTCAGCCTGGTAAGCATTTTTAGATTGACAAAGCATGGTTGCCGCGTTGATTTTGAATCTGTATTTAGTGGCTAATAATTCGGCAGCACGACTAAAGATGGCGCAACGATCTTCTGTGCTTTTATTCATCCAATCATCTTTCGCTTTTAAGGCCGCATCAATGGCTTGTTGTACATGCTGTGTTGTACCTCTGTGAAAATAACCTAAGGTATGTGATAACTCATGTGGCGGACGAATTTCATGCCGGTCGTTGGACCGTATTTCTTTTCCATCGATCAACTGAGGAATATCCAATACCTGACTTTTCAATTCCTGTATGGCTTGCTCCAACGCTTGTCTTTCCTTGGATCCGGCAGCATAGTGCAGCAAGGGTTCGTTATAGTTACTGCTCTGGCTCATTATAAAAATGTTTTGAGTTTGCTTAAGCAATCGATTTCATAAGTCAGTGTTTCTTCATGTTTTTTATCTAATCTGTTGACAAAAACATGATCCATACCGATGTTTTTTGCGCCCAGCACATCGGCATATAAATCATCTCCAATCATGATGCATTGATGGATTTCTGTACCGGTAGTTTTCAAGGCATAATCAAACATCCGTTTGTCAGGTTTCATGTATCCGCTTTCATCGGCATGTATCACATGCTCGAAGTAATGATCGAGTCCCGCACTTTTTAATTTTGTCCGCTGTGTTTCACGGAAACCATTAGTCAAAATGTGTAACACATACTTTTTTCTTAGATAATCAAGTACCGTGTGAGTATGCGGAAATACATTGCATTTGGTGGGGCATAGCGATATGAATTGCTCATCCAATCCGGCCGGCACATGTATCGCGTCTATGCCAAAAAGTTTAAAGGTTTGAACAAAACGGAGATTCCGTATCTCTTCAATGGTGACTTTTCCCCTGTGCAGGTCATCCCACATGCTATCATTGATTTGACGATAGTTGGTGATGAATTCAGGCAGAGGAATATCCAGTGTATGCAGTTTATGACGTTCGTAGAGATCCGTCAACGTTTCTGCACAGTTGGCACTGAAATCCCAAAGGGTATGATCCAGGTCAAAGAAGATGTGTTCGTAGTTCTTCATCTTAAAATTTTAAGCGCAAACGTTCTACCGGTTCGTTGTGCACAATGTGTTTGTCAAATATTTCCTGCACATCTTCTAATTGGACTTTGCCATAAAAGACGCCTTCGGGATATACCACTAATGCAGGCCCAAAACCACACACATCAAGGCAACCTGCTTTTTGTGCGCGAACGTCAACTGATAGATTATGGTCCTTTACAAGTTGTTTGAAGGCATCTACCAATTGCATACCGTGTACTTCCCCGCAACTTTTTTTGCCATCAGGTTTTAGATTGGTGCAGATGAAAATGTGTTTTTTATATTTCATAAGAATTTGGTGTGATTGGTACTTTGTAGGGACGCCATGCATGGCGTCCTTACAGTTCGGGTACAATGTATTTGTTCAGCTTCGAATGCAATTTGCGTATCGCCAATTCATTGTTAGAATAAAGCGTACGGTATTCATTAATGTCTTTTTGCAAGACAGGATCTTTGGTAAAGAAAGAAAAGAGTTTGGTGATGATGTCGTGGTAAGAATCGTTGATGTAATAATAAACCCATTGATCCGTTTTTCTATGCCTGATCAATCCGTTGTTTTTCAAATAAGTCAGGTGTCTGGACGTTTTAGTTTGTGTAAAATCGAGGATCAGTTCCAGATCAGAAATGCACATTTCCTTGTTCTTCAGAATGAGATGAAGAATGCGAATGCGCGATTCGTCGCTGAGGGCCTTGTAAATTTCTGCCCCTTTGCTGATATCTGTATGTTTGATCCGGATCATAACAAAAAAGATTACTTAAAAATAGTCAAAACTTATTATTTCTTTGTTAATTAGTGATGAAAGTCCACATCCCGATAGCTATCGGGATGGATCGGTATTTGCATAGCATAAACCGCGACCGCTATTCAATATCATGCGAAATATATTCCTTCTCTTCTTTGCTTTGTTTTTAGCCTTCCAAGTCACTGACTTAAAGGCGCAAGGAAAGCCTAAAATCATCCAGTTCTCCGGTCTTGTGGTGTCTGGGGACAGTTCTTACGGTATTCCAAGTGTTCATATTTATATTCCTAAATCAGGCAGGGGCACGACTTCTAACTTTTTGGGGTATTTTTCTATGCCCACACTGGAAGGGGATACCATCGCAATAAAGGCGGTTGGTTACCGGGAAAAAATGTTTGCTATTCCTAAAAATCTGCAAGACGACAAATGGTCTTTGATTGTGTCATTGTCTGAAGATACACTTTCTTTACCCGATGTAGAGGTTTTCCCCTGGCCCACAGAGCAGATCTTCAAAGAGGCCTTCATCTCTCTCAAACTGCCGGAGCAGGACATGAGCAATATGAATAAAAACCTGAACGATCAGGTGATGAAACGGATGATGTACAATATGGGGGCCGATGGCACTTCGAATCATAAATATTATATGAATCAACAGGTGGCCAAACAGGAATCCCGCTTTTTTGCGCCTACCATTTCTTTGTTGAATCCTTTTGCTTGGCAGAAATTTATAAAGTCTGTCAAGAGTGGCGAACTCAAACAAGAGTGGAAGGATAGCGACGATGGCAGAAACGACAAAAGGTGAAAACAACAGAAATAGAACGTAAGTTTTTGGTTCTACCCGATTACAGGGCCGAGTTGGCCAAAGAAAAGGGTACTTTTTTCAGGCAAGGGTATTTAAGTACAGATCCTTCCAAAACCATCCGTATCCGCATTAAAAATGGCCAGGCCTTTTTGACGGTAAAAGGATTGACCTCCGGAATCAGTCGTACAGAAATAGAAACGAGTATTTCTGTATCCTCCGCAGAAGCCTTATTTGACGCATTTATTGTCAATGAAATCCAAAAAATCAGAAGAATCATCGAAGTAAACGGCAAATACTGGGAAGTAGACGAGTTTTTGGGCAGGCACCAGGGACTTTGGCTAGCCGAGATAGAATTAGAAAACGAGGAGGAAGAGGTCATAATGCCTGCCTGGCTTGGGCGGGAAGTGAGCGCCGAGAAGGAATATTTCAATTCCTATCTGTCTGACCATGGCTTAAATGGTATTGCATTGGTGTAAGTTTTTGGTTCTTTTTCATAAATTATATACCTTGAAATAAGTTTTAAAAATGACGAGTATGAATAAGACGTATACCCTATTGCTTGCTTTGTGTTTAATGGCATTTAACCTGAAGGCTCAGGACGATCAGTTAAGCAAACACACCCCCGAATTGAAAATGATTTTCAAGACGGAAACAGGTGTTTTTCGTGGTTTTAATTTCGGAGATACGAGAGCTACCATTAAAGCTGGAGAATCATCTGCCATAGAAGGTGAAGGTAAAGATTTCATCGTGTACAAAACACAAATCGATGAAAACGAATATGCTGAAATCATGTACACATTTGATGAGCAGGATAAAGTAAAGATGTTTGGTGTTGCCTTTATTGAAAATGTAAACCTAACCGTCGAAGAGCGTATCCTGGATGATTTTCAAGCATACTTTACACAAAAGCACGGTAAGTTCACCATCAATTCTAAGAACGATGAAGTATGGACTACGGCTGATGGATATGTAATTGAGATGGGTGATTCCAGTGATGGCAAAAGTGATTTGCTGGAAATTGAAATTGAGATTTATAAAAAATAGTCATTATTCATAGACATTAGTTATAAAAAGAGTCCTGCTATTTTAGCGGGACTCTTTTGTTTCAATCAGTCTAGCCCCTAAATCCCCTGAAGGGGACTTTGTTCTGTGATAAAACAAAAAGCTCATTGCATATTGTATGCGATGAGCTTTTTCATTTAGTAAATATTAAGTCCCCTTCAGGGGATTTAGGGGCTAGACCGTTAGTTTTATTTCTTATTTCATCACAAATCCCAACAGCTTCAAATCCTCCCAAAAATGCGGATAAGACTTTTCCACCACTTCCGGATTCTCAATCGATAGCTCGCCAAGCAACGCCAATGGAGCGAAAGCCATAGCCATGCGGTGATCCTTATACGTAGCGATGTGCTGATTGTTCATTTTGAAATTCCCAGGAATGACTTTGTACGTATCGTCTTTTACGATTTCTTCTAAGTCAGATCCGAATTTTTGTAATTCATTCTGTATAGCAGCGATGCGATCGGTTTCTTTGATCCGTAAACTTTCCAATCCGCTCATTGTTACCACTTGTCCTGTTGCAGCGGCTACAACCGCGATGGTTTGCGCCAGGTCAGGGCAATCTGTAAAATCTTGTTCAAAAGGTTTCGCTACGAAGCCTGCAATTTTTTCTAAATGCAATCCTTCGTCAGTGAACGTAGATTTCACCCCCATCTTTTCCATGATGGATGTGATCACGCGATCGCCTTGAAGAGAATCTGATTTATATCCTTTAATGAAGAAATCCGCTTCCGTTGCCAAAGCCGCAATGCTAAACCAATAGCTGGCAGCGGACCAATCTGATTCTACGCTATACGTAGTGCCTTTGTATTTTTGATGAGGTACTGTGATGGTACTGCCTTCCCATATTGCCGTCACGCCAAATTTTTGCATCAATTGCAAGGTCATGGCGATGTAGGGCTTTGATCCGATCTTGCCGGTCAATTCTAATTTCAATCCTTGCGGAAGCAAGGGCGCAATCATCAACAGAGCGGTGATGTATTGACTGCTTACATCTCCACGAATGGTCAGTGTATTTGTCTTTACCTGTTGAGGATCGAAAGGTTTGATGAGCATCGGAGGATAACCGTCTTTTTCCTGGTAGGAAATGTCAGCACCTAGTGTACGCAATGCATCTACCAATAAAAGGATCGGCCGCTCTTTCATGCGCATCGTACCGGTCATGATTCTTTTCTTCCCGCTCACAGCGGAGTAAGCCGTAAGGAAACGCATCGTAGTCCCTGCATCCAGTACATCCCACGTTTCATCGTTGTCCTGTTGCAACAAACGGATCATCGTTTGTGTATCACGGGCATTCGATAAGTTTTGCAATTCACCTTCTTTTCCAGCTAAGGCGTGAATCACTAATACACGATTGCTTTCGCTTTTAGAAGAGGGAGGCGTGATGGCTCCTTTGATTTGGCCTTTGTGTTTGGCAAGAGAGATGTTCGTCAGTGTAACGTTGTCCATTATTTTGTCAACGAGTTATAATAAGTAAGAGATTTTTTCATGAGTTCCGGTGTAACCGGTATGTTGTAATTGGCTTGTCCAATTTTTTCAAGCAAAGAAAAGAGAACAACTCCTTGTTCATTTTTCTTATCGTGCAATGTCAGTGTTACAATTTCATCCAGCACAGTTGATGGGATGTGCACATGACCATAAATAGAGATGATATAGTTTTGTATTTCTTCCAATTCGGCTTTGGTAAGAAATCCTTTTTCTACAGCTAAATAAGTTTCTACAATCATGCCGATTGCAATGGCTTCTCCGTGCAGGATGCGGTTCCCTTTTTCCAGGAAGTAGCTTTCCACCGCATGACCCAAGGTATGACCGAAGTTTAAGACTTTTCTTAAACCTTTCTCTGTAGGGTCTTGTGTCGTGATGGCATGTTTGATGGCCACAGAATGTGGAATGACTTCATCCCAGTTTTGCGATTCCAGTGATTGACCTTTTATTTTGTTCCAAGCAGAAACATCTGCTATCAAAGCATGTTTGATCACTTCCGCAAAGCCTGATCTCAATTCCCGTTTATCTAATGTTTTTAAAAAAGCAGAAGAGATAATAACGGCTTCTGGTTCTTTGAAAACGCCGATATGGTTTTTGAAATTTGAAAAATCAATTCCCAACTTTCCTCCCACACTCGCATCCACTTGTGAAAGTAGGGTAGTGGGCACCTGTATAAAGTCTATGCCTCTTTTATAAGTGGCAGCACAGAAACCACCCATGTCTCCAATCACTCCGCCGCCGATATTAATCACTACGGCTTTGCGATCCATTTCAAGTTCGGTCATGGTTTGCCATATATCACTACAAGTCACGAGAGTCTTTTGTTCTTCACCGGACTTGATGACACATCCATTGACTTGATCTATGAATTGAGAATCAAAAAGAGGAAGGCAATGTTGCTTCGTGTTTTCGTCAACGATCAACAATACTTTGCTATATCCTTTCTTACTCAGAAAGTCTGACAATGTTTGTTGAGGATCCTGGGTCAATAAAATTTCAGAGGGCATGCAAAAATTCCTAAAGGTGCTTAAAATAAAAGTCCCGCGCCAAAGGAGCGGGACTCATTACTATAGTTGAAGGTGATTAAGCTTTGCTTTCTACCGCTTTCATGATTTCTGTCTGCTTACGGATAGACTCTTCGTGAATGATTTTGAACAAGTCTTCTACATACGTTTCACTCAAGTTCATTTTCTGAGCCAGAGAATTCAAGTTCTTCATGATCTCATCCCAACGATTGACTTGTAGTGTCGTTACGTTGTTATCCTTTTTGTATTCACCGATTTTTTCAACGATCGCCATACGTGCCGTCAATACTTCGATCAACTCTCTGTCTAAGCTGTCAATTTTCGCTCTCAAATCTTCGAGACTATCATTGAAAGATTGGTTATCGCTGGTTACTTCACGGATTTTCAAATCACGCAAGATTTCTCCCAAACGAGCCGGAGTTACTTGTTGATCTGCATCACTCCATGCTTTGTCCGGATCGATGTGTGTTTCAATCATCAAACCATCGAAACCAAGATCCATTGCTTTTTGAGAAATATCGAAAATCAAATCTCTCTTACCACCGATGTGACTTGGATCACAAATGATCGGAATTTGCGGTGCGATACGTTTCAATTCGATCGGAATAGACCAAGTAGGAACGTTACGGAATTTAGATTTATCAATGGTAGAGAATCCACGGTGAATCGCCGCTAAGTTTTTAATACCAGCTCTGTGGAAACGCTCGAATGCTCCGATCCAAAGTCCCAGCTCAGGGTGAGTAGGGTTCTTCACCAATACAGGAACGTCAACACCTTGCAAAGCGTCCGCCATTTCCTGGATCGCGAAAGGACTTACCGTAGTACGCGCTCCGATCCACAATACATCAACGCCGTATTTCAAGGCTAATTCTATATGTTCAGGGTTGGCTACTTCCGTACCAATCATCATCCCCAACTCTTTCTTCACATCGGCAAACCACTTCAAGCCGTCTTCACCAGCGCCTTCAAAAGCGTTTGGTCTTGTACGGGGTTTCCATATACCTGCGCGAAGTACATCTACTTTACCCAACTCTTTCAATTGCTTAGCGGTAGCCAACAATTGTTCAGGAGTTTCTGCGCTGCACGGTCCTGCAATGATCAAAGGCTTGTGTGTCGTCTTTGCCCATGTTTCAATGGGATTCACTTGAAGATCAACTTTCATAATCTATTCCTCTCTGTTGTTTGTTGTTTTTTTATTTCAATAAGAACCTGTTCCTTTACGTTCAAGTTCCATGTATGAGTACCTTATTTAACGATACCGAAATCGCGTTCCGCTCTAAATCAAAGAAACAGTTGCTTCAAGCGTACTGGCTTTTTCGATTAATGGGCTTCCCCGAGCTTACAAAGATAGGGACTTATTTGATAAAAACAGCATTGAAACTGCCTCTGGGACTTAAAAAAGTTATAAAAAGCACGTTGTACGAGCAATTTTGTGGCGGAGAAACCCTGGACGAATGCCAAAAAACAATGGCAGATTTGCAGCGTTTCGGTGTTTATAGCATTCCAGACTATGTCGCAGAGGGTCAGGAAAGTCAAAAGGCATTTGATTTGGCCATGCATCAGGTTCTTCAGACGATCGATTTGGCTCAAAGTGAAAGGAACATTTCTTTCGCGGTATTTAAGGTATCGGCGCTGGGTTCAGTCAATCTTTTGATGAAAGTACAGCAAGGTGTGGCTTTATCAGAGAAAGAGCAGGAGGAATGTGAGCAATTGGATCAACGTGTTCATCGTATTTTCTCCACTGCTATAGAGGCTGGCGTGCGTGTCATGGTAGATGCAGAGGAAAGCTGGATTCAGAATGTCATTGATGAATGGGCGCTGTCCGCAATGTTTCTTTACAACACAGAGCAGGCCTGGATCTTTAATACCTGTCAAATGTATCGCAAGGATATGCCAAAGCGTTTGCAACAATTGGCCGATACAGGGAAGAAAAGATCTTTTATTCCAGGGGTGAAGCTGGTACGTGGGGCTTACCTGGAAAAAGAAAATGAGCGTGCAGAAAAAATGGGCTACAACAGTCCGATCTGGGAAACCAAACAGCAGACGGATCAAGCATTTAATGAAGCTTTGTCTTTCTGTTTGGCGGAAGACATTGCACTGTGCATCGGCACACACAACGAAGAAAGTGTGGCGATCACATTGGATCTCATGGAAATGAATAAGATTCAGTCCTCCTACAACGGCATCTGGTTTGCCCAGTTATACGGCATGAGCGATCATCTCACGTTTAATTTAGCGGCGCAAGGATATAATGTAGCGAAGTATCTTCCTTTTGGTCCCATGAAATTGAGCTTGCCTTATTTGTTCAGGCGGGCAAATGAAAACAAATCAGTGTCCGGACAGTCGGGCAGAGAATTGGAACTGCTGAAAAAGGAATTGGAAAGAAGGGAAAGCCTGAAGCATTAAACATGACAGTTATTACATATCCTCAACACATCAAAAAATTATTACTACTGGCATACCCCGTTACTTTAGCGCAACTAGGGCACATGGCAGTTGGTCTTGCAGACACCTATATGGCTGGTAAGCTCGGTGGTCTTTATCTGGCCGCAGCTTCTTTTGCTTTTGCTTTTTATTTTCCGTTTTTGTTTTTTGGTATTGGTATTTCAAGCGGCACATCTCCTTTGATCGCGAAAGCACATGGAGAGAAGGACAGTGCACACATTCGCGCTTTATTCTGGCAAAGCCTTTACATGAATGTCTTCACTGGTGCTGTATTAACCGCCATGTTGTATTTCAGTGCGTCGTATATCACGGTATTTACTTCCAATGAAGATTTATTAAAACACGCAGTTCCTTTTTTACACCTGATTGCTTTATCTATTCTTCCGGCCATGGTTTATCAGTCTTTTCGCCAATACGCGGAAGGCTTGTTCAGCACGGCTCCAGCCATGTACATCAGTTTGGCGGGAACATTTTTGAATGTGATTTTGAACTGGTTTTTCGCCTACGGTAAATTTGGTTTTCCTGAAATGGGCTTGAATGGCATTGCGATGGGAACAGTTGTTTCTCGTGTTGGCATGGCATTGCTTATGGCGGGTTATGTGGTATATGCTTCTTCTTTGAATCATTATTTCAAACGCTTTTGGATCGATCCTTTTAAGTGGTCTGTGATGAAAGTGTTGTTAAGAAAGAGTTTTCCGGTTGGCATCCAATTGTCCATGGAATCTGCCGTATTTGGGTTGGGGGCGATTTTTATCAGTTGGTTAAATTCCACGACGGCGATTGCCTCTCACCATATTGCACTCAATTTGGCCGCTACTTCTTACATGGCGGCTACGGGCTTGACGGCTGCGGTATCCGTCAGGGTGGGTTATGAATGGGGTGCCGGAAATCTGAAAGAAATACGCAAGGCAGGAATGGTAGCGTTTGCTATGGTCAGTGTATTCATGTTGAGTATCAGCGTTCTTTTTATCTTGTTCCGTTTTGAACTCCCTGCTTTGTTTGTGGGAGAAATAGACATCATACAGACGACAGCAAGTTTATTAATTATAGCCGCGGTTTTTCAACTGGCTGATGGTATACAAGTCATCGGAATTGGCGCATTAAGGGGTATTGGAGATGTTGTCGCTCCAACCATCATCGCTTTACTCGCTTACTGGATCATAGGATTACCGGTAGGGTATTGGCTGACGTTTTACCAAGGCATGGGGGTACAGGGAATTTGGTATGGATTTACGATCGGATTGTTTATCGCGGCCTTGCTGATGTTTTTCCGTTTTAGGATTTTATCCGGACGGATTGGGAAATCAAACCAGTAGAGACGCAATGCATGGCGTCTCTACCGTTATAATACCATCTAGCGATTTGTCCGCCACAATTTTTTTGTAAAAATTAGAAAAGCGAAATGACATCGCCTCATTTTCGCTACTCAACTACAATAAAACCGCTTATTTACTGTTCAAAACCGAATCTTTATCAAGCATCTTTCATCCTTCTTTTTGCCGGATCCCGTATAATCTGTATCTTCACTCTTGTTCTCCTCTAAACAAAACATTATGAAAAAATTAGTTACACTGTGCTTTTTCTTCTTTGCCGGTCTATTGAGTGCTTCTGCTCAGGATGAAGTATTTGGATTAAAAGTAGGAGATGTTGCTCCGGATTTTAGTTTATACAATCAAAACGATGTCATGTTCAAGTTGTCCAAAGCGCTAGCAAATGGTCCGGTAGTCGTATTCTTTTACCGTGGTCAATGGTGTCCGTTTTGCAATAAGTACATGAAAAACTATCAGGACAGTTTGCACCTGATCAAAGCAAAAGGGGCTCAGTTGGTTGGAATAAGTCCTCAGCAGGAATCTGCGGTACAAAGAAGTATTGAAAAAACAGGAGCGACCTTTCCCTTATTGAATGACTCCAATAAAAAAGTGTGTTTCAAATACAATACCATGTTGAAAGCCGATATGTTCAATGAGGAAGCCAATCCTGTTCCGGCGTTATATGTGATCGGAAAAGATGGTAAGATCAAATATGTCTATTTCCCGGATTCCTTCACGAAGAGAGCCGATGTTAGTGACTTTCTCCCATTTTTATAATACATTATTCCCCATTATACGAGAGTTAGGCTGTCTTTAGAAAGACAGCCTATTTTTTTGTCTTCCCCTGTAAAATCAATACCATCGGAAGAACTTTTACGTTCTGGATTTGTTATCCTACTATCCAACCTTCCTCCCCTCAATCTCATGGAAAAATACATCATCAGAGACACGTACGTACAATTCAACCTGGAGCATGGCAGAGAACCTCACTCCGTTTATGAATTGGCAAAACTATTGAACGAAAGCGAAGAAGCTTTCTATACCCACTATGCTTCCTTGAAAGCGGTAGAAAAAGACGTTTGGTTGTCAAAGTTTCAGGAAACATTGGAACAACTGCATAACGATCCTGTCTATGCAGGATACTCTTCCCGAGAAAAGTTATTGGCCTTCTATTTCTTGTGGATCCAAAATCTATTGAAACTCCGCAGTTTTATTTTGCAGCGGAAGAAAGGTTTTTCTTTTCGTGATTTAAGAGCTGACAACTTGAGTACGTTGCGTGTTGCATTCCACGATTATGTCAACGGATTGTTGCGTGAAGGTGAGGCAAGCAATGAAGTAAAAGAACGCAAGTACATTTCTGATAAATATGTGCACGGCTTTTGGATTCAATTGCTCTTTGTTTTGAATTACTGGATTGAAGATGAAAGCAGCGAGTTTGAACAAACAGACGCGGCGATAGAAAAAGCGGTGAACCTAAGTTTTAAATTGGTCAGTGAAAATACCTTCGATACATTATTGGACTTTGGCAAATTTGTTTTTCAATCCAAAAGATAGTTGAGGAAAACCACCATGAAAGAACAACATTCTATACCTACCGGTAAAGTAGAGCGTGCTTCAAAATTTGTAAGTACAGGTCTTAAAATAGGTGGAAATTATGTCAAGCATTATACCAAGAAAATACTTGATCCGGAACGCGACAATTCCGAACTGCATGCAGACAATGCGGAAGATATTTATGCCACACTCAGCAATTTGAAAGGAAGTGCACTGAAAGTCGCGCAGATGCTGAGTATGGACAAAGGCATGTTGCCGCAAGCCTATGTCGATAAATTTTCTTTGGCGCAATACAGTGCGCCTCCGCTATCCTCTCCATTGGTGATCAATACGTTCATGAAGACCCTGGGTAAAACACCTCAGGCGATGTATGATAGCTTTGAGCTGCAGGCGACGAATGCAGCTTCTATCGGCCAGGTGCATAAGGCTACTAAAGATGGAAAGAAACTTGCCGTTAAAATTCAATATCCGGGCGTAGCCAATAGTGTAAGTTCTGATTTGAAACTGGTCAAGCCTTTTGCCATTCGTTTGGTCGGCTTGAAAGAAGTGGAAATGGATAAGTATTTTGATGAGATTGAAACGAAACTGCTCGAAGAAACAGACTATGAATTAGAAGTGCGTCGTTCGATAGAACTGACCACACAATGTGCGCATATTCCCAATTTAGCTTTTCCGGTCTATTATCCGGAGTGGTCTTCTTCTCGCATCATTACTATGGATTGGCTGGAAGGTCTGCACCTCAAAGAATTTTTACAAACAAATCCTTCTAAGGAAATACGGAATCAAATAGGTCAAGCCTTGTGGGATTTCTATGACTATCAAATTCATCAGCTGAGAAAAGTTCATGCGGATCCACATCCTGGAAATTTTCTCATGAGAGAGAACGGTACATTGGCCATCTTTGACTTTGGATGCATAAAGGAAATTCCCAATGGATTTTATGAAAACTACTTTGCCTTAACAGATCGTTCGATTTATAACGATGAGAAAAGAGTAAAAGAAATTTATACGGAATTGGAAATGATCCATGCGGAGGATAGTGAAAAGGATGTTATATTTTTTTCTGATCTGTTCAAGCAAATGATCGATATGCTTACGCTTCCATTTACTCAAGAAACATTTGATTTTAGTAATGAAACTTATTTCAATGATATTTATGCTTACATGGACTATGTATCGAATTTGAAAGAAGTGAAAAATTCAAAAGTAGCAAGAGGTTCCAGGCATTCTTTATATGTCAACAGAACGTATTTTGGCTTGTATTCTATATTGAGTCAATTGAAGGCAGAAGTAAAGACGAAAAGAGAATTCAGTTGTTAGTTATTAGTTCGCACTAACTAAACTATATAAAAAAACAGCCTGGATTAATATTAATCAAGGCTGTTTTTTTTAACTAACAACTACAACTAACAACTAAGTTATTCTTTCATCGCAATCGGCGAAGTGCTTTCTGTTGATTTCTTTTTAGCCTTCAAACCGGCATTTTTGTAGGCTATACCACGGTAGTAAGTAGATCCGTAACTGGATCCTGTTCCGGCCCCTGAAGCACCACCGTTGTCTGTTGTGGCTGTTTGGGCAGCTGCTAACCGGCGATCGAGCTTGTAGGTAGGTTCGTCGCAATAAGCGTAGCCACCGTTTTTGTTTTTAGAAGATGATTTTTGTTGCGCAACGCAGGCGAGTGACATGCTCATGGCGATGCATGAGAAAATAATTACCTTTTTCATAACCTGTTAGTTTAAGTGGAACAAAATACAAAGCATTAAACTTTTATCCTTTAGGCATTAAGTATCATGGAAATCATTCAATCATTAGATTTTTTAAACGAATGGCTTAAATGAACCTTATTACTTTAATGTATAATCTGGGTTAACAGGTAGAGCGTTTTTACATAGTCGGTGGGTTCGTTTGATTTTTTAACGGAGCCTTCTATGCCTTTAGTATATTATTTTACTGTTTATTAAGTAAAACAATCAATTTAGAAAGAATATAAACAGTGAGTATAAGCGTGCAGCACTTAAAAGTGCTGCACAAAAAATGGGTCAGGTCTATTCAAAAAATGATTAATTGAAGAACAAGGTGGAGTAACCCGTAGGTTTAAATTCATCAAATAGTTTATGCAACAATTCTGTAATGCTCTTGATGTCTCCGAAACGGATGTACAAGCCAATTTCTTTTTTTGATTCCGGAAAAGAGAATTCAATCAGAGGAGAGTTCGTATATTTGCTTTCCACAAGATTTTTGAATGTTTCAAAATCTTTATCAAATCCATTCAATGCAAAGGATAAATAATTTCCATAACCGTTTTGAAAATAGGTCAGGGCTTTGAAGTGGGAATTGTTGTTGAATGAGCCGACATAGTTCGTTTTGTCCACCCATTTGTTTTGCTTTAACCATTTCTCCACTTCAAAGGTGATGTCGTATTTTTTCAACACGGAAGTTTTTAGGTTCAGCAAGGCATTTGTCAACTGTTCTTGTTGTCTCTCTGAATAATTAATGCTTGGAATATCTTTTTTCAAGAAACTCAAAAGAGAAGGAAATGCTTCCGTCGAAGAATGCTGAAACAATTCATGGTGAGCTGCATTCAAGGTTGGGTATTGCTCCGTGAACCAGTTGAACCGATTGCCTTCTATAATCACCGCTTCTACAGGGCCGGCTTCTTTTGTCAGCCAATGTTTGGTGCTGTACAAGACAAGATCCGCTTTTTCTTTCAACGGATTGAAACCGTATCCTGGTCCAATGATGCTGTTATCAACTATAACAGGAATGTTTTTAGTTTTTGCAAAGGCAATGATTTTTTGGAAATCGGGAATTTCATTTTGTTCGCTGATGGTTTCCAGGTAGATAAACTTCGTGCGCTCATCCACTTGATTTTTGAATTGCTCCAGGTTTACAAACTCAGGTTTTTTAATGGATATGCCTAAATGTCCCCAATGTGTATATTGTTTATGGTAGAAACTTTGAGAGTTATAGGTGACCGCATTATCTCCCTCTTCCAATAAATTCGCGATTAATAAAGAAAGTGCTGCGTCAAAAGAATGAAAAGACAAGGCAGATGAGCCTGCTTCGATAGAAGTCAGGTAGAGTTCCAAAATGGATAAGGGAGCGGTCTTCGCCTTTTTAAGCGGGGTGCTTTTCTTTCCCGAATAATCAGTGATCTGCAGGTTGTCGATCAATGAATACAACGTTTCAGGTGTTGGTTTAGTCAACTTTGTAAGTGTTGCTGACAGGGTGGATGTAGTTGCCGTTTTCATGTGTACCTCCTTTTTTATAGTGTTAGAATCAGCGGCTTTTTTAAACTCTACTAATTCGATAGACAAAGTAGAATATAAATAAATTTAAAAGCAAGCGCTTAGCACTAGAAATTTTTAAAAGTTGGGAATTGTACAAGGAATCTGAGATCTGAGATCAGAAATCTGATAAAAAAAGCCATCAGATCTCAGATTTCACATCTCTCCAAAAGGTAAGGAAGTCGAATTCTTAATCTCCCCCATCACAAAAATACTATGGGCACTGCCTATATTCTTAATCGTCGATAACTTATTCATGACGAAATGCTGGTAAGCCGGCATATCTGCGACTAAGATCTTCAACATAAAATCGTATTCGCCGGATATGTTGTAGCATTCTACAATTTCAGGAAGGGCTACAATGTCTTTTACAAAGTTTTTTCCAACGTCCTTCGCATGTTCTTTTAAGGTGACATTGCAAAACACCATCAACCCACGATGCAGTTTTTGTTTGTTCAGCAGCGCCACATACTTGTCAATGTATCCTTCACGCTCCAGTCGCTTGATGCGTTCATACACCGGCGTTGGGGTGAGATGAAGCTTACTCGCCAATTCTTTCGTGGTGATTAACGCATTTTCCTGTAAGGCTTTTAGGATGGCAATATCTGTTTTGTCTAAGACTGTCATAGATAATAAATCTAACGATGGGCTAAAAGTAGTATATTTTTAGATTTATTATCTATAATAATTGATTATATAGGGTTTAATTACTTAGTTTTTATCTAATAAGCGGAATTTAAATCTTATCTGTCAAAATTGCATAGTAAATTATTCTATCGCTATGCAGATTTTAACCCATAACCTTGGTTATCCCCGTATCGGAAACCAACGCGAACTAAAGAAAGCCAATGAGTCCTATTGGGCCGGTCAATCAACACTGACAGATTTATTAAAGGTAGCCGCTGATATCCGAGCCTACAACTGGAAGTTGCAAAAAGATGCCGGCATCGATTGGATCCCTTCCAATGATTTCTCTTTTTATGATCAAGTGCTGGACATGTCTCTCATGGCAGGCGCCATTCCGGAACGTTACCACGACATCATCACCGACAAATCCAATACGGAGCTAGATCTCTATTTTGCGATGGCAAGAGGCTATCAGAAGAAAGGATTGGATGTGATCGCGATGGAAATGACCAAATGGTTTGATACCAATTACCATTACATCGTTCCGGAATTTCATAAGGGACAAACGTTCCGCTTGTTTTCTACGAAAGCCATTCAGGAATTTTCAGAAGCGAAGCGTTTAGGAATTCTTACCAAGCCGGTCCTCATTGGTCCCGTTTCTTATTTACTATTGGGTAAAGAAAAAGAGAAAGATTTTCACCGCATAGAATTGCTGTCGAATCTTTTACCTGTGTATACGCAAATCCTGGAAAACTTAGAAGACCAAGGTGCGGAATGGATTCAACTGGATGAACCGTATTTGTCAATGGACCTAACCGAGCAGGAAAAAGAAGCCTATACCGCTGCTTATGGACAGCTGCGTGCTCAATTTCCTCGTCTGAAATTTATCCTCACCACTTACTTTGATTGCACCGGTGACAACCTGAAACTGGCTACGAACTTGCCGGTAGACGCCTTGCATCTTGATTTGATTCGCTGTCCTTCTCAGTTGGGAGACATCTTGTCTACGTCGTTCGTTGATTCAAAAACAATACTTTCCTTGGGTGTCATCGATGGTAGAAACATTTGGAAGAACGATTATAAAAAGTCACTAACTTTTATTCAAAAAGCGATAGATGTCATTGGTTCAGATCGCATCATCCTTGCGCCGTCTTGTTCTTTATTGCATACACCTTGTGATTTGGAGTTGGAGAAAGATGAAAAAGTGCTCAAACCGGAAATTAAAAACTGGATGGCTTTTGCCAAACAAAAAATAAATGAACTCATAGACATCAAAAAAATTGCGGAAGGAATAGCTTCTCCTGAAGTGTTCAATGTGAATCAGCAAGCCATTGAAAGCCGCAAGATATCACCATTGATTCACAAGACGCATGTGAAAAACCGGGTCAAAGCATTGACCGACAAAGACGACAGACGGTTGAGTGTGTTTAAGGAAAGGCAAAAGAAACAACAAAAGGCATTAGGCTTGCCTCTTTTCCCTACGACAACAATCGGCTCTTTCCCGCAAACAGATGAAGTGAGATCATGGAGAGCAAAATTGAAAAAAGAGGAGTTGACTAAAGAAGATTACGTTCAAAAGATCAAAGCGGAAATTGATAAATCCATTACCTGGCAGGAAGAGCTTGGCATCGACGTATTGGTGCATGGAGAGTTTGAGCGTAACGACATGGTCGAATACTTTGGAGAGCAACTGGCAGGTTATGTTTTTTCTCAAAACGGATGGGTGCAAAGTTATGGCAGCCGTTGTGTGAAGCCTCCTATTATATACGGTGACATTGAACGTCCTGTCCCGATGACCGTGAATTGGTCTGCTTACGCGCAATCGAAAACGAAAAAATTAATGAAAGGGATGTTGACCGGTCCTGTTACGATTTTGCAATGGTCATTTGTAAGAGATGATCAACCGAGGGAAACGACCACTCTACAAATTGCTTTGGCTATTCGTGATGAAGTAGCGGATTTAGAAAAAGCAGGTATTAAAGTTATACAGATCGATGAACCTGCTATTCGTGAAGGTTTGCCCATACGCAAGGCAGACTGGCCGGTATATTTGAGTTGGGCTGTGAAAGCTTTCCGGATCAGTGCATCGGCTGTGAAAGATGAAACGCAGATTCATACACACATGTGTTATTCTGAATTCAATGACATCATCAGCAACATCGCAGAGATGGATGCGGATGTCATCACCATTGAAACGTCTCGTTCACAAATGGAATTGTTGGATGCGTTTGCAAACTTCAATTATCCGAACGAAATCGGTCCTGGTGTTTATGATATTCATTCTCCTCGGGTGCCTTCTACAGATGAAATTTTATTCTTGTTGCATAAAGCATTAGATGTCATTCCTAAACAAAATTTATGGGTGAATCCTGACTGTGGCTTGAAAACCCGCAAGTGGCCGGAAACCGAAGCGGCTATAAGAAATATGGTGTCAGCCGTACGTCAATTACGCGGCGAGCTGGTAACGGCGGAGTAATTATTTTTTAAACTGATCCGCAAGTCTTTTGCCTGGACTTGCGGATTTTTTAAAAAGAATATTCTGCTTCCTCTTCGTTCAATTTGGCGATAGGACCGTAAATGTGCTTAAAGTATAATTGTTTAAGTGTTGAGAAATAATGAAGAAAGGCATAGATCACAATACTTGCAATCAGCACAGAGTAAATGGAAGGGAAGAAATAAATGAATAGAATTTCTACCGCAAGTATACGGATGAACTCCAGGTAAAACACCCATCGTCTTTGTTCCAGTATTGCTCCGCAGTTGATCAATGTAATCAAGACAATAAAGAATAAAACAGAAGTAGTGAATGTTCCCGCTACCTCTCTCCATTCGGTGAGGTAAACTAATATAAACGCATTCATGGCAATTTGTAAGCCTACATACCATTTGGTATTTTTGGACAAAGGTATTTTATGATGAGCTTTCTGAATCAATAAAGTACGTTCCAAAGAACCTCTCACGTAGTGTGGTACTTTTTCTGGTTTGCCGAATAGTATACTGAGTTTCTTTTTAAATCCCTTGGTGCGATAGGTGAACACGAACAACTCTGCTACATAATGAAAGTGTTGCCATAAAAAACTTGTTGACTTGAGCGGAGCGGTCAGTCCATATTTTACTTCTTCCGTTTCTTCTGCATAAGTGCCGAAGAGTTTATCCCAAAAGATAAACATGTCACTGTAATTTTTGTCCAGATAACCTTCATTTGAACCATGGTGCACGCGGTGATGAGAAGGAGTAACCAGTATTTTTTCAAGGAAGCCTAATTTGCCGACTACTCTAGTATGAGTAAAGAATGAATAGAGCCCATGCACAAGCAGCATGATGGCTACCATTTTGGTTTGAAATCCGAGTAGTGGCATGATGCACCAGAAAACATTTCTGATCAAAGCTTGGAAGACCGTAATACGGGCAGATACTGTAAGGTTATACTCTTCCGACTGATGATGTACAATATGAGCACTCCAAAATAGATTGACCTCATGGCCAAAGCGATGATACCAATACCAAACCAGGTCTGTGAATAGGACCAGAATAAACCAGGAATAAAAGTTATTTGGAATAGTGAAAATTCTATAGTGTTGGTAGATGTATTCGAAAACACCAAGAAACAAAGCTACTGAATAGACATAGATCAATCGCTCAAATAACCCTATACTGATATTGGAAACCGAATCGCTGTATGAAAAGAATTTCTTATGGTGCTTTCTGGAATACAAATACTCAAACAAGATGCAGAGCAGAAAGAACGGAATCGATAGTGCGTAGATTATTTTCATGGACGGAACATTTAGTTATTCATCATCCTCATACCGGCGAGGGCATAATTAAGGTGAATGTGTTTGATTTCTGTTTTAGAAATACAGCTTTTACCAGAGTACTCGGTCAGTATCAATTCATCAAGAAGTAAAAGCAACGCTTCTCTGGTGGGAAGAACAAGTACTTGATTAGGATGTGGCTTAGATGCAGTTCTCATAAATACCTCCTGTTTTTTAATTGCGACAAAAACAAAACCATGTTTAACCGGTTTCGCTAACTAGCAAAAATTGCTGTTGATATCACTACAATAAAGTAGCCGATATTAGTTCTCATTTCGAAATAATATTCTTTTAAAATGGGAATAATACAACCAGATTGCCTAATTGTTCTGAATAATCAATAAAAGACAGTTTTAAGTTTGGTGTATGAGCATTGTTCAATACTATTATTCCGCACTTTTTTGAGCTAATTTTCGCTATTTATATGGAAAAGAAAGAACTCAGACGCAAAGACTTATTGTAAGAAGTCTTCTGATATGCTAAAGCGTGGATATTTATTCCCTAAATGTCGGTTTAAATTTATAATTTTGTGGTTCGAAAATACCTTATACCACATGATACAACTGAGCGAACAAGAGCTGATTAGAAGGAAAGAAAGAGAAGAATTGATTCAAATGGGGGTAGATCCTTATCCTGCAGAACTGTTTGAAGTCAACGTGTCTGCGCACGAGATCCATCAGAATTACGATACCAATAAGCTGGACTATAAAAATATTTCTTTTGCAGGTCGTGTCATGTCACGCCGCATCATGGGTAGTGCTTCGTTCATTGAATTGCAAGATTCTACGGGGCGTATTCAGGTTTATGTGCGTAGAGATGATATTTGTCCAGGCGAAGATAAAACCTTATACAATACTGTATTTAAAAAATTGGTGGGTATTGGAGATATCGTTGGTATCAAAGGATTTGTATTTACCACACAAACAGGAGAAATATCCGTTCATACCACAGAGTTTAAAGTGCTCTCCAAATCATTGAAGCCTCTGCCGATTGTAAAAGAAACAGAAGACGAGCAAGGTAATAAAAAGGTATTTGATGCCTTCACCGATGCCGAGCAGCGTTACCGTCAGCGTTACGTTGATTTGATTGTGAATCCGGAAGTGAAGGATACGTTTGTAAAACGTACGAAATTGGTGAATACTATTCGTCAATACCTAAACGATAAAGATTACCTGGAAGTAGAAACTCCTATCCTTCAACCATTATATGGTGGTGCGGCGGCACGTCCTTTTAAAACACACCACAACACATTGGATATGCCTTTGTATTTGCGTATCGCCAATGAATTGTACCTGAAACGTCTGATTGTAGGCGGCTTTGACGGAGTGTATGAATTCTCTAAGGATTTTAGAAACGAAGGCATGTCTCGTTTCCACAATCCTGAATTCACACAAATCGAATTGTATGTAGCCTACAAAGACTACTACTGGATGATGGACCTTGTAGAAGAGATGATCGAGAAAGTGGCCATGGCTTTGCACGGTACCACGGAAGTGAAAGTAGGAGAGCACATGATCAATTTCCAACGTCCATGGAAACGCTTTACGATGTTTGAAGCCATTGAACATTTCACCGGTATCGATGTGAGTACAATGGATGAAGTACAACTTCGTGAAGTATGCGCGAAATTAGAGATCGATGTAGACGCCACGATGGGTAAAGGAAAATTGATCGATGAAATTTTCGGAGCCAAGTGTGAACCTAAATTGATTCAGCCTACTTTCATTACCGACTATCCTGTAGAGATGTCTCCATTGGCGAAGAAACACCGCAACAAACCAGGCTTGGTAGAGCGATTCGAAGCCGTGTGCAACGGAAAAGAAATATGCAATTCCTTCTCTGAATTGAATGATCCAATAGATCAGCGCGCGCGTTTTGAAGAGCAATTGGAATTAGGGAAAAGAGGTGATACAGAAAGTATGGTGTTGGACGAAGATTTCCTTCGTGCCCTTGAATACGGCATGCCTCCTACAGCAGGCTTAGGTATTGGTATCGATCGTTTAGCGATGGTCATGACCAATTCTTCTTCGATACAAGATGTGTTGTTCTTCCCTCAAATGAGACCGGAGAAAAAACAAGAATATTCTTCCGAACAAGATTTCATCGATCTAGGAGTGAGAGCAGATCTGCTGCCTTTGCTTCAGAAAATGGGTATGGTATCTGTGCATCAATTGAAGGAAGCGAATGCCAGTAAATTGTTCAACGACATCTGTGGTCTTCGTAAAAAAATGAAATTAGAAATCGCGAATCCGACTTTGGATGAAGTAAAGGCTTGGCTTGTTTAATTAATAAGGGACGAGCCAGGAGCTAGGAGGTACGAAACCATGTGACGTACCTCCTAGCTCCTGGCTCGTCCCTATTTTACCGCTTTCAACACAAACTCATAACGTGCGGCAGAAGTATGCTGCCCGTATTTTAATAGTGTAGGTGTAAGTGCATGAATTTTATATTTTTCTGGTTTGTTGCGCTGTCCCGTGTAAATGTATTCCAACTGAGAATCCGCATAAAAAAAAGTTTCAAAAGATTGTCCGCGTACTGTTTCTATAGCTGTACTGTCTGGTGTTATGGTCATCAATAATCCCTGATTTCTTTGATCCAATACACGTTGTCCATCGCGGTAAACTTTTTCCAGTTCCCAGGTTTGGTAGAGAAAATCCGACTGCCGTGGTACATCTTCAGGTCCAAAAGGAGGAAGATAAAAATACAAAGTGACCAAAGTCAGCACTGTTCCTACTATTACATGCAGGTTAAAGGTTTTGGAAGCACTGGAAAAGATGGTCTGGCTAAACATATCAAGGTGATATTTGTAAGTAATTTAACAAATCTACCGCATAACTATAAATCTAAGCGCAAGTTTGTAATTTTACCAGTCTAAAAGAACGAATTGCATGATACAAGCGCTAAAACCCGAACATTGGTCCGATTATCAATTGCTTGACAGTGGCAATTATCAGAAATTGGAGAAATTCGGCGCCTTTACCTTAGCACGCCCCGAACCTCAGGCCGTTTGGGCTCCTTCTCTTTCTGCTGCTCAATGGAAAGAACAGGCTCATGCTACTTTTACAAGGGATAAGGCCAATCCTGAAAAAGGAAATTGGTCATTA
>JAQZBV010000134.1 GCA_029237685.1 Cytophagaceae bacterium | reverse complement strand
AACTCATCCCGAGCACACCAAAACAGGAGAGGCAAACCTCGAAATGGGGACTTATTACTACAATTCAAAAAACTACGACAAAGCCATAGAGTTCTTTGATAAAGTAGATTGGAGTACACTATCCAAAGCCAAACAGCTGGAAGGTAAATTTAGAATTGGTTACTCGTATTTTTCTAAGAAGGATTTTACCAAAGCGTTAACATATTTCAATGACAGCAAAAAAAGTGATAACAGGTATCAATATGCATCCACCTATTATGCCGCTTACATAGAATTTAAAAATGGCTTATACGATGAAGCGCTGGAAGATCTTGACAAGGCGGAAAGCAATGATGAATTCAAATCTTTGGTTCCTCAGTTAAAAACCAATGTGCTATACCGCAAAGGGGACTACGATCTATTGATCAACTATGCAAAGCCCATTGCAGATGGCTCAGATAAAGTCTTGGGACAATATGAAATCACCTTGTTGTTGGCAGAAGCTTACTTCCAGCAGGAGAAATACAGTGATGCCTATACCTATTTTCAAAAAGCAGAGAAAATTCAGCCGGGAACGCTGTCAAGAGACATTGCTTACCGTTATGGCTTCTCCAGTTATAAGGCCAAGATGTGGGACAATGCCACCAAGCAATTCAAACCTATTGCAGGCAATAAAGACACCATCGGACAAGCCTCCGCTTATTACCTCGGTTTGAGTTACCTGATCATGGAACAAAAAGAGGCTGCCTTATTGGCCTTTACACAAGCAAGTTCTTCGACTTTCCTGCCTAACATCAAGGAAGAATCTGATTTCTTAATTGGTAAAATCAGTTTTGATTTACAGCAATACACGCAAGCTACTAAACAGCTGAAATCATTCATTGAAACTTACCCTAAATCAAAGCATCAGGAAGAAGCTGGAGGTTTATTGGGAGAAGCCTTCCTCAATGGTAAAGATTATATGGCTGCTATTGAATACCTCGAAAAACTGAAGTATAAAAGCATCCGTGTAAATACAGCGTATCAAAAACTTACTTTTTACAGAGGGGTTGAGTTGTACAATCAATCGAAGCTTAACGAAGCTATCGCTTATTTTGATCGTTCCAATGCCAATCCTTTTTCAAAAGAGATCTTGCTGGAATCCTGGTATTGGAAGGGTGAAAGCTATTCTGTGTTAAAAGAATACAACTCAGCCATTGAAGCCTATAATCAGGTATTGAAAGCGGGCACAGACATACAAAGCTACAAAGCACGTTATGGAATTGGTTATGCCTACTACAACACACAGGCATACGACAAAGCCATTCCTCATTTCAAAATCTACACTGATCAATGGCAGGAAGGAGAAAACCTTAATTTCTACAAGGATGCATTGGTACGCTTGGCTGACTTGTACTATGTGACAAAGAAATACAGTCAGGCTATTGCTTATTACGATAAAGCCTTGTCTGCACGCTATTCCGAAGCAGATTACATCATTTTTCAAAAAGGCATAGTATACAATTTATCCAATCAGAGCAGTAAAGCAACGGAAAATTTCCAGTTGATCATTACCAAGTATCCTAAGTCTGTTTATTACGATCATGCCTTGTTTCAACAAGCACAATTGTTCATGGAGAACAGTGAATACGAGAAAGCCATCAAAGCCTATGGTACCATCATTACCCGCAATGATCCGAACGGCTACATTCCTTATGCTTTACAAAAAAGAGCCTTGGCTCAGTTCAACTTAAAGAAATATCCGGAAGCCAAAGCAGACTATAAAACGATCTTAAATCGCTATGCACAGCATCCGGTAGGAGAGAGCGCTTTGATCGGTCTTCAGGATATACTCGCTTTAGAAGGATCCTCGGATGAATTTGATACTTACCTGAATGAATACAAATCCGCTAATCCGGATCAAAAAGGCTTAAAAGAAATTGAATACAACAATGCCCTTGCGCAATACAGCAACCAGCGTTACGAGCAATCCGCTAAAAACTTCGATCTGTTTGTCACCCGCTATCCGGAACATCCTCAGGTAGGAGATGCGATCTATTATTTAGCGGAAAGCTATTACCGACTGAAAAAATATGCAGAAGCTGAAACAGGCTATCAGAAAGTTTTGGTCAACAAAGACAAATATTACAATAAGGCTTTGACGCGCCTGGCGGAAATGGCCAATACCAAAGGGAGTTCGGCAAAAGCGATTGAATACTATAGCTTGTTAAATCAATTTGCAACAGGTAAAAAAGATCAGTTTTTCGCCTGGAATGGCTTGATGGAAAACTATTTCAAACTGAATCAACTGGATTCTACGGAGCGCTATGCCGATCAGATACTGGCGCACGGTAATCCCGTACTGGACGCGCAAAATAAAGCCATGTTGTACAAAGCTAAAGTATACCAGCAACGCAGCAAGTATACAGAAGCAACAGATTACCTGGTTCAACTGGTCAACAACAATAAAGACATCTATGCCGCGGAAGCCAATTATATGATTGCTGAAATTCAATACACCAAGAAAGAACATCAGCAGTCTTTAGAGACCTTGTATTCATTGAACGAGAATTTTGCCACTTATACAGATTGGGTCAACAAAGCTTTTCTCCTAATTGCAGAAAATCTGATTGCCACCAATGAAACCTTCCAGGCTAAAGCCACCTTGCAATCGATCATTGATCACTGTAAGGATCCTCTTATTGTAGAAAAAGCGAAAGCCAGATTGGAACAATTAAAATAATACAACCATGAACGTATTAAATTTCTTTCATAAAGTTTATCGCCTTACGCTACCTGCCCTTGTTCTTCTGGTATGCGGATCGTATGCTGCTATGGCGCAAACTGGTGGCGAAGTACAAAGCGAAACAGTGGTTATAGAAGTCGATAAAAAACTGGAGTTACCACCGGCCAATAGAGAATTTGAGAAAGTTCCCGATCCACAACCACAGGCTGCACCAACCAACAGCAAATACCAGACGCAGGATATTGGTATCGTTTTACCACAATTCGATACCAAAGTAAAAGTGCCTACAACTAAAACCGATGATCCGGTGGAAATCCATAACCATTATGTAAAAGCAGGCTTTGGTAATTACACGACGCCTTACCTGGAAGCTTTTTTCCATACCGGCAAACAGAAAAACTATGCTGCAGGAGCCCGATTAAAGCACCTTTCTTCAACGAACGGGCCTTACAAAGGAGTGAAGAATAGTTTGAATGAAATCGATCTTCAGGGTAAATATTGGTTTGACAAACAATGGTTGAAAGCATCTATCGGAGCAGGACGCGAAAGATATACCCGTTATGGTGTAAGTAACTATGATAACGTTGACGACTGGAATGATGATTCTCATAAAATCGTTTACAATAGAATCAATGCAGCCCTTTCAACCGGCAACATGGGAAATGGCTTATGGAAGTACAATGCCGGTATAGATTTTGGATATCAGTCTGGTAATCATAATAATAAAGAAGCAAACATCGATGGTTTATTGAACATAAGCTACCAAAAAGAAAGCGATGTAGCCTTAGGCTTGGACCTCTTTGTGGGAAGCAGTAATTACAGCGATTCTGTATCCAGTTTATCCAGAGCTTTAGTAGGATTGACACCGAAATATACCATGACAAGAGACAAATGGAAAGCCACTTTTGGATTGAACTATACCTACAGTGGAGATACCCTGGACGGCAGCAAAGGCTCACACATTTATCCTATAGTAGAAGGTAGTTACACCTTAGTACCTAATAAATGGGTGGCTGAAGCCGGTTTCAAAGGGGGAATGGAAAAGAATACCTGGAGTTCTTTGACTGCTCAAAATCCTTACCTGGCTAATCGTAACGTGCTGGCTCACACAAACAATAAGATGAATTTGTATGCGAGATTAAAAGGAAACCTGGGCAATAACATTAATGTGAAGGTAGGGGCGGCTTATCTGTTGTATCAAAACTTGTCCTACATGACCAATTCGGCCAGCGACAGTTCCCAATTCAGCATGCTGTATAGCAATGGTAACACGTCTGCATTTAACCTTAACGGCGAGTTAACCTACGATGCATATCCATTCCGCACCGGGGTGAAACTGGATTATTATTCCTATAGTAAACCTGGTGACGACAGTTTAAGGGGAGCTTGGCACCGACCTTCTTTTGTTGGATCTTTCTTCGCGGCTTATACTATTCATAAAAAAATAGTATTAAAAACAGATATTTATTATATTAGTGGGATCAGTGGTCTTAATATGGTAACGAACCAAGAGCACAAACTCGATGACATCTTTGATGTAAACTTAAAAGCAGAATACAGGTTTTCAGGCCAATTCTCTGCTTTTATTGAGGCAAATAATTTGTTATCACAGAAATATCAGCGTTACTTATATTACCAATCAAGAGGGATAAACCTATTGCTTGGAGTTACGTATAGATTTTAATGCAAAAAGTGGTTGTAGAAAAGTACATATCGGAATTATTGGAACATAACGATTGCGTTATTGTTCCTAGCTTTGGTGCATTCATCAAGCATTATGAGAGTGCTTCTATACATCCCATCACACATAAATTCACTCCTCCTTATCAGGTGATCGGCTTCAACAGCCGATTGGTATTGAATGACAGTTTGTTGTTGAAACATATAGCTGTAGGAGAGAATTGTACAGATGATGAGGCCATGCATCACATCTTGTTTTTCATTCATTCGCTAAAACAACATATAAATAAATTTGGCTTTTTCGAATTCGAAAACATAGGGCGTTTCTTCTTGAATAAAGAAGGCAAATTGCAATTCGACCCTGAATTGACAGACCATTTTTCTGGTGACACCTTTGGATTAAAAGAGTTTATTGTTCAACCCATCGACCGAACCACTTATACTATGTCTACAAACTATACTAAAAACTCTCCTAAAAAATCAGTGGATACCGCTAACGACTCAGAGAAATCAGGCAGCGCATTGAAAGCTGTTTTGATCATGATTCCCATTGTATTATTAGTAGCCATTGGCGGATTATTCATTTTTATGAAACAGACCAATACCGATTCGATAGCAGGTATTGACGTCATGGAGTTATTAGGAATAAAAGAGCATCCTGTAGTTGCACCAGCTGATACGGTAGCACCTGCTCCCATAGAACCTATTGAACCGGTTGTAACAGAAGATCCTAATGCTGTTTATTCAGTGATTGTAGGTTCATTCCAAAGTGACAAACACGCGCAAAAGTTTAGCAAAAAACTCAATAAAAAAGGATTGTCTACCGTTGTGATAGAAGGTGACGGTTACTTTAGAGTAGGATTAGATAACGTAGGAGATAAAACTACGGCATTGGGCAAACGTGAAGAACTACTTGCCAATTATGGTGAGGACATCTGGATCATGAAAAAATAATCAGGTCAGACCTGAATAATAACCATGCATATCAATTACCAAACAGACGAGAAATACAACAACAAGGGATTGCTGATATCATTAGCCATTCATGGTGCTTTGTTGCTCGGCTTTTTTTTTATAATAGTAATGAAAAATCCTCCTGATATTCCATTACAAGAAGATGGGTCGGGGGTTCCTATTAATTTTGGTTTTGATGACTTCGGCATGGGCGATAACAATGAACAGCCTTCTGTCGAACAAGCTGTTGTAACGCCGATTCAACAAGAACAACAGGAAGAAGTTGCCAAACAAGCGGAGGCTGATGAGTCTGAAGTAGTGACGACAACGGAAGAAACTCCTTATAAAATAGAAGATAAAAAGGAGAAGAAAAAGGTTAAAGAGACCCCAAAAATAACTGAACCTGTCAAGGATACGAAGGAAAGTAAACCGGCTGTAACAGAGACGAAAGCCACACCTAAACTTGATAAACGCAACTCCATGGGTAATGGAGACAAAGATAAAGCCGGTGATCAAGGAAAAGAAACAGGTACATTAGATTCTAAAAATTATTATGGAACAGGTAATTCCGGAACCGGTGGCGATGGCACAGGTGGTTTTGGAACAGGCCTGAACATGTCTGGCTGGAGATGGACAAGCGCTCCTAAAGTAAAAGACAATTCCGGGGAATCTGGTAAAATTGTATTTAAAATTACAGTCGATGAAGATGGTAAGATCCTTTCTGCCATACCGGTAGAAAATCAACTAAGCCCTGCCGTTACTAAAGTATATAAAGCCGCTGTAGAAGAGCTTACTCTTGAAAAAACAAGTTTGAGCAAAGCTGCAGACACTTCTGTAGGCTACATCACTTTCATTATTCGCGCTAAGTAATTTCTTTTCTTGACATTCGAAGAAGCCACACAGTACTTATTTTCTTCTTTTCCTTCCTTTGAAAAAAGTGGCAAAACAGGCATCAATGAAGGGCTACAGATTACCAGAGATTTTTTACAGACCCTAGGAAATCCTCATTTAAAAATACGTTGTATTCACGTCGCCGGTACAAATGGCAAAGGGAGTTCGTCTCATTTTCTTGCTTCTATAGTACAAGAAGCAGGTTATAAAACAGGCTTATTCACTTCACCACACCTCAAATCTTTTACTGAACGTATTCGCATCAATGGGATAGAAATTCCGGAACAATATGTCATTGATTTTATTGTTAAAAATAAAACCACACTTGATCAACTCAAGCCTTCTTTTTTTGAGATCACAACAGTGATGGCTTTCGATTATTTTGCCACACAAAATATTGATATCGCCATTATCGAAACCGGATTGGGAGGAAGATTAGATTCCACCAATGTCATCGAACAACCTGTCGTTTGTCTGATTACCAATATCGGTTACGATCACACAGAGATGCTGGGCAATGACCTGCCAAGCATTGCCGGAGAGAAAGCTGGCATCATTAAATCAGGAAGACCGGTGGTACAAAGCGAATCTAATCCTGCTTACAATGCCGTTATTAAATCCAAAGCAGATGCTTTGAACGCTCCCTTAGTCCTTGCACAAGACCGTTGGACGGCCAACTACATGGTATGGAAGAATGGTATCGGACGAATTGAACTAGATGATCATCTCGCACAAAAAAAATACGATTTAAAAACACCGTTAGCTGGCATTTATCAATCCAACAATCTTTGTGGTGTGTTGGAAACCTGTCGTGTGCTAAGAGAGCAAGGCTATACCATCAACCATGAAATTATTGAAAGAGGTGTTTTAAATGTCATTGCCAATACACACATGAAAGGACGCTGGCAAACGTTGTCTCTCAATCCTTTGGTTGTTTGTGATGCCGTACATAATATCTCCGGATGGGCGCAGGTATTGTATCAACTGAAACACATGCCCCAAACTTGTGGGGTGATGGTATTGGGATTTTCCAGTGATAAAAAACCAGAACAATTTATAGACAGCATTCCTGCCGGAACAAAAGTTATTTTCTCCGGTTTTCAAAATAAGAGAGCCAGTGATCCGCGTGCATTATGTGCGTATGCCGTTGAAAAAGGATTAGAAGCGTATGCCGTTGAAAATGTAAACGAAGCGCTTGAAAAATCGAACGTGCTACTTCCATCCGGAAGTTTTATATTTGTAGGCGGAAGCATTTATTTATTATCAGAATTGAATAACATTTAACCGATCATGGGAAGAAAAAAACAGGAACGTTTCAGACAGAATGAAGTCAGCGAAAATGTTGTACAACCTGGTAAGGAAAACTATTTAAAAATAAAAGGCCAGTGGCATGAACACTTTGGCAATAACCATCCCATTATATTGGAAGCCGGTTGTGGAAGAGGCGAATATACGGTAGGGCTGGCAGCTGTTTATCCGAATCAGAATTATGTAGGTGCCGATATCAAAGGCTCCAGGATATGGAAGGGGAGTTCTATCGCCAATAATGAGGGCCATAAGAATGCTTCTTTCCTTCGTACCAAATTGCAAAACCTGACAGACTTTTTTGCACCCAATGAGTTAAGCGAAATATGGGTCACCTTTCCTGATCCTAGACCCAAAGAAGGAGAAGAGAAATTGCGATTAACAAGTCCTCGTTTCATGGACATGTACCGCGATATGTTGAAACCCAACGGTACCTTGCATCTAAAAACAGACAGTATACTATTGTTTGAATATACGTTGGAACTCTTACAATCTGGAGAAATCAAAGGTATAGAAGACCTGATTTTCACCAGAGATCTTTATAGCGATCCTCAATTATTAGCCGAACACCATGGCATACAAACGACCTACGAGAAGAAGTTTATGGCAGAAGGATTTAAAATTAATTACCTGCGATTTAAGTTTAAGAAATGAGAAATGTGAGATGAGAAATGAAAATTGAGTTTGTAAACATGCAGTTGTACCCTTCATTTTACATTTCTCATCTCACATCTCTCATTTCTCATTATAATATTTGATTTGCCTTTTTTTTTCCTTATCATGGATATAAGAATTATTCCTCGTTCTCTATGAAAAATCTTTTTACTGTTATCCTGATGGCTATATCTGTAGCCGCATTCGCTCAATCACGTGTTGTATTGGGTCCTCCCATTAACACTACCGGCGCTGAATACAACCCTTCTTTAAGTGGAGACGGTAAAACCATGATCTTTACTTCTAAAGTAAGCAACATGTATGATCCGGAGTTTGTAGTGAGTTATAAAACAGCTACAGGTTGGTCAAGACCGGAAGTGTTGCCGGTATTGAATACTAAAATTAAAACCATCTATACCGGTGATTATACGTTGAGTCATGATGGTAATGTGATCGTCTTTGCAACCAGTAAATATGGTGGAGTAGGCAACAAAGACATTTGGATGATAGAGAAAAAAGGAAACGCCTGGCAACCTGCCATTAACCTCGCAAAGCCATTGAATACAGAAGGCGATGAAGGTGATCCTTCTTTGTCACCGGATAATAAGTTTCTTTACTTTGTAAGGTATAACGCTACGAAAACATGCGGTAAAATTTATGTTTCAGAAAAAATACCCGGCAATGTCATGTGGAAAGAACCGGTAGCATTACCTTCAACCATCAATGCGGGTTGTGAGTGTAATCCAAGAATTCTGGCAGATGGTAAAACATTATTGTTTGCTTCAAAACGTGCCGGCGGATTGGGTGAGTTTGATCAATACGTTTCTAAATTTAACAATGGCAGCTGGTCTACTCCAAAGCCCATGACTTTTCTAAATACTGCTAAGGACGATCGTTATATCGCTGTTTCAGCTCAAGGCATTACAGCATTTTACACCGTCACACTGGATAAAAGCGGACAAGATCTTGCCATGTCCACTATTCCTGCAGAATTGCAACCGGATAAAGTTTTGTATTGGAAAGGATTTGTAAAAGACGCGGCGACCAAGCAACCCATCAGTGCAAGAATTGTGATCACAGATAAAAAAACGAACAAGCTCAATACCATTCAAGCCAATAGCGATGGCAGTTTCAATCTATTTCTTCCACAAGGAGATTCATATGATGTAGCGGTTCAATC
>JAQZBV010000133.1 GCA_029237685.1 Cytophagaceae bacterium | reverse complement strand
CCACGCAGAAAAACACATTTAAATAGAGAACAGAAAACTGATTATATCACTCTGTTTTCGGTTTTCAGTTTTCAGTTTTCAGATCTCTCATTATGTCGTCTATTCACAAAAGCGAAATCAAAAAAGTCACTACGCATCAGCTTCAGGAAATGAAGTACCGCGGTGAGAAAATATCCATGCTTACCGCTTATGATTTTAGTATGGCCCGTTTGTTGGACGCTGCAGGTGTGGATGTGATCCTGGTTGGTGATTCAGCCTCGAATGTCATGGCAGGACACGAAACAACATTACCCATTACCCTGGATCAAATGATTTATCACGCTTCTTCTGTGATCAGAGCAGTGGGAAGAGCATTGGTGGTGGTGGATCTTCCTTTTGGTTCTTACCAGGGTAATTCTTCCGAAGCACTGCGCTCTGCCATACGCATCATGAAAGAATCCGGTGCGCACGCGGTGAAAATGGAAGGTGGTGCAGAAATCAAAGAATCTGTTTTACGTATTCTTAGTGCTGGTATTCCTGTCATGGGACACTTAGGCTTAACGCCGCAATCCATCTACAAATTTGGAACCTATGCGGTGCGCGCGCAAGAGGAAGTAG
Source organism: Cytophagaceae bacterium (assembly GCA_029237685.1). Classification (GTDB taxonomy): domain Bacteria; phylum Bacteroidota; class Bacteroidia; order Cytophagales; family Cytophagaceae; genus JACMQM01. Next base: position 8,810 of record JAQZBV010000133.1, on the reverse strand, counting down.
AAGCAAAAAAATTAAGAGAAGACGCCAAATTACTTCAAGACTGTGGTTGCTTTTCTATTGTGCTGGAAAAAATCCCCTCCATACTGGCGAAAGAAGTATCCGAGCATCTTCAAATACCGGTCATCGGTATCGGAGCAGGTCCGCATACAGATGGACAAGTATTGGTTTCTCATGACATGTTAGGAATCAATAATGAATTCAAGCCCCGTTTCCTGAGAACTTACGCCAACCTGCAAGAAGTCATTCACAATGCAGTGACACAATACATCAAGGATGTAAAATCCAATGATTTCCCTAATCAAAACGAGTGTTACTAACGCAAATGCAGCCCGCTGAATTTGTCAATCCTTACTCCCAGTATTTCGATGTCGTCTACGAAGACAATCATCTGATTGGTGTAAACAAACGGTCAGGTGTATTGGTCCAAGGCGACACCACCGGTGATATACCGTTGAGCGAACACGTTAAAAATTACCTCAAAGAAAAATACCAAAAGCCAGGCAATGTCTTTGCCGGAGTCATTCATCGATTGGACAGGCCGGTAAGCGGCTTGACATTGCTTGCCAAAACCTCCAAAGCATTGGAGCGCATGAACGAACAGTTTCGTGAAAAACAAACAAAAAAGATTTATCATGCGCTGGTAAAAAATGAACCTTCACAACCAGAGGGAACACTCATCCACTGGCTGACCAAAGACAGTAAGAAAAACGTATCACGCGCGCACAACAAAGAAGTAACGGACTCCAAGAAATGTGAATTGCATTATAAAGTAATTCGAAGGACAGACAATTATTTCTTACTGGAAGTACAACCGGTAAGTGGAAGGTCCCATCAGATCCGTTGTCAGCTGGCCGCTATGGGATGTCCCATCAAAGGAGATTTAAAGTATGGATTTGCACGGTCCAACTCCGACGGCGGTATTTCATTGCATGCCTATGAATTGCACTTCACACATCCTATCAGCAAAGAAAACATTAGCATTCATGCACCCTATCCCGAAAAAAGTTCCTGGGATATACTTGCCTGATCGATCAACACAACGCTTATTTATTTAACGCAATGACTAACAAACAAGAAATTACCTGGACAGAAAAACTCAAAGCAAAATGGGATCTGAAGAATAATACAGAACTTTATTTTGTGTTTTTTTTATACCTGGCCACAGCGGTATTCTGTTTTTTCTTTTTGTCTAAACCTATTCTTAAATCGTTCGGACTTCAGGAAATTTTACCTGCCGTACTATTTTACTTGTTGAGTGCTATTGCAACAATACCCGCTCTTCTTGTCGTTTTGTTGTTTCTAAACTATAACAAGAAGCTGAAAGAAAAATGGTTGCTTAAGTCCAATCTTCAGTTCTTCATCGTTATCGTTTTATTTTCGATTACAGGTTCTTCCTCTGTAAGAGTGGCGTTACCTATCTTAAACTTCCTGGGTATTCACCAAGATACCCTGGCATGGTATATCTACTGGCCATTGCGCATCATCATTGTATTTCCAGCTTATCAATTGCTCTTTATGATCTTCGGTACCCTTCTCGGTCAATGGGAATTTGCCTGGCGTTTTGAGAAAAAAATGTTGAGTGGATTTGGAAGACTGTTTGGCATTAAGAATAAGAAAACTGAAAACTGAAAACTGAAAACTGAAAACTGAAAACTGAAATAATATTTTTTTTATCTGTTCTCTGTTTTCAGTTATCAGTTTACTAAAAAAGCCGGAGCTTGCACGACCCCGGCTTTTATCTAACTGAACAAAAAAGTAGTTTAAAAAATGGTCTATTAAGATTGAGAACAGAGAACTGATTTTTCTTTGTTTTCAGTTCTCTGTTTTCAGTTCTCTCTCTCTCTTATAGTTTCATCAATTCATATACTTCCTGCATACACAATGCTTCCTGTGTAGCTGCCTGCACATCTTTCCACTCTTCTTTATCAAAAGATAAATTGATGTTCGTATCCGCAGTCGGTACGATCATTCGCTCGCGTTCGTCAGGAAAGACAACAGCTAACTGGTCAAATTCCATTTTTTCAATAGAACGACTGAATGCTCTGAATTCTTCTTCCTTAAAATTGATGATGACATTCCTATTCCAAAAGAAGACTACTTTACAATGGATGCAATGACAGATCACGATGTCATTGATTGCACTTAATCCTTTTATTTCACACATAAATCACCTTATTGTTTGATCCGTTAGCAGCGACACCATACTGCTTCTTTGTGAGCACTATTTAGAACTATTCTAAATAATATAAAACAGATCACCACAGAAATAAACCAGAATACCCTGATAGAGGTAGTGCCACCACTAAAAAACGGTATAAAATCAAGCTCCCCCTTACCTGATAACAAAAAAAAGACCCGGTTGATCACCGGGTCTTTTGTGTGAAAGTCAATGCTATTAATAAATCAGAACCCAGGCACTCTTATGTCCTTTGCTTCTTAGGAAATCCATTCTCTTCTTGGCTTCATCGTAACTGTCAAATTCTTTTCCGATGACATAGAATAAAGTTTGTGTTTCGTTGTAACAAATGTAAGCCGGAATTTTTTTAGAGGCATACATCTTGACCAACTTCTCAGAAAAAGCTTTGGTGCGACTGGTTTGTAATACGATATAATTACCTGGTTTCAACTTTTCATGCTTTCCATTCGGCGCATAACTATAAATGGTATCGTTGCTGTGACGAACACTGTCCATCGCAATATAGTGTGAGATCTCTCCTACTTCTTGTCTCAATTTACTCATTTCTGTTTCCAGTTCTTTGATGTGATGCATCATGGAATCCTGCATTTCGTTATGTTGAGGAACAACAACAGGTGGTGTCGATGTTGTTTCATCGTCTGAGACTTCAGGTGTTTTTTTCGCTTTGGGTTTAATGAGGTATGTCAATACAATTTCATGTGCACCTTTTGACAACCCTTTTGTTTTACCGGTAGGTGCTTCAAACGCATAACCCAAATTCAAATTTTCAATCGTGATCCCTCCACCGATGATGAAGTTATTATTGTTACGGTAACCAACTTGTGCCCACAATAATTTTTTCCACTCCACATTTACATTGACATCGATCTGATTGGGACTGGCGGAAATGGCTTTGTACAATACTGAGGGCTGAATTTTCCATTGCTGATCTGCGCTATAAATTTGGTACGCAGCATAGCCTAGAAAATAATTGAACAATTGACGATCGTCTTGCTTTATGCTGGGCACGGCAAGACTCACTTCTAATTTTTTCCAGTTGTACCTCAAACCTGCGCCAAACTTATACAGTACTTTCTCACTGTAATCATTCATCAGCGTGGGATCTGTCATATCAGCTCCCTGCAGTTTATTCATGTCCAGACCTTGTTTGATCAAGCCTCCTGAAAGACCTGCCGTAACCAGGTGGTCCGATGTAATATTGATTTTGTAGGAGGCAGCGATATTTGCTGAGGTCGACTTAAATAATCCGCCTTCGTCTACCATGATGTTACCACCCAGCCCTAATTTTTTTCCGATCGGGCTGTGGACTACAAACATCAGGTTACGCGGTGCATTAGAGACACCGGAGAAATATTTTCTAAAATGCAACGTGGTAAAAATACCTTCCTTACTTCCTACATAGGCAGGGTTGAGAGCGTATTGATTGATGGTATATAAATTATAATTACTGATGTTTTGAGCGAAACCATGATGGACAACAAAAAGCAAACAGGTAAAGGTAATGGACTTGAAAACGTATTTCATAAAATGTTGACTTCCTATGAAGCTTATCTGTTAAGGGTAATGGTTCCTGTAAACTTTTTTCCTTCCGGACTTTTCGCCAGAAAATAATAGACTCCTATCGGCAATTCTTTGCCCTGATAGGTGCCATCCCAATCGTTTTGATAACCTGTTGTATTGTAGATCTGATGGCCTGCATCATTAAAAATGCTGATGGTATAGTCTTTATAAACTTCCACATTTCTAATGGTCCACAGATCGTTCTTGCCGTCGTTATTCGGAGAGATGTAATTCAATGCTGTGAAATTATCCGGATCAGGTATGATGTTTACCACCACTGCTGCTTCCAATTCACCGCCTTTGCCATCATTGGCTTTGACATAGATGGAATATAACTTTCTCACTTGGTAATCAAATACAACTGCAGTCTTTAACACACTGTCCTCTGTAATCGTAAAACTAGCATTGTCGTCGTCACCCTCTCCTGCTACCAACGTAAAAACAAAATCCGCCGCTCCATCAGGATCAGATGCAGCAAACGCTCCTACTTTTGTTCCTTCAGATCTTCCTTCCATGATCGTAAAAGAAAGCGGTGTAATAGCCGTAGGGTTTCGGTTGGTCGTGATCAGGTAAGGTTCATCAGAACCAATCATAGCATCTGCAACGAATATCATCGTATTGATCGCATCAAATTCAGCATCCATGCTGGCATCGTACAATTTGAATGTGATTGTTTTACCGGAAACCTGACTGCTTCTTACATACAAATTTACCAGATGCCAATCTTCTTCGGTCAGGTTATTGGATGGAGAAGCAACGCCCATGCATATGCCGTCAATGAAAGCACCTACTTTATCTCCCGCTTCATCTGCCATGTGACCATCGATGTTAAGAACAGCGGTAATGGTAAGTGTGTGTTCGTACTGCGCTGGATTGTCAACGGTCCAGTTTGGAGTTGCTGCTTCTACCAGAGTAGAAGCAAACAACAAGACTGTAAAGAATATGATGTGTATGAAAAACTTATTCATGTAACCTATTATTTAACGACTTTGTAATTAACCGTCTTAGAGCCGGTGTCTATTTTAATGAAATATATTCCGCTTGGGTATTTCTCAGCATTCCACACAAAATTCGCGAAGCCTGCTTGCTGATTCCCTTGTGATACGGTATCCAATTTATTACCCAACAGGTCGTATACTTCAATACTTACTGTTGACGCTTTCGAAAGATGCACCGTGATGTTTGCAGCAGCTCCAATAGGGTTAGGGTATATACTTACCGTTTCTTCATCGCTTGCTCCCAATGTCAATGGAATAGGTTCGCTGAGGGTACCTTGCAAGTTATTGTTAACAAAACCTACCTTTTCATTTACTGCATAAACCTGTCCGTTATCATCGCTTACCCATTTGAATTCCACTTTTTCATCTGTTGCGTTACTGTAAATAGTAAGGAAATAGGTAAGCTCGTTCAAGGCAGGATTAGATGAAGGCAATGCAATACCTCTGCATGTTCCATTCACAAAAGCACCCAGCATGTGTGCTTCACTTTCTAATTGTCCTTCCGGCAGTTTAACCTTCGAAATGACAGACATGTTGTTGAGGTATTCGTTACGATTCAATTTCCATGCTTCATTAGTGATAAGCGCTTCCTCTTCTTCTCTCAGGTTGTTCAATGTAGGTCTTGGATAAGCGAAAGAACCTGGTGCCGAAGCTTTGTACATGTAACCCTCTCCTGGCTTCAGGAATGTTAAGCTACCAATCCAACCTGCATTCTGATCGTACATAGAGAAATTGTATTGACTCTTGATCAAGTCGCCATGGCTCGCATTAAAATTACCTAGAGCGTCTGTGAGCAAAATATTTTTCTGAGAAATAAATCCAATCCAGTTCCATCCGGTATGAATAGAAATCGGTAAAGTGGACGGATCAGGATTTGCACCTTGCATCGCTATGGTATCAGCCTTATGCAGTTTGATTTTGTACATCGCTTCGTTCTTGATTCCTCCATTATCTGTCAATGATCCTTTCCATTGACCTGAGCGGAAATCATCGTAGAAATTATCTCCTTTAATCTGATCACCCTGAACAGCTACGATAGAAGCCATCGTAGTATTTACAGAAGCCAAGTCTGGAGTGACCAAATTGAACGAAACCCAATTCCATCCGGCTGTCAAAGGAATATCCTGCACCACATAATTGGCTGCACTAAAGATTTGAGGAATAGAAGGAGAACCTACCAGTTTATCTTTTTCAAAGATGATGTTCGGTGTTACTTTAGAATAGATTTTTCCTTCGTTGGCTTTCCAGATTTGGAACGTTACATTTTCACCGATGAGAGAATTGCTATACACCGTAATGTATGCTTCATACAAATCAAGTGCTGGATTGGTGTACGCAACGTTGGCCAATCCTCTGCATTCTCCATTCACAAAAGCAGCGAGAATGTCGTTTTCATCCGTAGAGAAAATGTTACCAATTTTCAACTGTCCATAAATGTTCATGGAGTGTTGGAATTTATTTTTATCGACCGTCCATGTAGGAGGAGTCTTGTATACTTTCATGTCCAATGCGAACACTTCGTCAAATCCAAAACTGGTTGTCAGGTAAAGATCCTGGTTGTATTGTCCGATGTTGACTCCAGGATCTACCGTGAAAGTGATCAGGATTGAACTTTGAGGAGCAATTTGTCCGGAAGGAATATCAGCAGTCAACCAGGAAGGAATATTACCGATGGTGAAATCAAACTGATTTCCGCCGTTGTTCAGGATACGTGTCGAGAACGTATAAGGAGCACCCAGTTCTTTGGTAAACTTCTTCTCTTCGTCTTGCCAGATGACTTGGTTCTTGTTGATGTAAGCACTCCATGTAGCAGGAGATTGCATTTTATTGCCACTTAGATCTTGTATGTCTCGAACGGTGATGTCCAAAATACAATTTTCAACCAAGGCAGATGGATCTTGTATTGTGAAGATGATCTTGTCTGTATTGACCGTCGTTTTGAAATTCACTTTGCGTACAGGTCTTTTCAGTTTGATTGCTGGTGTTTCGCTATCGTAACCCGCACCATTCAAATTGATTGCGGCATTATTGTTTGGCGATTGATCCTCTAAGGTATCGATCAGCATGTTGATACCCATGATCTCTTTATAGGTTTCAAAAGGATAATAGGCTTGCAAACCAAATTCATCGCCAAACAATCTGCTGCTCATGTCGCGTTGCAATTGATCTTGTACTCTTGCACTGCTCCAGATTCTGACTTCGTCCACTTTACCGTTGAAGTAATTATCTTTTTGTACCGTAGAACCTTGGTACCAGCCTCTTGCTCCTACCCATATCTTAGCTCCACCAAAAGCGGCCCAACCGATGTCGGCACTTGGCCTGAACAATTGTCTGTTGCCGTCTACAAATGCAGCGGTCTGACCAAGTCTGCTGACCACCAATGCAAAATGATGCCATTGGTTATCGAAGAAATTGCTGTCTGTTGCAGTGAAACTTTTACCGTTGTTGTTTACTATAATTTTAGCATTGGCATCAGTACCGATAGACCAGCCATTGGCATTCGCGTCCTGACCGTTTCCTTTTCCATTGGATAACAAGCATACGTTATTACCGTTGCTGCTCTTGAACCACATTTCAATCGTGAAGTCCATCTCGTTGGAGAAGGCCAATGTACCACCATTGATTTCCAAGTTGTCGTCTACACCATCAAAGTGGAAAGACTTACCTGATGGTTCTACTGTCCAACCTGCAGTCGTATACGCATGTCTGCTTCTCGCATTGTCTTTGGCATAACTGCCGTGTGCTTCATCCATTCTCCAGTTGGCGATCAAACCAACTTCTCTTCCGGAAAGCATTTTATTGATAGACACTGCTAATTGCGATTCTGTTCTGGCTTTGCTCCAGATTCTTAATTCATGAATATTCCCTTTGAAAGGAAGTGCCGGTGAGAAGCTGCTTCTACCCACTTTAATTTCTCCACTTCCCTGGTATACTGCATTGAAAGAATTCTGAACGGTTTTCTCTGCATTGCTTACGTCTTTGATCAACAATACATTTGTTGTGTTGGCATCGTAAGCAGAAGCATAATGGTGCCAGTCTGAATCTGTAGTCGTAAAGGTACTGACCACTGATTCACCGGCCACCGTCAACTTCAATTGATTGGCCGCATTGAATCCTATGTAAAAGGCTTCTTCTTGTGTTTTGCCTTGTGAGAAGATCACTTGCTCCTGGTTTGTGTTTCCACGTTTTGCCCAGAACTCTACCGTGAAAGATGATTTGGATAAATTCAATCCATCAGCCACTGTCATCGAGTGATTGGCATCGCCATCGAAATAACTGCTTGCACCGTGTTGCAAGTCTGTACCATTTAATACACCACGAATGTCAAAATTAGCTAAGCTTAATTTCCCTTCAGCGATCGGTTCGTTGAATTGAATCGAAATCTGATCATTGGCGTCTAATACTTTATCTATTGGTTCCGGTTCCCCGAAAGGACGAGGATTCAAACGATCCACGTGGCCGGTAAATGTTTGTGAATAGACATCTGCTAAAGCACAACTTGCAACCGCGCGAATATCATAGTCCGCATCTACCAATTGAGAAAGATCCCAAGGTGATAAGGTATAGATGGTTGTCTTAGGAATGGTTTTAGCATTCGGGCTGTTCATGCCCGTTGTATCTTTATAGAATGTTTCCAAGTTGATCCATGAAGGATCAGCCGAAGCTTTGTACTGGAACTTGATGCTCTGCAATGATTCATAATTGATATCATATCCACCAATGACCACAGGCAATGTATCGTTAAATGAATTGTTCAATACCCATTTTTCTTCCGGTTGAATGAAAGCAATAGGACTACAAGAAGGAATGAATTTCACGGTGAATGTTACCGTATCTGCTATCGCATCGCAACCGGATTGGAACACCACTTTGATATCATTGTATTCATTCGCTACGGTTCCTTTTTTTACCGTTAATACTTTATTGACCGCAGAACCGGCCAGTACCTGGAATCCTCTGTTTGGTGTAGCGCCATCCACTTCGATGATCGCGCCGTCAGGATTTGACTCTTCCAATACTTTCAGGTAGTAAGTCATATCATCTTCGCTGTCATT
>JAQZBV010000132.1 GCA_029237685.1 Cytophagaceae bacterium | reverse complement strand
GGTTACAACATTAACTACATCACTTTCGTTTCACTAGCTGCTGCACCCGTGATCTCAAGTCCCGCGACCGCTTCAGGTACCGTCGGTACAGCGTTCAGCTATGCCATTACAGCTTCTAATACACCGGCTAGTTTTACGGCCTCAGGCTTGCCTCCCGGTTTATCTGTAAATGCCTCTACGGGTATTATCAGTGGAACACCGACTACTGCTGGTACTTATAATACCACCGTTAGCGCTACCAATGCCGGCGGTACAGCAAGTAAAGCTTTAACGATTACCATTATTTCCGGTGTAGCCGTTCCCATTATATCCAGTGCCTCCAGCGCAACGGGCACAGTGGGTGCTTCGTTCAGCTATACGATTACAGCATCGAATACACCAACCAGTTTTGGTGCTACCGCTTTACCTACCGGTTTGTCCGTTAATTCGACTACCGGTTTAATCAGTGGTATTCCATCCGCAGCAGGTACCTTTACAAGCACCGTGAGCGCGACCAATGCAGGAGGTACGGCAACCAAACAAGTCACGATCACCATCAATCCGGCTCCTATTCCTCAATCTCCTTATGGCGGTGTCGCGGCAAGCATTCCAGGAAAAATTGAAGCAGAGAACTATGATCTCGGCGGACAAGGCGTGGGGTATAGCGATAACGATGCTACGAATAGCGGCGGGCAATACAGAACAAATGAAGGAGTAGACGTAGAAGGTACAGGAGATACAGGTGGTGGCTTTAACATTGGATATACCAATGCCGGAGAGTGGATGGAATACACCGTGAATGTAACTGCTTCTGCAGCCTATTCCTTGCAGGCGCGCGTAGCTTCTCCTGGAACAGGTAATGCTTTTCATGTAGAATTAGACGGTATCAACATCTCCGGAAGTCTGACCGTCCCGAATACAGGAGGCTGGCAGATCTATCAAACAGTGAGTGTTGTTACGCCAAGCCTTTCAAGCGGGCAACACATCCTTCGTATTTATGAAGAGACAGGCGGATTCAATATCAATTATGTGAACTTTGTGGCGATAGCTGTTGCGCCTGTCGTATCCAGTGCTGCAACAGCCAGCGGAACAACCGGTACAACATTTACTTATGCCATCACAGCATCCAATACACCTACTGTTTATGCAGCGACAGGTTTACCTGACGGATTAACCGTGAGTGCAACGACAGGTATAATCAGCGGAACGCCGACCACAGCCGGTAATTATACCCTGACCATAAGTGCAAGCAATGCAGGGGGTACGGGTACAAAAGCGGTAACCTTTACGATCACTAATCCTGCCGGAAGCACACCATACGGCGGTACGGCCTGGGTTATACCTGGTAAGATAGAAGCAGAGAACTACGATGAGGGTGGAGAAGGAATAGCCTACCACGATGTGGATGCCTTGAACCAAGGCGGCCAGCAACGCACCAACCAAGGTGTGGATGTGGAATCCTGCGGTGAAGGTACCTTGAATATCGGTTGGACCAGTGCAGGGGAATGGTTGAAGTATACGGTAAATGTAACAACTGTCGGAGTGTACAGTTTGCAGTTGAGAGTAGCTTCTCCGAATTCAGGCAAAGCATTTCATCTCGAACTCGATGGCGCAACGATCGCCACAGTGTCTGTTCCCAATACAACGGGCTGGCAAACGTATCAGACGGTAACCGTTAACACAGCAAGCATGGCAGCAGGTATCCACATCCTACGCATCTACATGGATACGGATGGTTTCAATTTAAATGCCCTTACTTTTGTACAAGCGGCAGAACCTGCTGGTATAGTGACTTGTTATAGAGCGCCGACTACGATTATAGTCAATGGCAGTTTGTCTGAACCTGGTTGGAACTTGAACAAAACGCTTACTAAGACGAGCATCGGAACACCTAACAATACAGCAACTTTCGGCGTGTTGTGGGACAACAGTAACCTCTACATCGGGGCCAGAGTATTGGATGCGAGTTTACGCACCAATGCTGTGGATTACTGGAATGCGGATGCCATAGAAGTGTTCATCGATGCCAACAATAATAAATTATCTTCTTATGACGGTTATGACAACCAGTTTACCAAGACCTATGGACAGTCCGGAGTATACAGCAGGGTAGCTATAAGCGGTCTGCAACATGCCTGGACAACGATTACCGGAGGGTATACGATAGAGTTTGCCATACCCTGGTCACAACTCGGTATTACAGCACCGGCTGCAGGCACCAGCATCGGTTTTGATGTGAGCAACGACGATGACGACAGCGGTACAGGAAGAAGTTCACAAGCCGTATGGAACGGTACCGGAAACAATTACCTGACTACTGCTGCTTTTGGTACGTTGATTCTAAACGCTGCCAATTCAAGCATCCGATTAGGCGCAGATGAAATAGCTGATGCCGCTGATATGAGCGTGTATCCAAATCCTGCGGTAGAAAATAGTACAGTGACGATTCAAACCGATCAGTGGGAAGGACAAGCTTCGATTGAAATTGTTAACCTGCAAGGACTAGTAGTAAAAGAATACAACGTTCAACTCTCCGATTCGGAAATCAATGTAAGTACAGATCATTTGACTCCTGGAATTTACCTGATCAAAGTGACGAACGGAGTGAATGTTATTACTAAGAAATTTGTCATCGAATAGTCATACAATCTGTAGAATAAAAAAGCCTCTGAGAACAGAGGCTTTTTTATTTCTATTCACCGTCTGCAATCTCCGGCTCCACCAACCTCTTCAATTTATCCAGAGACTCCTGCCATCCCAGGTAACACATTTCTACCGGTATCACAGAGGGGATGTTTTCCTGAATGATTTTCAATTTAGTTACCCTCTTGCTTCGGTACGCATGCGATTCTTTTTGTAATAAACCCTCACTGTAAACATCTCAGCATAATCATCAAAAGGGAAAATGTAAATCCAGTCTTTACCTTCTTTTTGCTTCGTTATATTCCCATAAAATGTGTTGGGATACTTTCTGTCCTGGAGGTAAAGTTTTTTGTCAAGCATCATGGGTTTAAATCGTTTTAGAATTAATTCCTGTTGCCCGTACAGCTTGGATATAGAATCAAATTCATCACGATCAAAAGGATTGCGGCATTCATATTCAATCGATTGGTCTTTGTTGCGTTTTATAAACCGGTAGTCCTTCAGCTGATCTTCTAATAAGTGATTGATGGAATCATTGTGGGTGTAGTTGACATCATAACTGCCCATCAATCCATGGCTCATTGCGGCATCCGGCGTATCTGGAAACTGCCATTGCCAGACGTGAATAACAGATGAACTCTTCCATTCTTTGTTTTTTAATGAATAAATATATCCGCTAACACAGTTGCTTGCTCCGCCACGGTGTGGCACAACAAACAAGTCGTCAACACCATCACCTGTTACGTCTCTGCAATTCTCAATGTAGATAAATCCTAGAATGCCACCTTCTAATTTGAGGAGAGAAGAATCGTTAGCAGATAAAAAAGATTGTTTATTGAGTTGGTCTGCTATAAACCAAGAATCAAAATAGTCAAACGCTTCATCGTATTTAGCGACTTCTTTTGTTCTCAATGAATCAGTATAGTGTTCTACAAGTGTATCCCATTTACCGTCACCATTAAAATCGCCGGTCAACTGGAATCTGTATCCCATGAGAGGAACAGATTTTTTTAATAAACTATCGACTCTGGCTTTCAAAGAATCCTCTATACTTAAATGATGTGTGGGAATACTTGTTGTTTCCTGTTTATTCACCGTCTTTTCACAACAACATAAAAAGAGTACACTACAAAGAAAGAGTATAATTCTATTCATTACATGAACGATTAAAAATAGATATACTAGACCTGTTATCTCTAAAAACGCTTTAGATCAAGCCTTGGGCAGAAGTCTTAATAATATAAAAAGCATTGACGAATATCGGCACTCTCAGAGCAATCGTAGCCTTCAGGCAATCCTCAAAATCATAGCTCATCCTCATCAAACACCAAATCCGCGTCCTTCTCCCAGATCTCCATTTCGCAAGGCTTGCAATTGAATTTTAGTTTGTATTCGTTTTCTCCGTGCTTCAACACCAATGGCTCCACTACTTTTTCACCCATGCTGTCGCGTTGGTATTTTGGACATTTGCCCAACTCATACTTCACACAATACTTGGTCGTCATGACACGTGCCTTACCGGGATCCCATTGCAATTCAAAAGCCTTTTCAATTTCGGTCACGCCATGTCTGTGATAAAATTTCCTGGCGAGTTGATTGGATACATTGTACATGAAATCCAATTTCTGAACTGGATAAGGATGAGTTGTTTTTTCTATTTTATGTTCTTTGCGCACGTAAGCTTTTACACGTACCTCCATCAATTGCTCCAGGACTTCTCTTCTTAATTCGTTGATTTTTGAGATCGGTAAGAACCAGGCTTGTGAAAGGTCAACACTTGTTTCATCGGCAATGAAAGGCGTGTTGCCTGTTTTGGATAAATTCTTTTTGATGTCTTCCAGCACAGAATCACCTTTTTTGCTGACTTCTTTTTCAACGTTCAGCACAGCTATGCTTTCATGGCCGTCTTCGTCTACCGCTTTCAATTGGAAGCCTGTTGTTGTTTCCGTAAAATGCAATTGAACGCCAATCTTACGAATGGCGCTGTCTTCGCGTTCTACCAGTTTATTAAATTCAGCATCGGAATTTCTGAAGATCATCGTACCCTTTTTAATGGGCTTGAAGTTATTGGGGATGACGACATTGTTCACTATGGTATTGATCGACGCGCCATCAGGTTCTCCCTCTTCGTTGACGAAGTACAAACCGTCACCGTTGTTGAGCTTGTCGGCGTTTTCAATCACATAGCCGTTGTGTTTCACTTCCAGTACTTTTCCGATCACCTGTCCCTGTGATTTCGGTGTTTCCCAGGAACCGATGGACGCCGTGCGGTGATTGACAAAATAGTCTGTATAACCACGGTTGAAGCTGCGGTCCATCTCCGCTTCGAAGTTATAGAATGTTCTTCCGGAAGAAGCTTTTTCAAAACGATCGTTGTCCTGAAGGAAGGTATCTAATTTCTTACGCAGGTAAGAAACGTTATTCTTTACGTAGACTATGTCTTTCAAACGCCCTTCGATCTTAAATGAAGTAATTCCCGCTTCAATCAAATTCGGCAATTGATCGCTCAGGTCGAGGTCTTTGATCGACAACAAGTGACTGTTGGCAATCAAGGTTTTCCCCGTGCCGTCAATCAGGTTATAAGGCAAGCGGCAATTCTGCGCGCAAGAGCCTCTGTTGGCGCTGCGTTCTCCGCCGGCAATGCTCATGTAACAGTTGCCGCTGAAGGCTACACACAAAGCACCGGAGACGAAAAATTCCAATTCAATATCAGTTGCTTCGTGTATGTCTTTGATTTGATCCAGGTTCAGTTCGCGCGCCAACACGGCACGTTTCATGCCCGCATCGGCGAGGAACTTTACATGTTTGGGATCGCGGTTGTTGGCCTGCGTGCTGGCATGGATCACGATAGGAGGGAGATCCATTTCCATAATCGCCATGTCTTGAATGATCAGCGCATCTACTCCGATGTCGTAGAGTTCATAGATTAATTCCTTACAAGTGGCTAGTTCGTTGTCGTACAAAATGGTGTTCAACACAACGAATACCTGTGCTTTGAATAAGTGAGCGTAGCGCACCAGTTCCGCGATGTCTTCCACAGGATTTGTGGCATTGGTACGGGCCCCGAATAGAGGTGCGCCAATGTATCTCCGGCATTGATCGCAGCCATTCCCTGGTAAAGGTTTTTGGCCGGCGCCAATATTTCCACTTTCGTCTTTTTCATAGCCCTGCAATTTCGCCAAATATTTACAGGTTTAAAAGTAGGACGGACATAATCTGGCCTGCGAAAGCGTTGAAAAGCTCAAAACACCGGAATTTTATCATCCAGAGGGTGCGCCGGCGGCTTTATGGAATCTGAATTACTTGTGGTGCATCGTCGGATTAGCATTTCTCTCAATGAAGCCTTTTTTGTAAGCTCTTCCAATGGGGACCAAATGTTTACCCGTCAGGTGAATCTTGTTAGAAGATATCTTACTTAAATGGTTCATGTTGATGAGGTATGATTTATGCACCTGGCAAAAATGATACTGCAGGTTATTTAACCAGTCTTTTAAAGAAAGGTAGGTCAAATACTTTTTGGTAGCGGTCACCGCTTCGGTATAGTCCCCGTCAGATTTGATATAGAGTATCTCACTGTACTTTAATTTTAAAATTTCATGTCCGGACTTAATAAATATTTCCTCGCTGGAAGTTGTATTCAATACAGCTTCATTTTTTTTAAGAGGATGGGTAATGGATAAAACTTTCGTGATGGCCTGATTAAATCTGGCGAATGAAAAAGGTTTCAGTAAATAATCGACGGTATTGTATTCATAACTTTCCAGCGCGTATTCTGAATAGGCTGTGGTCAGAATAACAGGAGGCAAATTACTGTTGCGCCTGAGAAATTCCATACCGGAAACCTGAGGTAAATTGATATCCAAAAAAATCAGGTCAATCGCATGCTCTTTCAGGAATGTACTGGCTTCTATGGCAGCATTAAATCCTTTCACCAGATGCAGGCTTTCGTGATCTCCTATATACTTCTTCAAAATCTGTTGAGCAGGAAATTGGTCTTCAATAACGATACAGTTTAGCATGACTCAATGGACTTAAGTTGAATGGAAAGTTTTACCTGGTACATATTATCAACTACGGAAATGGCTAGTTCATGCATCTTCGGATACAAAAGAAGCAGACGTTTTTTTACATTTTCTAAACCAATTCCAACATGTCCCTTCAGTGCATAGTCAGGAGAAAAATTATTGTTGCAGTGCATGGTCAACAAGCCGTTTTCATCTACACAGATGTCGATGAAAATAGCAATGTCCTGGATGAGGCTTACAGCGCTGTGTTTAAAAGCATTCTCTATAAAAACAACCAGAATGAGGGGTGAAATGGTAAAATTTTCAGAGGCTAATTCCATAGAGACGTTCACCTTTCCACGCTGCGCGATTTGCAATTCATGAAGCGCGGTATAGTGTTGAAGGTGCTTGAGTTCTTTAGCAAGAGGCACGTAGTCTTCCTTGCAGTCGTACAAATTGTACCGCAACACAGAGGAAAGTTCTACTATAATTCCCGGGGTTTGAGGAGAATTGCTGATGGCATGAGCATATAAATTATTCAGGTTATTGAAGAGAAAATGTGGGTTGATCTGATTCTTTAAAAACTGCAGTTGACTTTCCTTGACCAGAGCTTTTAGTTTTTCAAACTCTCTTTCTTTTTTATTGTAATCCCAGGCCAGTTTAAACGCAACGGCAATGATGATGACGGGTAAAGTTTCTATCAGCGTATAGGCAATTCCTGGAAAATAGACACCACGTGTGTGCGGATAATAGATTTTTTCTAACACGAATTCATCCACCAGCACGACCAAAGCAATCAGCAGACAAACACTGAAGCAGAAGAGCCAGAGTTTCTTTTTATAATAAAACGCAGGCAGGAGGTAATAATTAATAACCACCGCGGCAACCATGTAATTGGCAAAAAAGGCAAGCTTCTTCAGGTCCAAAAGCGAGGCAATCCGGATATGTTCCTGGTAATCCTGGTTATAGGAGAAAAAAATGCCGAGGACCGCAATGATCGCTGTTTGATAAGCTATTTCCTTATACTGGATCTTGAATGTCAGAAGATTCTTCATGAGTTATAATTGCTGCAATACAATTTGTTGATTGATAGTGGCTTATTTTAAAATATGCCGTTGAGCCTAACAAATTGGTTGTTTGCAGATTTGTTCTTTACACTTTCAGTTTATATTCCGAGCTTCGTTATTAAGAATTATTCTAAATAAGGAGCAAGTTATACTTTTGAAGACAATTATCTATCTATTTATAGGCTTTATTTTCCCTGTTTCGGCGATTTCGCAGTCATTATTGACTATTTCGGGTACCGCGAAAGACGAAACAGGAGCTTCCATACCTTTTGCTGTTGTTAGGATCGATTCTTTGAATCTGGAATCCATGTCGGACGAAGCCGGCTTTTTTGTGCTGAACAATATTCCTTCCGGAACACACCTGATTTCATTATCAGCTATTGGTTATAAAAAAGAAGTCAAAACTGTTACCCTAAGAGAGAGCAATAACACGACGTTTCATTTTGAATTGGAACAAGATGTATTGTTTCACGATGAAGTGGTGACAATTGGAAAAACAGAAGCTCAGAAAATAGAAGAAACCGGTTTTAGTGTTGAATCTGTTGAAACCAAAGAGATACAAACACAAACGATACAAATCAACAAGTTACTCGACAGGACAGCTGGTGTACGCGTTCGTCAAACTGCAGGTATCGGTTCAGATTATAACTATTCACTGAATGGGATGTCAGGAAATGCCGTCAAGTTTTTTATAGACGGTATACCGATGGAATATTTCGGGTCATCTTATGCGATTAATAATCTTCCGGTTTCCCTGATCAAACGCATCGACATTTACAAAGGTGTGGTGCCTGTTGATTTAGGCTCTGATGCGTTGGGAGGTGCAATCAACGTGGTTTCCCAAACACAAAAAATAAACTTCGTGGAAGGGAGTTATAGTTACGGCTCCTTCAATACGCACCAGGCCTCACTGAATGCTCAGTATACCAGCGCAAAGAGTAATGTTGTAACGCGTCTTTCCTCCTTTTATACCTATTCAGATAACAATTACAAAGTGTGGGGCAAAGGAGTCAACTACGCCGATGCAAGTACCGGCTTCCGGTCTGTTGACTATACAAAAGAAAATCCGGCGACAAGATTTAATGATCAGTTTCAAACCCTCAATGGAAAAGTTGACTTGGGTTTTGTAGACAAGAAATGGGCGGATCAATTTTTTATCAGCTTGCTGGCATCCACTCAAGACAAAGGTATACAAAATGGTCAGACGATGTCCAAGGTATATGGCAAGCTGAAATACCGGGAGGTATTGTTTATGCCGCACCTGTCTTACCAAAAGGAAAACCTGTTTACGAAAGGGCTAAACCTTAATTTATTTGCAGGCTATACAAAAAGAAAAGGTGAAACGATAGATACATCAATGACAGTCTACGGCTGGAATGGCCCGCAAGAAAACCATTTGCAAGGCGGCGGGGAAATAGGTCGTGATGGTCAGTCCTGGTATAAGATGCACGATCAATCCTGGATCAGCAGAGTGAATGCCACGTATCAACTTCCTGCCCATTTTAAATTAGGGTTCAATTACTTCATTTCCACATCCGATCGACGAGGGGAAGATCCCTACATGTCGGCTCGCACAGTGCCCAATGTGGCTCCGCAAAGCATACTGAGACAATTTGCCGGTTTATCACTGGAAACAAAACGGTGGAAGGATAGGCTGTATGTGAACACCTTCATCAAATGGTACGACTTCAGAACGAAGACAAACGAACTGGAATACTTTCTTATCAATGGTGAATACCACGCGACTGCCGTACCGATAAAAAATAATAAGTCCAATTGGGGAGGAGGATTAGCCGCCTCCTACAAAATCCATCACTTGCTGCTTACCAAGTTTTCTATTGAACAAGCCACACGTCTTCCAACGCCGACAGAAGCGCTGGGCGATGGTATATTGGTGAGCAGTAATCCGAATATAAAGCCCGAACAAAGTCTGAATGTCAATCTAGGCTTTGCCCTTGGAAGAATTCCCATCGGTAGTAATCACGGACTAAAATTTACAGTCGGTACTTTTTTTAGAGATACAAAAGATAAATTATTCTATACCCTGGGTGGCAGAGACGAAGGAGCCTATGAAAACGTGAAACTGACGCGCACAAAGGGAGTAGAAGCAGAAATCCTATATGACCTGAACCAGTGGCTGAAGGTCAATGCCAACGTCACGTACCTGGACATCCGCAATAATCAACGCTACGAAGATGGTGTGCCCAATGTACTCTACGGCGATCGGCTGAGAAACACGCCTTATCTGTTGGGCAATGCGGGCATCTCTTCCAGCATTCCGAATGTGATTCAGAAGCATGCGAAATTATTTACTTACGTACACGCCAATTACCTTCATGAATTTTATCTGAACTGGCCAAGCCTGGGAAGTAAAGAAACGAAATCGATGATCCCAAGTCAGTTGGTTTTTGATTTCGGCATAGGCTATACTTTTCCTAAACAACAACTGAGCCTCGCCTTTGATATCTCCAATTTTACCAATCAACAAGTATACGACAATTACCTCCTACAGAAGCCGGGTAGAGCGCTCTTTATCAAAATCAAATACATAATCAAATCCAATCAATTAAATTAATTAATCATGAAACGTTTCAATAGATTTCACATGATCACTGCGGTGATCTTAACATCGCTCGTTTTTATCGGAGCTTGTAAACAAAAGGATGATGAAGCACCAGGACCTGGTTTAATGAAATATTTTGTCGGCCTTGAAGTAGACGATGAATATTACATGGTTCCTGCCAAGGACATCTCGTCAGGAAAAATCTCGGTACTTGGAAATGGTATTGAAGATATCGCGCACCACGCTGTAGTGAAAGACGGTTACCTCTATGCGATCAACACAGCAGAGTCTACATTGGACAAGTACAAGATCACGGAAACAGGCATTACCAAAGAAGGTGCGATATCTACAACACCTATTATGTCAGGTAGTTTTGCCCGTTATACGGATTTAACAGAAACCAATGACATCATCTTGATGAACTTTCCGAACTCCTCCGGACAAGCTCCTTATGCGATTGTAGATCTTGCTACCTTCACTGTTGAAAGCTATGGTAGCTTTCAGATGCCGGACATTAAACATTACAAACCGACCTGGGCGCGTACATTGGTTTCAGGTACTAAGGCTTACGTAGCAGCCGAATATACAGTGCCTTCAGTGTATGGTGATATACCGGATTCTTTGATTACCATCGTGTACGATTACCCTGCGTTTACCAATCCAACGATACTTGTGAATCCTGCTTCATCAGGAAGTGTAGCCGGTTATAGAACAAGAGGAACATTCAAGGATGAGTTAGGTGACATTTATCAATGTAACCTGAGAAGCAAGCAGTGGAGCATTAATGAAGAAGATGTAGACGATGCTCCTGCTGTATTTGTAAGAATTAAAAACGGTCAGTACGACGATTATGTATTGGATGTAACCTCTCATTTCGATGAACCGGTAAGCATTTGGAATGCATGGTACGCTGGAAATGGTATTGCCTATGCCAATATAATAAAGGAAAGTGATTTAGGTGCTTGGGCCAATTTGCAGGAAAATTATGGTCAACTGTGTATGATTGATCTTTACAACAAGACGGTAACCAAACTGAATATTCCTAAAGCGCCGTTGAATGAAATCTTCAGTTTGAATTCAGTGGACAACGGTAAGTTTTACATTCCTGTTTGTATAAAAGGAGGAGCTGCCAATATCTATGAAATTACAATAGGTGGTGGTGCCAATGACTTTAAAGTAGGTGCAGAGCTGGATGGAAACAATGTGTATGCGCCTTCGTTGAATATATTGAAGTAAATTTTTTTTTTAAAGATAAATACCCTGAGACATTTGAAAAAATGTCTCAGGGTGTTTTTTTACTAACTCGAAACTAATGCTTGTTGTTAGTAAAAGATCGGACGTTCACTCAAGCTAATCTTCCACAGTCCCCGTCTTCACTTCTCCTGCCCGCTTATAATGTGCCATGATTACTCCGTTTGGAGTGACGGTACTTTCTACCAGGCTAAAGGCTGCAGGAACCGCCTGATCATCAAATAACCTTTTTCCTTTACCCAGCAGTATCGGGTAAATGTTGAGCCAGAATTCATCCACCAACTCCTGTTGAAGAAGGAGATGAACAAGTTCGCTGCTGCCCCAGATTTTGATATCGATACCGTCGGACTGCTTAATTTTTTTAATGTCTTCTATACTATTGATAAAAATGGAGTTTTGCCAATCGGATGTTTCTCTTGTAGAGGATAAGACGTATTTATTCACCTCATTGACACCCGGCCACTGCGCTGCATGTTGAGGCCAATACGATTCCCAGATGTCAAACGTTTTTCTACCCAGCATAAGATCCGCAGGTTGCAATTGTATTTCCATGATCTTTCCGGACACGTCATCACCATAAGGTGCTATCCATCCTCCGTATTGAAAGCCATTGGAAGGATCTTCTTCGGGTCCACCGGGCGCCTGTATGACGCCGTCTAGTGTAATAAACGATAAAACAATTATTTTTCTCATAGCAGTTTGAATTTTGTTTTCAGAATCAATACAAATCTAATCCCAAATAGGAAGACCGTAGGATTATCCTGCGACAATTTAGATGCCTGCTTGCGACATCTGCATTCGCTTTCTCTGTTTGGTATTTGATTATTGGAGCTTATTTATGATTTGAATTTTGGATTTTGTAATTTATTAAATCCTTTGTACAAGAGTAATTGGAAACTAAAACATCAATCCTGTAAATTTATTCTTCATATTTTTTAATTAAATTAAGTAGATAAAGCAAAGAATCCATGGTACCTTTTTTCAAAGAATTGTTTGACTACGGACATCATTACAACCGGGAACTGTTGAAACTATTTCTTAAGCAGCCTGAAAAGACTTCTGAAAAGTCAATCCAATTGTTCAATCACATGCTCAACGCACATCAGATATGGAACAACAGGATACAGCCCAATCGACCCACACATGGTGTTTGGCAAATGAATGAACTACATGCCTTGGAAGAAATTCTGGAGGCCAATTTCAATGAAACCCTGGCTATCCTTGACAGCAAAGACTTGGACCTGAATCAAGTCATCACTTACAAGACCAGTAAAGGAGATTCTTTTCAAAACACGATCCGCGACATCCTCTTTCATGTGATCAACCACACCACTTACCACAGAGCACAGATTGCTACAGAATTTAAGAACAACGGACTGGAACCATTGGTAAGCGATTACATTTTTTACAAGCGCTAGCAACAATCTGTATTTCTGTTGTCATTTCATTGACTTACTCTTGCATACGCCCATATCGCTTCGCCCTGCAGCGTGGTTAAGCCGGCCTTTTTTGTTTTCACAGTGTTGATCATCGCTTGTGCCAGCACTTCTGTCGGCAGCGGCTTTTGAGAACGGAAGAGCCCGAATTGATTGAAGAATTCTATCGTCTTCCAACCGATGACTTCGGCCCGTCGGTCGCTGTTCTTTCGTTTGAGTACCGGCGGATTGAGGATTGTGAGTTGAGGAAATCCCAAGGCTTTCACTGCTTGTTCCAATTGGCCTTTCATTTTGGAATAAAAGAACAAAGAATCCGGCGAAGCGAAGCCTGCGGATACCAGGACATACGTGTTGACTTGATTTTCTTTTGCGGCCTGAGCAAAGCGGTATTGATAGTCGTAATCGATTTTCCATTGCGCTTCTTTACTTCCCGCGCTCTTGAGGGTCGTGCCCAGACAGGAAAACAGCACATCACCTTTCACCAAGTGTTTCCATTGTTCCGGACGGTCAAAATCGATGACATGGGCGTTTAATTTTTTATGGACTTGCTTCAAATCGCGACGTACGAAAACAGTCACCTGTTCAAAGCTGTTGTCCTTTAATAATTGATCCACCAGATCTTTTCCGGTAGCGCCTGTGGCACCGATGACTAAAGCATGCATAGAAATATAGTTAACGTGTTATTTTTTCTTTACATCCTGTGCCGCGTTGATGCTGCCCCCGTTGCCGACTCCTGCACCTGCTCCTTGTTGACCGGCTGCACTGGTCACCGAATCTTTCTTCGCATGATTTACTTTCTTGTTTTTATAAGTGGTATTGTCTTCGGGTAAAGCATTACCTGGAGTTTCATTTGAAGGATCAGGAGATTGACCGGCATCAGGTGCGATAGATGTACTGTCTTGAGGAAGTTGACCATCATGGTGTATTTGCTCTGCATAAGGATCTTCGGCAGGTCCATTTGTGTTGGATGGACTCTGTGTGCCGGTAGAGGTTCTGTCCTGATCCTTGCTGCAAGAATCAAGGAATAGCGTGCACAAAGCGAAAGAGAAGAGGATGACTGTCTTTTTCATAGGTTTGTTTTTGATGCATTATCACAAAGAATATGCCTCTGCAAAAACAATGTTTTAAATGCATTTGAAGATCACACAATGAAGAGTGGGTATTTTTTATCCTCAATCCATTCCATAAATGAGGACAATTGACCGTTCCCTAATAATTTCTAGCGTTCTTGCTTCGCTCTTTCTAAGTCAAAGAGTTTATTGTTTAACTTCTTATTGTTCCAAAAAATCTTTCCATAACAACTCCAATTCTTCCACCAACTCCGGTTGTATAGTAATGCCACTCGCCTGAGGTGTCCAGTTTTGTTTGGAAAGCGCACTCATGTTTAAGAGTTCCAACGTCAGTATAGGCGAGGAGCTGGGGTCCAGTAGTACATCGAAGGTTACGGTTACTCTATAACAATCTCTTCCTTTTGCATTTTTGCCTTTGAAAGGAGTAGAACTGATGTAACCGGAAGCGAAAAGTCCTCGCGGGTCTTTGCCTACATGAACGAAAAACGCACGGTCACCTACTTTCACTTTGGTATGACTGATGCACGTCCAGCTTTCTGTGGAAGGAATGTTTTGCTGCACCTGAAGCATCTCATTTGCCAGTTCGGGCCAGGGAAATTTGATAGGATTCCAACCAAAAAGAAAAGTGTTCATCGTGAGGTATAATTCGTTGGTAATAATAAGCAGTTTCTAGGAAGGAGAAAAGCCTGGTGCTGCAGCTGTAGACAAAAGGGTAATTCCGTGACATTGTTACTCAAATTCAATCCGATGCGGTCTAAATGAAGGTGTTTTTACTTCATATTTTCGGAATAATAATCCATATCATAGACCTGACTATATGTATGTTTCTGTTCTAAATCAGTTGTTTATAGCAACATGTGGATAGGTATAGTCTTGATTTTTTTTGGATAAGTAGATTTACTTGGTTTCATAGCCGTGATTTGTGGTATGTAGAGTTATAAAAATCAATAGTTAAATCCTATTGGTTGCGATTTGTCCGCTAGACTAAATGCATCGGCCTACAGACTAATCCTTTATTTGCCAAACAAAAATGCTTGATGAGGGGGACTCCGCGAATAATACATCTCGTTCAGTAACAATAAGCAGCTCGAATTAAACTCTAGAATGAAAGAA
>JAQZBV010000196.1 GCA_029237685.1 Cytophagaceae bacterium | reverse complement strand
AGGGATAAGGCCAATCCTGAAAAAGGAAATTGGTCATTAAAACCTAATATGAAGCAACAATGGATCTTGCCTTATAAGCATCCGTCTTATCAGTTAAATTTTAGATTGGGTCTGTCTGGCTTTAAACATGTCGGTTTATTTCCAGAACAGGCGGTGAACTGGGATTATATTTATGCTTCCCTAAAGCGCATGCAGACTCCGCAACCTAAGCTGTTGAATTTATTCGCCTACACAGGCGGTGCTTCTATCGCCGGTGCCGCAGCCGGTGCTGATGTGACGCATGTGGATTCGGTAAAACAAGTGATTTCATGGGGACGGGAAAACATGGAAGCTTCAAATTTGAAGGACGTACGTTGGGTGGTCGAAGATGCAGCCAAGTTTGTACAGCGGGAAGTGAAAAGAGGAAAGCAATACCAGGGCATCATCCTCGATCCTCCTGCTTATGGTCGTGGCCCGGATGGTGAAAAATGGGTCATTGAAACAGATCTATATCCTTTACTCAAAGATTGTGTCAAATTGCTGGATCCGAATGAACACTTCTTTATTCTAAATTTATACTCCATTGGCTTTTCATCGCTCATCGTAGAAACGTTGATTCATGATTTGTTCAAAGAGGTCAATGGATTTGAATACGGTGAATTGTATGTAGAAGATCCTTTTGGTAAAAAACTACCTTTAAGTATATTGGGAAGGTTTTCAAAATTTAAGAAGTAACAGCTTCAGGATCTGTTATTTTTCATTCGCTTTTCAATCAAAATCCTGTAAATTAGACTCCATTGAATAATGTTATTATAAACAATAGTCATATGAAACGTTACCTTCTTGTTTTTATTTTCAGTTTCTTTTTTGTGAATGCCTTTGCGCAGTTGCCTGATCATAGAAAACCACATCAAAAAACACATTTGAAAGAACCTCGTAAGAAAGTAGTACACGACAATGCACCACACATTCCGGGATGGGTGCATGTAAAAGAATTGGATACAGACTTTATTCATTATGTAAAACCTACAGAAGTGACCTTGTTGGATTGGACATACTTCATGCTGGATCGCTACAAGACGGAGAAGATTGGTAATGGTAGTTATCAACTGATTATTCCGGAGAAAAACGAAATCAACTCAAAGTATTTTTACAGTATTCCTGAGTTTGAAGGATTATGGGATGCAGAGAAGAGTGTTGAATCCTTAACACCAGAATTGATACAGAAAATATTAGTGAAACGTGGTGCAGATAAAATTCCTGTCACAGGTATCTCTTATCAGGCCGCTTCAGAATACATGATTTATGTTGCTATCTCTTATAAAGGAACTACGGCCAGTGGTATTCATAATGCCTTTGATCCGAAATATGATCTCAGCAAATACCAGATGATTGTAACCTTCCTGACAAGTGAAGAATACAAAATTTTATTGGCTCATTATTACAAGCCAGATCACGATTCAACAGTTTATAAAGAACACATGAATAGAGGATACGACAATAATTTCTGTCCGATGTTCAATGCTTCTATGCCGGAAGAAGTCACGAATGGAAATTGTCCGGACATTAAACCTACTGCTCCTTTGGTCATGAATTATGGAAGAGTAGGCAAAGCCGTTTACCCCGTTGGAAGCTATCCTGCAGACGTACATGGTTTGTATGACTTGAGAGGCAACGTAGCTGAAATGACAAAAAATGAAACAGTCGCTATGGGCGGTGGTTACAGGACAAGAGCAGACGGATGTACCGCAGAAGCAGCACAAGCTTATTCGCAGCCTGCTACCTGGCTAGGTTTTAGACCGGTGATTCAGATTAAGAAGGCGCATTAATTAGATTAGTTAAATAAAAGAGAAAGCCCTTCGATTCATATCGAAGGGCTTTCTCTTTTATAGAAGTAGTAATCTAGGTCGCCTTCAAATTTAATAAAACCGTCCTATTAAAAATTCCAGAATACACATCTCAACTAATAAATATATTCTAATGATCGAATACTCAAACCAGAGCTTTATGCCTAAGGCTTGTATTCCTAGTGACGGTTTGTGGAATTGGAAATTGAAACTTATTTGTTAGTTGGAGCTTTTAATTTGCCAAATGCAAAGCACTAGATGGTTGTGGCGTGTTTAATAAGTAATTCTATTATTTGATTACTGTGCAAAATAAGTAGGACTTCTCTTGGTCAACTTCAGATCCTGTAGGATAGAGGACTTAGCCGTGATCGTGAAAAAATAAGATTGTCGTGCACCGAATGGCACAATGGTCATTGCCATTTGCCAGCAATGCAAATCTCTGGTAATGCCAATGGTTGTATAACCTAATCCTTGTGCCACAAAATCATAACCGGTGGTAACAGTCAGTTTCCATTTTTCCGTTAAACTTAAATTGCCATTGGCAGATAATGACTGTGTGATATTTTTAGCGGCAAATCCAATTTTGGAGTAGTTGATATTATAACTCAAAGCCAGACTCCATGGAATACTGAAATCAACATAACGCTCCGGATAGCGATTGATCATGCTCAACTCCGCTTCGTTCTGGGCATTCATTGGAACAGTAGGTTTGTTCTTTGCCTTCGGATTAAAATTACCTCCGATAGATAAAGAATACGCTAAAACAATGTTTGACATGTGCAATGAATCAGCGGCGAAATTATAGGTACCTCCTATACTAACACTTTCAAGCAGGTTGATTTTTTTAGTAGGTGCTGTACCTGTGGTGTCTTTGCGATTACGAACCTTTGCTTCCAGGTTATTGGTAATGGAAATACCAATACTGTTTGTCACTTGATTGCTTGGGCCTCCATAAATAAATCCATTGTATCGGGAGTATTGTGTAGGATTGCCTTGTGCATCCAATACTTGATAGGAATGCTGGTAACTGTTGCTGTAAGCAGTAGGTTCAGCAAAATCGGGTTTATATGTATAGGTAATAGTAGGATTGACTGTGTGGCGTATGCCTTGCAGTGTCTTACCTTTGAAACGATAAGTGCCATAGAAACGAGTAGTGAAGTCGGTCCTGAAATTAAACTGACCGGCGCGTGTAAATCCTTTAATGGTAGTGCTGTCTGCTATTACACGTCCGACTACTTCATTGTATTTGTAATCCAGTTTCTCTAGGTACCAAAATTCTTGAAGTGTCAGCGTAGGATTCAAATTGAAATGCTTCATCACCTTTATTGTAGTACCAATAGGTATGCTATGAGACATTCCTGTTTGTCCTTTCGATAAAAGATAATTCAATGTGTTATCACGCACCGGAATAATCGTATCACCCGTTATTGTTCCTGCTTGAGCAAATTTATTTTTGATGAGGTATTTGGTATTCATATTGTACGCCACGTTGATTTTTTCAAACCACTTATCTCCTCTGCTATTCTTACTTTTCAAAGGATAAATCCTGTTCATGGTCAAAGCCACTTCCGGCAAGGTCAGGTTCATTTCTTTAGTCTGCACGTTTTGGTCCTGGCGTAGCGCAACGTTCAGGTTAAATGGACTGCGTTTAAAACTTTTGCTATAGGTTACAGTAGAGTTAAATACACTGCTTTGGTAATTGGTAGGATTGTAGGAGTTGAGTCTGTAGTAAGAGTTAGAGGTGATGTTTACATCGGCAGATAATTTTCCGCTTGTTTTTTTCAACGTTGCATGTCTCCAACGGATATTAAAATTGGTAGGAAAGGGTTCATCGTCAAATCCGTCTTTCACTTTACTATAGTTGGCCACGGCATATCCGTCGTATACGTAACGCTTTCTATATTCTGAGTTTACCGCAAGCAAATAACTATTATTGGTATAATAATCTCCTGTTACTTTGATACCGACCTTGTCACTCGTTGCCCAATAGAATCCACCTTGACTGAGGAAGAATCCTCTTGATCGTTGTTCACCGATTGTAGGAAAAATAATTCCGGATTTAGACCGCGTAGTGATTGGGAAAAAACCAAAGGGCAATCCTATAGGGGTTGGAATATCACTGACAACAATGTTAAATGGTCCAGTGACGACTTTATCTTCGGGAATTACTTTGAGCTTACGCGCACTGATGTAGTAATGTGGATGTTCTAAGTTACAGGTTGTATAGCGTGCTGTCTTTACATATACCGCTTCTTCTGTACGCTTTACCGGATCACCTTTTATATAACCTTCCCCTTGCTGGGTGATGATGTTGCGGATCAATCCTTTTTTCGTTTGGATGTTGTATTCTATATATTCTGTTTCGTATTTATCGCCTTGTATATCGAATAGTCAATTTCAATTCTACCTGCTTCAAGTGTAAAGTCTTCGTAGACAATTTTTGCTTTGCCATAGAGAAATACTTTTTTGTTTACGACATCCATGGCTATGGAATCGTTGCAGGAATAAATAATCGTAGAGCTGATTTGTCCTTGCTTGGCAGGAATGACTAAGGTATCCGTTATGGATGCGCTGTCTTTAGGTACGATGGCAGTGTTCCCTTGACTGGTAGAGTCGGTTTGAGCAAATGAAACATTTGCCAGCAGCAATAACACAAAACACAATACTTGCTTCACCGTTCTTTTTATCTTGGATTTTTTTCAGTTTGTGACAAAAAAAACCGAAATTAGTGCCAAAGTTATTGGATTTAACTCATTAAAACCCATTAGAAGTGAGAAAATTACTTATTCCCCTCTTACTGGTGCCCTTTTTTCTGTTAAGTTCTTATACTCCGCTAGAAATCAGCAAATACGCTGTCCGCACCATTGTCATCGATGCCGGTCATGGCGGCAAAGATCCGGGCTGTCATGGCAAAAGTAGCCAGGAAGCAGACATCGCCTTGTCCGTTGCTAAGGAATTGGGCAGGGTCATCACAGAAAACATGCCAGGGGTAAAAGTGGTGTATACCCGTAAAACAGACGAATTTATAGAATTGCACGACAGAGCCGCCATCGCCAATAAGAATAAGGCCGATTTGTTTATCTCGCTCCATTGCAATTCAGGACCCACTGATATTTCAGGTACGGAGACCTATACCATGGGTTTGCATACTGCAGAAGGTAACCTGGAAGTTGCTAA
>JAQZBV010000131.1 GCA_029237685.1 Cytophagaceae bacterium | reverse complement strand
GTAGTTAGTTCCTGGTTTTACTGTAATGTTCTGACTCCAAACAATAGTATTTGGAACTCCCGTACCATTGACGATCATAAAGTTGCCTGTTCCTGTCGTATGATCCCGGCCTACAAAATTTCCGTGGTAGAAGTTAGCATTGGTGCCTATCGAATAATAGCCTTCCGGATATAGACAACCCGAAGCGGTACAATAAGAATAACCACTATTAAACTGCGTATTTCCTGAAGTAAAACTTCCGTTTCTTACCAAACTAGCTACAGGTGTTGTAATACACTGTGCATGAGATGTAATGTTTGGGATTGAAAAACAGATAATGATGAATAGCTGGAGACGTTTTATCATAATCCCATAGGTATTTAAGTGAGAATGGGCAGTTTTTTGTAATTAGATGATTAATAACTGCATTATGCTACAAAATAAACCCCTATTTCTTACAGTAAAGCTGCAAAAAAACTATAAAGCTTTATGAAATTACTAAGGGATGTACAGGTAATCATCCTATTATAGGTGTAATATTATTGGGTTTTGTTAAAAAAATGTAAAAATGACAAGTGAGGAGGATAGAATTTTAATATAATACCTGATCAAGCTTAGATCAAGCCTATTAATTTGAAAAAGTCATTAACTTATACCTAAAGTTAAGTAGAGTAGCCTAAATGTTGTGCTTTTATTACAAAATGGATTGTTATTCTTCTCCCAATTAGAAACTATATTTTTTTTATTTTCGTACAATCAATTTTTCAGTAGCCTTTTAATCTTTTATTAACCTTGTCCTCATTATAATGAATAGATTCTTGTCTCTCTCGGCCTTCGTATTATTGTTTTTATCGGGAAACGTACTTAATGCTCAAAAAACAGAAATAAAAACTTCGCGTGATTTTATAAATCAGAGTTTAAAATATAGTGCAGATAAAAAATACGATGAAGCCTTACTTGAATTGGACAAAGTCTATGCTAACGATAGTAATTATATAGCTTCTTTATTAGAAAAATCAGTGGTCTATGTTAAACAGGAGCAATACGATAAATGCATTGAAGTTTGCAAAGGGGCAATAAGTAAAGACCCAGGGTATGGCCATAGATTTTACAACAATTGGGGACATGCTCTGGATCGACAAGGCAAGAAAGAGGAAGGATTAAAATTGTTTGATGAAGCCATTGAAAAATATCCCATGTATTATTTGCTTTATTACAACAAAGCCAATTCATTAGAAAGTCTAAATCGATACGAAGAAGCTATTGAATACTATATCAAAGCTATTCATTTATATCCATCACATGTAAGTTCTCATATACGCATAGGCACATTGGCTGCAAAGTCAGGACATATGGCAGAAGCTCTTCTTGCTATAAACACGGCAATATTAATCAATCCTAATTCCGAAAAAGCCAATTCTGTATTGAGTTATATCAATGATTATATAGCGGCAAAATCAAGCAAAGAAGAATTATATACGTTTGATTACACTGGAGAATTGTTTAGTGAAGTAGAAGTTATTCTTCAAAACAGGGTGGCTTTACAGAAAAAATATAAAGTAGAACCCCATATAGAATTACCTTATATCAAGCAAAATCACGTTTTGCTTCAGCAGTTAACACTTGATCCAGGAAGCGATAATTTTTTCATGCAGGCATATGTTCCTATGTACAAAGAAATTTGGGATAAAGGACTTTTTGAATCCTTTATCTATTATACACTTAAGGCCAGCAGAAATGAGAAACACCTGTCTGAGGTAAAGAAAAATGAAACCAAAATTAAAATATTTGAAAACTGGTTGAGACAATATTGGCAGGACAATATGCAGGTTATCAACTATGATTTGGGCGATGGTATAAAAAAATACTCGTTTTTTAATGCGGATGATGGTAGTATAAGATTCATAGGCCAATTAAATGCAAAGGGGGACAAATTGGTTGGCCCTACATTGTTTCTTTATCCAAATGGGTTGACAAAATCGAGAGGTCTCAATTCTAGTGATGGCAATAGAACAGGTGTTTGGCATTGGTATCATACGAATGGTAAAACAGATGAAGTAGTGACATATGTCAATGGCGAAATCGAAGGGGAAGTGCTTGTCTATTATGAAAATGGGAATCTTAAACAAAAGAAGCATTACCAAAATGGGAAGTTAAATGGTGATTACTATGAATATTTAGAAAATAATGCTTTGTACGCTGTTACTCCATACAAGGAAGGTGCGGCCAGTGGGCCTTGTGTGATATACCATACCATCGGAACAAAAAAATATGATTACACTCAAAAAGATGGCAAGATCGATGGTCTGTTGAAAGAATACTCAACAGATGAAAAGCTTTTAATGGAATGTTATTATGTTGAAAGCGTTCTTGAAGGTCCATATAAAACATATTATCGAAATGGTCAAATGCGCATAGATGCAGTGAATAAGAAAGGGGAATACGAAGGCAGTTGGACAAAGTATTATTCGAACGGACAAATTAGTGAAGTTGGGCAATCTATAAATGGTACTGCGAAGGGAGAGTGGAAAGGATATTATAGAGATGGAGTATTAGAAGAACAAACACAGTTTGACGAATCTGGGAAACTTAATGGTAATAAAAAATTTTATGATGTAGATGGTAAGTTGCACTATGAATTAACGTATAAAAAAGGGGGCTTAATTGGCTACAAATATTACGATAAAGCTGGCGCTGTTATTTCTGAGAATACGATACAAAAGGGGATAATAGAGCATGTCGGATATTACCCTGATAAGGTCATTAAGGCTGTTGGTAAATACAAAGACAAAGACAAAGAAGGAGAATGGAAATATTATGATCAAAATGGTAAACTGTCGGAAATAGAAACGTTTTCTGCAGGGCAATTGAATGGCCCCAATATCAATTATTATCCTAATGGAAATGTGAAATCGGAGTTGTACTACTCAGAAGGTTTAGCGCAAGGAAAATATACTTCTTACTATGCTGACAAAACAAAAAGTTCTGAAGGTGATTATTTAGATGATAAAGCCGTTGGCGTTCACTTTGATTATTACACAAATGGGAAAGTCAAGAATAAAAATTTTTATGTCAAAGGCAATAAGGAAGGGCCTCAATATAAATACTCACCGAATGGTCAGCTTGACAACGTTGATTTCTATGAGGAAGAACAGTATGATCATACAGAGAGCTATGATACTTCTGGTAATAAGGTGAAAATGGAGTCGCTTACCTTTGGTACAGGAACAAATGTATTCTATTATGAAAAGAATAAAGCAAAGCGAGGCAGTGTACCCTATAAGTTTGGATTAGCGCATGGTAAATCGGAATGGCTTTATTTTGATGGAAAAAAAGAAGTAGAAGGATCGTATTTTTCAGGAGAGAAAAATGGCGAATGGGTATGGTATTACAACGATGGCAAATTAGATACCAAGGGTTCTTATGATATGGGAGATCGATTAGGTAAATGGACTTCATTTTATAAGAATGGCAAACCGAGAAGAACAAACAATTACAATTTGGATAAGTATGATGGCTTGCAGATTTATTACCATGACAATGGTGTAGTCTCTTCTAATCGTAATTATAAATTGGGATCTGCTGAAGGCGAATTTATAGAGTACAGTGAAGATGGTAAAATCATATATATCCGTTATTATCATAACGATAAGTTAATAGGCTACGCTTATGAATCTGCTCCGGGGCAATTGGTGAAAATGATTCCTACGACAGGCGAAGATAAAATAACCGCTTACTATTCCAACGGAAAGAAATCCATTGAGTATACGATTAAGAATGGTGAGTTTAACGGACCATTTGTAGAGTATCATAGCAACGGAACTGTTGCGGAGGAAATCAATTACCTGGATGATGAAATTGATGGGAAGTATACTGTATATTATAATGACGGTAAAGTTAAAAAGTACTTTAACTATAAAAGAGGTGATTTGGAAGGTGACATGGCGGAGTATTATCCCAATGGTAAAATAAAGAGCAAAGGCTTTTGTGCTAATGACTCCTATCATGGAACATTAGAAGAATATTCTGAATTGGGTAAGCTGGTAAAACAGCAACAGTATTTTTACGGAGAGTTGTTGGATGTGAAACTGTTTTAAGTAATAGATGAAAAATTGGATAACGATTGTTTTATGTTGTGGCTTCTATAGCATCTATGCTCAAACTTCAAATGAGTTAGATCTCTATAAAAAAAAATACCCAAATAGTTTCGTGGTCATATTGAAGCATGTGGAAGAAGTAACGATTGATGTAGTAAATAAAGACAGCCTTGCGATCTCGATCCATCATTACGAGGAAAAGATTTATACAAACAAATTGGCTTCTAGTTTTAGTGGACAAGCGAGTTTGCAGTATAATAGTTTCAATAGTATAAAAGATATTGACGCCTATGTAGTAAACACTACCGGCGCCAAGATTAGAAAAACAAAAGTTAAATCTTTTTTTACCAAGGATGTATTTGATGATGCGATTTTTTATGATTACAAAAAGGAGATATCATTTGTTTATCCTACACTGGAAGAAGGTTCAAAGACGTTTTTAGAATACAAGGAGACTGTAAGTGATCCTCACTTCTTAGGGAATTTTTATTTTGCAAATTATTCACCAGTCGAAGTTTCAGAGCTTGTTGTTAAATATAGTCCTTCTTTAGAAATAGACTTTAAATTGTTTAATACCGACTCTGTAAAAATCGATTACTCGCTTTCAACAGAAAAGAAGTACAATATCAGAAAGTGGACTTTTAAAAATGGCAAAGAATATAAGAGTTCGCCAAATGATCAGGATCCGCGTTATTATTTGCCGCACATCATTTATTACATCAAGCAATATGAACATAAGGGAATTACTACTAAAGTTTATTCTGATGTAGAGCAACTTTACAAGTGGTATTATTCAATGTTGAGTAAGATGAAATCGTCAGACTCTAATGAACTGAAACCTATCGTAGATTCCTTGATCGCTGGTAAAACAAATGAGCAGGAAAAAGTAAAAGCTATTTATTATTGGGTACAAGACAATATTAAATACATCGCCTTTGAGGATGGCATGAATGGATTTGTACCTGAGGCAGGTTCTTCGGTATGTTCAAACCGCTATGGTGATTGCAAAGGGATGTCGAACCTATTGGTTGAGATGTTAGGCCTAGCCGGCATAAAAGCTTACCATACTTGGATCGGATCGCGCGATATTCCATACAAGTACACGGAAGTCCCTACTGTGTATGTTGACAACCACATGATTGTAGCCTATCCAGTAGGAGAACAGTTTTATTTCCTGGACGCTACATCGAAACAACTTTCTTTTAATTACCCTAGCGCTTTTATTCAGGGCAAGCAGGCTTTGATTGGCATTGATAAGGACCACTACTTGTTGAAAGATGTGATGGTAGTAGATGCTGAAAAAAATTACAATATAGATACGTCGTATGTTTCTATTGAAGGGAATACCTTAAAAGGGAAGGGTGTAGTCCAAGTTGACGGCTATTTGAAATATTATATTATGAATTATCTTCAAAATAGTTCAGCGGATGATACACAAAAATACCTGGAGTGGTTTTTACAAAAAGGAAATAATAAGTTCAGTCTAAAGAAGTACGACTTGAAAAATCTTTATAGTAGAGACAAAGAATTAGTGATCAGTTATGAATATGATATAAAGGATTATGTGAATGTGAACAACAATGAGTACTATGTCAACATGCAATTGTATAAAGGATTAATTGATTCTAAAATGGAGAAGGACAGAGAGAATGCCTTCGAAAACAGTTTTACCGCACATAATTTGAACGTTGTTATTCTACAGTTATCAGATAAGTATAAAGTCAAGTATCTTCCGGATAATGTTAGCTTTAAAGGTAAAGGGTATTTGTCAGAGGTTGTTTATACCCAGCAAAACAATACAGTAGTATTGGAGCAAGATTACATCAGGACTGGTCTTGTTTTGGAGCCATCGGATTTTGCTCAATGGAATGAAATGGTTAAAATTTTAAAAAGATCTTATAATGAATCTATTGTTTTTGAAAAAAAGTAAAGCTGTTTTTCTTGTCCTATTTTATTTATTGACAGCATCAAAAGTTTTTGCGCAGGACAGTCTTATTTACGTGAACTTTGATTGGTCCGCAAAGCCCATCGCCTATAGAATAGATACGACTAGCTTTAAAGACGAGCTGGAAGTATACCTTTTGAATAATAAAGGATACGAATTTGCTTACGACAAAGAAAATGATGGAGAGTTGGTCGAGTTTGAGTTAACTCATAGAATTATTAAGGTCAATTCGGATGATGCGATTGAGAGAAACAATAAAGTATATATTCCTAAGAAGGCTGGTGCAAAGATCATCAAACAGAAGGCTAGGGTAATCAAAGCAAATGGAAAGATAAAAGAGCTAAATGAGTCGAATATAAAAGAATCGTTTGATGAAGAGACCCAAAAAAGTTACACCTACTTTGCCGTAGATAATATTGAAAAGGGAGATCAAATTGAATACTTCTACATCGTAAAGAAAAGAGCTTCTTATACGGGCAGTTGTATTTACTTACAATCAGATGTGCCTAGAGTAAATACTTCAGTGGAGGTATTGGCACCTGTTAATTTGATTTTTGCTTTTAAGAGTTACAATAACTTTCCCGCTTTAAAAGCAGATACTATCTATAAGAATAAAAATAGATGGAAGGCCTCCCTTGCGAACATAGAAGCCATTAAGAGAGAGAAAATGGCGGCGTATGATCCTAGTTTGATGCAGGTTGTTTTTAAATTAAAAGACAATACAGCATATGGTAAGAAAGATGTTGTTTCTTACAGCAACATAGCGTCTGATTTGTACCAAGAGTATTATACAAAAACTACCAAAGCAGCACAGAGTGAGGTAAAGAAAATGCTGAAAAAAATCAATATACCTTCTTCCGCTACTCTACCTGTGAAAATCAGAACCATTGAAGATTACATAAAACAGAATTATTTCTTTGTAGAAGGAAATGGAGATGGCTTAGGTAATTTGGACATGGTATTGAAGACGCATAAAGCAAGTGCAGAAGGGCTGGTGGCATTGTTCGTAACAGCGATGGCAGAGGCTGGCGTCAATCATGAGTTGGTCTTAACTTGCAATAGATACGAGTATACGTTTGATACAAAGTTTGAAGCATATTACTTGTTGCAGGATTACCTTCTTTATTTTCCTGAAATAGATAGTTACCTAGAGCCTGCTTCTATAGTGGCCAGGTTAGGTTATGTAACACCACATTTGACAAATAATAATGGCTTGTTTATAAAGAGAGTAAAACTTGGAGAGTTCGAGAGTGCGGTGGGTAAAATTAAATTTATTAATCCCATTCCGTATGACTTGAATCAGGACATAATTAATATTAATGCTGTCCTTAATGAAGAAGAGAAAGCGTTGAAAATAGAGTTTGGTAAAGAGCAAATGGGTTACTATGCCAATTCGGTGCAGTTGATATTTGATTTGTTGAATGATGAACAGAAAAAGGAGCTTAATAAGAGTCTAATTACTTCCATCATTCCTAACGTCGAATCTGATAATATGAAAATGGAGAACACTGCTGTTGCGGATTTTGGTGTAAAACCATTACTCATCAAAGCCGATTTCTCAAGTGAAGAGTTAGTGGAAAAGGCGGGTACTAAATACATCATTAAAATAGGATTGCTTATTGGTCCACAAATGGAATTATACCAGGAAGAGAAAAGGAAGCTGCCTGTTATGAACGATTTCAAAAGGAGGTATGTAAGAAAAATAACCTTTAAAATTCCTGCCGGTTATGATATTAAAAATTTAGAATCCCTCAAATTTAATGTTACAGATAATGCTAAAGATATTCAGGCTGCATTTATCTCAAATTATAAAATAGAAGGCGATATGCTGATCGTTACTATAGATGAGTATTATAAACGAATAGACTATAGTGTAACCGAATACGAAGCATTTCGTGCAGTGATCAACGCCGCCGCTGATTTTAATGAAAGTACCATCTTCTTAGAGAAAAAATAGGCTCGCTACAGGGAACTAGATGAATCATCTCTGAACAGTTTGAATTCTGCCCAAAATGTTCCAAAAGGAATAAATGAAGCAATGAACCCTAAAGCCGTTCTTTTGATGCTCCATTTTAGTTGATAAGCGACCCCAAAAAGCAATAAACTATACAGTATAAAAAGCACACCATGTGCCATGCCCACCTCTTTGGTAGCTTCTGGTTTGTTGTAGATGTATTTTAAGGGCATCGCTATACCTATCAAGGCAATTAGTGATAAGCCTTCCAGCCATCCTATAATCCTTAAGAGGATCAAGGCTTTATTCGGAGTTTTGGTTTCCATGGCTGCTAAGATAGTTAAAAATGATTTTCAGAGCGGGATTTGCAAGCGTTATCCACAATAAATTGAAAATTACGGGGGGAAGCCTATTTCTAACCAAAAAACTTGTTAACTTCGCAACCTTTAATTAATTAAATCTTAATACCGTAATATTAAGTATCCTTTATGAAGCTTTCAGAATTCAAATTTGGTCTCCCTCTCGAATTATTGGCTATGCATCCCGCTCCTAACAGAGACGAAGCAAGGATGATGGTTATTGACAGAAAAACCGGTACAATCGAACACAAGCAGTTTAAAGAGATCATCAATTACTTCGGCGACGGAGATGTGATGGTTGTAAATGACACCAAAGTTTTTCCAGCCCGCCTTTATGGAAACAAGGAAAAAACAAATGCAAAGATCGAAGTATTTTTGCTGCGTGAATTGAATGCAGAAATGCATTTGTGGGATGTGTTGGTAGATCCGGCTCGTAAAATCAGAGTAGGTAACAAATTATATTTTGGAGACGGTCAGCTTGTTGCTGAAGTAGTGGATAACACCACATCAAGAGGACGTACCATACGTTTCTTGTTTGATGGTAATGCAGATGATTTTGCACGTGTAGTAGATACATTAGGAGAAACGCCGCTTCCAAAGTACATCAAACGTAAGATTGAGCCTGAAGACAGAGAGCGTTACCAAACTATTTTTGCAGAGCACAAAGGAGCAGTAGCTGCACCAACAGCAGGGTTGCACTTTACGAAGCAGGTGATGAAGCGCTTAGAAATTAACGGGGTAGAAATTGCTCCGGTTACTTTGCATGTAGGATTGGGCTCTTTCCGTCAGGTTGACGTAGAAGACTTGACCAAACATAAAATGGACAGTGAAAATTACATCATTCCGGCTTCTACAGCGGATATTGTAAACAAAGCACTAGACAATAAGAAAAAAGTGTGTGCCGTAGGTACTACTTGTTTAAGAACATTAGAAACATCTACTACAGCAAACAATCGATTGAAACCCAATCAAGGCTGGACAGATAAATTCATTTTCCCTCCATACGATTTCAAAATCGCGGATGCCATGATTACCAATTTCCATGCACCAGAATCAACGCTTTTGATGATGGCTTGTGCGTTTGGTGGTTATGACCTGATCATGAAAGCATACAAGACTGCTGTGAAAGAAAAATATAATTTCTTAAGCTACGGCGATTGCATGCTTATTCTTTAATAA
>JAQZBV010000130.1 GCA_029237685.1 Cytophagaceae bacterium | reverse complement strand
CAGACTGCAAGGATGTTAGCACCAATGATTTTAAAATATTCCCGCTGATCAAATCATCGTAGTAAATATTCAGACGAGTCATGGCTTTATCCAAGTCTTGGGCAAACTTGTTCAGATTG
Source organism: Cytophagaceae bacterium (assembly GCA_029237685.1). Classification (GTDB taxonomy): domain Bacteria; phylum Bacteroidota; class Bacteroidia; order Cytophagales; family Cytophagaceae; genus JACMQM01. The sequence goes on along the minus strand of JAQZBV010000130.1, from coordinate 9,459 downwards.
TCGGGTGCCTTACTGAACTCCACCAACCATTCATGGTAGGATTGGCCTTTCTCAGAAGAAACATAAGGAGCAACCGTGAACTCTGTCACTTCTACTCCCGGATTTAAACTCAGTGCTTCCTTCATCGCTTTTTCCACTTCTTCGCCGATCACATGTTCGCCAAAAGCAGAAATGAAATGTTTGATGCGGCCTGTCACTACAATACGATACGGAGCCTTGCTGACAAACTTTACGGTATCGCCGATGGAATAGCCCCACAAGCCGGCATTGGTGCTCATGATGACGGCATAATTTTTTCCCAGCTCCACTTCTTCAATCGTTAAACGTGGAGGGTTGGAATCAAAATAGTGTTCTACCGGAATAAATTCATAGAATACGCCACTGTTAAGCAACAAGAGCAATCCCTCTTCTTCCGTTGCATCCTGAAAAGCAATAAAACCTTCCGATGCCGGATAGGTTTCAACGCTGTCTATTTTTTTTCCGATGCTGTCAAATAAACGCGCCTTGTAAGGCTCGAAGTTTACGCCACCGTAAACGAATAAATTAAAATTCGGAAATACTTCTGAAATCGTCTTCCCTGTTTTAGCCTGTATGCGATCGAAATACATTTGCACCCAAGGCGGAATACCGGAAATCAACGACATGTCTTGCGACAATGTTTCTTCTACAATCGCATCGAGTTTGGTTTCCCAATCATCGATGCAATTGGTAGCATAACTAGGCATTTGATTCGTACGCAAGTAGCCTGGTACATGATGATTTACAATACCGGAAAGACGACCGATGTATATGCCGTTCTTCTGATCAATCTCGGGACTCCCCGAAAGGAACATTAATTTTTTATCTAGAAATTCAGACTTGCCGGTACGGTGTACATAATTCAATAAAGCATCACGTGCGGCGGCAATGTGAAAAGGAATAGAATCTTTGGTGATGGGAATGTATTTGATACCGGATGTGGTACCGGATGTTTTGGCAAAATAGACGGGCTTGCCTGGCCAAAGCACATGCTCTTCGCCTTTTACAACGCGTTGAATATAAACACTCAATCCTTCGTAATCCCTGACAGGGACCCGATCCTTAAACGTTTGATGATCCTTGATGCCGGCAAAATCATGGTCTTTGCCAAACTGTGTGTGCTTGGCACGTTGAATCAGGTGATGGAAAACCTGCTGTTGCGTAGCACCGGGGTGAGAAGACCATTGGGCTTGTTGCTTGACAATCCAACTGGCTACCGGTTTACTCAAAAACGACCTTATTCCCATACTGCGGTTTATAGACAAAGTTAACTAAAAATAGGCAGAGCTTTCTGAATTAAAAAATGATTCCTGTAAATTTAAACCATGGTTAGTGTCTCACCAACCACCTGAAGCTATGGTTCCTGTCCCAGCTATGGTTGGTGTCCCACCAACCATCAGAGCTATGATGGGCTTACCGACCACCAGAAAGATTAAACTGACATATCTTCAGCGCTTCAGCATTCGTTATCCTTTATTATATTGCCATTCTGTATTGCACATCAAAAATGACTATCGATATGAAAAAGTACCTCATCATGATTGGATTATCTATCGCTTCCGGATGCCTGGGATCTTACCTTTTCCAAAAGATATCTCCTGCTCAGGACCAGCTTTACACCTTCAACTCTTCTACCCAACCTGCAGCATTCGCCAATTATCATTCGTCTTCGGATGGTGTTCTAAATACCGACTTTGTAGCGGCTTCCGCAGCCAGCACACCCAGCGTGGTTTATATCACTACAATGGCCAATAGCAGCAGCAATGGCAATTGGATGGATTGGTTTTTTAATGGAGGAAATCAAAACACCGCCGGTTCCGGATCTGGTATCATCTTTTCAAAAGACGGATACATTGTGACCAACAACCATGTGATTGAGAGTGCAGACAAAATTGAAGTGATGCACAACCGTAAAAGTTACGCCGCCAAACTCGTGGGCTTGGATCCCTCTACTGATCTGGCCGTATTGAAAATTGAAGGAACAAATTTGCCGGCCATTAAAGTAGGAAATTCGACCGCGGTAAGAGTGGGAGAATGGGTATTGGCGGTGGGTAATCCCTTTAACCTGACCTCTACCGTGACAGCCGGTATTGTAAGCGCCAAAGGAAGAAACCTCAACTTACTCAGCAGTCAATTTCCTATTGAATCTTTTATACAAACAGACGCTGCCATTAATCCAGGGAACAGTGGCGGAGCGCTCGTGAACCTTAAAGGAGAACTCATCGGAGTAAACACCGCCATCTATAGCCGCACCGGTTCTTATACCGGATATGGTTTCGCCGTACCGGTAGACATCGTCAAAAAAGTAGTGACCGACCTGATTCAATATGGGATCGTTCAAAAAGCATTTGCCGGTATCGATGTGGCGGAAGTCAATTCCTCACTGGCTGATAAACACCAGTTGCAGGGATTAAACGGTGTAGTCATTACGTCTATCCAATCCGACGGTTCTTCTGCTACTGCAGGTTTAAAAGTTGACGATGTGATTTTAAAAATCAACGACATCGACATCACTTCCAAAAGCATGTACGACGAAGCCTTGAGTTATTATTCTCCGGGCGATAAATTAAAAATTACGTATAAGAGAGATACCCGCTTGTTAGAAACCACGTTGCAACTGACCAATAAAGAAGGAACAACTTCTATTTTGAAAAACACGGTTTACACGTCAGAACTGCTGGGCGCAGACATGGAACCCCTCTCCAAAGTAGAGCGTGACAAAATGAATTTAAAAAGCGGTGTGGTATTGGGCAATGTCCACAACGGATTGATCCGTCGATTGGGTCTGCAAAAAGGATTTATCATCACCGGCATCAATAACCAACCGATCCACACACCTAAAGAAATCGAAGACATTTTATCTCAGATCAAAGGTAGGGTGATCATTGAAGGATATAGCAGTAATGGCGGGCGGGCGGTGTACTCCTATTATTTCTAAAATCAAAAGAGTAAATACTGTTTCTTCGCTCTGTTTCTGTTTCTTCTTTTTATTCCAACTGTCTTGCCCCTAAATCCCCTGAAGGGGACTTGGATTCAGTTAAAACAAAAAGGTCATCGCTTCTAGTAAGCGATGACCTTTTTGTTTAGTAAAAAATGTTCCCCTTTAGGGGTTAGGGGCCTGTAAGCTATGACAGAACTCCATCCATACTCACATTCATCCTCTATACTGATCACTTAAAAAAAAATAAAGCCTCACGAAATCAATCGCGAGGCTTCTTATTATTGAAAGGAGACCAATCCTTTTTTTATTGACTTTTAAACGCCTGGTTTAAGCTTTATTTTTTTAATCAAGTCCTGCATCGTGGCATTAAAACGCTTGTCTGTATCGATCAAATCGTTTACTGCAGTGATGGCATGAATAACCGTGCTGTGGTCGCGGCCGCCGAAATGAGCACCGATAGACTTCAGGGACATATTAGTATATTCTTTAGCAAAATACATAGACACCTGACGAGCGACTACGATTTCACGCTTGCGTGTTTTGTCTTTCAACAAATCAACGGCGACATTGAAATATTCCGCTACAAATTTTTGTATGTAATCGATGCCAACTTCGGATTCGATGCTTTGAACAATTTTCTGCAACGTTTCTTTCGCCAGTTCCAGATCCAATGTTCTTCCTGCTAATGCATTCTGAGCCAACATAGAGTTGATCACACCTTCTAATTCACGCAAGTTGGTATCTACACTGTATGCAAGGTATTCAATGACATTTTCAGGAATAGCGACACCGTGTGTATCTGCTTTCTTATGAATGATGGCAATACGAGTCTCCAAATCAGGAAATTGCAAGTCTGTATTCAAGCCCCATTTGAAACGAGACAACAGGCGCTCCTGAAAACCTTTCAAGTCTTTAGGCGAACAGTCACTTGTTAAGATAACTTGTTTACCGTTTTGATGCAGGTTGTTAAACACATGGAAAAAGATCTCTTGTGTTTTTTCTTTACCGGCAAAGAACTGTACATCGTCTACAATCAACACATCTGCACTTTGGTATACTTGACCGAAGTCAGAAGCTTGATTGCTTTTAATAGCCTCTACAAACTGATTAGCGAAACGCTGAGAGTCTACATACATCACCAGCTTATCAGGGAACTGTTTATGAATCTCGTTGCCTATGGCTTGTACCAAATGAGATTTACCCAATCCTACTCCGCCGTATACAAATAAAGGGTTGAAAGAAGTAACACCCGGTTTTTGAGCGACAGCATAACCTGCTGAACGAGCCAAACGGTTGCAATCTCCTTCTATAAAATTATCGAATGTATATTCTGCTTTTAATTGATACTCTGCGGCTAACTTATGCGCTTTTTCTCTTCCCGCGTTATACACATCGGGAACTTTTGTACCGTTTGTCTTAGCAGCCAGATGTTTATCATGGCCATTAGACATTCCGTTGGTGACAGATTGGCTTCTTTTTTCCACAGAAATAGAATATTCCAATTGTCCATCAGAACCTAACTCAATATCTATTGCATTGCGCAATACATTGACATAATGTTCTTCTAACCATTCATAAAAGAATTGGCTTGGCACCTGTATTGTCAACACACTGTTACTCAACATCAAAGGCTCAATTGGCTCAAACCAGGTACGATAACTCTGGTCTCCCACTTGTTCTTTAATGTATGTTAAGCAATTTGACCAAACTGACTTACAATCCCTTACTTCAATCATATTATTTCAAACGGTATTAAAAAGTATGCCCTGTATTTCTGGGGGGTGACAAAGATGAACAAAAAAAAATAACAAAAAAATGCGATTTCATACTTGACTTTTCTATATGCCCACATATTAAGATTTTAGAATGTCAAGACACTAAAAAAACTTTATTAAATACAACTATTTATTTAATTAATACAATCAAACTCTACTCTATTCACACTAAAAGCTAAGTTTTTTTGATGTAATAAACTGTATCAAAAATAAATGTTTTTTCGCTTGCAAATCTGGGTTTTTACCTACCAGAACGCATACTTAATCTAATCATCTCTATTACCAAATTGTTACTAATGAAGTTATAAAGGCGTTTATCCACACAAAATGTGGATAAAGTTTAGGGTTATACACAATCCTTATAGAGCAAGGAAGAGTCGCCATAACTGAGAAAACGGAAGTCATTTTCCAGCGCATATTGGTAAATTTTTCCCCAATTCTTACCTGCAAAGGCAGCTACTAATAACATTAAAGTACTCTCTGGTTGATGGAAGTTCGTGATCAACAAATGAACACATTTGAACTCGTATCCGGGCACAATAAGTATGGCTGTTTTAATACTCATGCTTGTAATTTGTTGTTCATCGAACCACGACAACAATACTTGAAACGCTTCATCAGTTTTTAGCGATGTGGATAAATTGTAGGGGTCCCATTGCTGAACATTCAATTCGCTCACAGTATGAGCACCTGCTTTAATTTTTACAGCGATCCAATACAAACTTTCTATGCATCGAACAGAAGTTGTACCAACCGCCACCAAAGGTTTACCATGGTTCATCAATAATTGTTCGACAAAAGTTTTTTCTATTACCAATTCTTCTTCGTGCATTTCATGTTGCTGAATAGAATTTGTTTTGATCGGTTTAAACGTTCCGGCACCAACATGCAAAGTGGTATACGCCAACTTCACATCGTGTTTGCGCAAGTCTTCCAATACACGATCGGTAAAATGCAACCCCGCTGTAGGCGCGGCCACAGAGCCGTTAATCTTCGCATACACGGTTTGGTAGGTCTCTTCATCTTCTGAAGAGGCTTCTCTCTTGATATAAGGAGGCAAGGGCATTTTACCTGAGAGATCCAAGACTTCTGCCCAGCTTAAAACAGCAGGTGTCCAGGAAAACTGGATCACATAATAATCTTCTTTCTTATCAATCAGGTGAGCAGATAAAACAATATCACCTTCTCCTTGATCCAATACCAAGGTCAACGCATCTTGTTTCCACCGTTTCGCATTGCCCACAAAACATTTCCATTGCACTTGTCCCTTCGCTGACAAGGCGCTGACTTGTTCTTCTCCTTGCACCGGTTCTAAACAGAAAATTTCTATTTGTGCTCCGGTACCGGTTTGGAAAATTAAACGCGCACGAATCACCTTGGTTTGATTAAAAACCATGAGTGCTCCGGATGGTATATGCGCAGCAAGGGATTGAAATACATCTTGTTTGATTTCGTCCTTATTGCAAATCAATAACTTCGATTGATCTCTTGGTGTAACAGGGAATAAAGCGATTCTCTCTTTAGGCAGTTCGTAACGGTAAGCTTCTAAATCTATAGTAGGTAGCACGGTACTTATTTATTTAACAATGGATCCTCTTCTACGAATCGGCTCACCTAAAGGTAAACCGGATACGAGCATAACTATGACATCCTGATCGGCTAAGACTTCCAGGTCTTGTGACGTGAAAAATAGAGCGCTGCCGGTAGTCAGTATTTTTTGTTCGATGGTGGCGCTTCCAGATGCAACATACACAAAACCGGTATAGCCAGTCGGTAAAACGAATTTATAACGTGCTCCTGACTTGATTTCTATTTCCTGTATCAGGACTTCCGCTTTTGTACGCACTGTAGCACCGGCCGAAACAATGGTTTTCACTGACACCTGATCACTGATTTTCGTAGACCGCAAATCAGAGGCTTTCACCACTTCATAACCAGGTGTTACCGTTTTAAATTCTCTGGGTAAATTGATCCAGATCTGAAAACCTCTTACCTCCTCTGTCCCTTGCGGCATCTCGGAATGCACGATGCCTGAGCCTGTCGCAAAACATTGTATATCTCCCGCGCTCAGTACCACCTGATTCCCTCGGCTGTCTTTGTGTTCTAGTTTTCCTTTCACCAGGTAGGTGATCACTTCAAAGCCACTGTGAAAATGATCCGGGAATCCCGAAGGTGGAGTAATGCTGAAATCATCAAACAATACGTAAGGATCATAATGCTTGATCCCTTTCTTTGGAATCAAACGGCGCACACGCGCACCATCGCCTTCTTCAATCTCATCGGCCACTTCTACTCGAATGTCTTTAGCCTTTTGAGCATAAAGCTCCATAGGCGTCAAGCCCAAGAGCAACAGGTACACATACACGATCTTTTTCATTTGCTTCTTTTCGGTTTACAATCCTACAAAGCAAAGTCCCGTTCCGATCCCGAATAACTATCGGGAGGGAACGGGACTTATTATTTCTTTTTTTATTGTTTCGAGAAAATTTCCATGACTTCTTCGGTCATACCGGTCGAACTGAAGCCTCCATCGTGAAATAAATTCTGCATGGTCACATGTCGCGTCAAATCTGAAAACATCGTAATGCAATACGCAGCACAATCATCGGCAGAAGCATTACCCAATGGAGACATTTTATCCGCGAAATCGTAAAAGGCATTGAAGCCCGCAATTCCTTTGCCCGCGGTAGTCATGGTTGGCGACTGTGAAATGGTATTGACTCTCACTTTTTGAGAACGTCCCAAGCGGTAGCCGTAGCTTCTGGCGATCGATTCCAAAACAGACTTGGCTTCAGCCATGTCTGAATAATCAGGAAACGTGCGCTGTGAAGCAATGTAAGTAAGCGCCAGAATAGAGGCATGATTATTCAAGACGCCCTTTTTCTCCGCTACCTGCATGACCTTATGAAAAGACAAGCCGGATACATCCAGAGATTTCAAAAACCATTCATAATTCAAATCACCGTATGATCTTCCTTTTCTCACATTGGGACTCATCCCGATAGAGTGTAAAATGAAATCGATTTTACCGCCTAATACTTCAACCGATTTGTCTAACAAATTTTCCAAATCCTCAATGGAAGTAGCATCTGCAGGAATAACCGCTGCTTTGCATTCTTCTGCCAGTTTATTGATTTCGCCCATACGCATCGCGATGGGCGCATTTGTCAGTGTAAACAAGGCACCTTCTTCATGCGCTTTCTGCGCCACTTTCCAAGCGATGGAGTTTTCATCCAATGCGCCAAAGATTATTCCTCTTTTCCCTTTTAATAAATTATAAGCCATCGGTTGTTGATGTTATGAAACGACTATACATCGGACGTTTCTGTGTTCAATTATTTCAAATTAAGCTTTAGACCATATGTATCATGTGAATCATAGAAATCATTAGTTGTTTAGAATGTAGAACTATTTTCAATGAAACACATTGTCGTAATGAACAATCATGGTTTATTTTACGCCGAGTAATTCACGTGCTGAGCGCACCGCTATCTCCGAAGGCGCTTTACCGGCAATCATCTGTGCCACTTCCTGAACTCGTTCTTCAGGATTGAGCATTTTCATGCGGGTCGCAGTTTTACTGCCTTGATTGTCTTTGTATACGTAGAAATGTTGATCTCCCAATGAAGCTACCTGCGGTAAATGGGTGATCGTCATCACTTGATGTCCTTGCGCTATGGAGCGCATCATTTGGCCCATGCGTAGAGCGATTTCTCCCGAAACTCCCGTATCGATCTCGTCAAAAATCAGAGTGGGTAAATAAGTTTTTTCTGCAAGAATAACTTTGACGGCCAACATCAATCGCGAGAACTCCCCACCTGATGCCGCTTGTTTCAGCTCTTGAGGGGCAACACCTTTGTTGGCACTGAAGCGAATGGTTACTTTATCTGTCCCCATTAGCCCCGGAGCAATTTTATCTATGTCAATTTTGATCGAAGCATCCGGCATTCCTAATTTCACCAGAAGATCTGTTAGGCCTTTTGCTAATGGCGCACCAGCAGCATGTCTTGCCTTGGATAATACTTCTGCCTTCTTCAAAACTTCTTTCTCCAGCATGCCGACTTCCTTTTCCAAGGTTTGGATGCGGTTTTCATCGTCTTCTAATTTTCCTAACAGCGTCGCCAGCGAGTTAAATAGTTCGATCAATTCCTCTACGCTCTTTACCTGATGCTTTTTCTGCAACGCATACAAGCGACTCAATCTTTCCTGTATCACAGCTAGACGAGCCGGATCATACAGGACATTACCTTGTTCCTGCTCCAACTCTGCCGCTACATCTTTCAATTCAATCCACACGCCTTCCAAACGGGAAGCCAAGGCACTGAAATGACTGCTCATAGCCGAAGTTGCCTGAAGGCCTTTTAATGCTTCCTTCAAACTTTGTACAGAGCCATGCTCTTCATCCGACAACAATTGGCTGACTGCAAATAATTTTTCTTTGATGCCTTCCGCGTTTTCTAAGAGCTGCTGTTCTTCCTCCAGCTTTTCTTGTTCTTGCGCTTGAAGTCCGGCTTCTTCCAGTTCGGTATATAAATATTGATTAAAATCTCTTTCCTTATTGGCCTGTGCACGCTTGGCCTGCAGCTCTTCTAACGTTTTAAAGCTGACACGGTACTTGCGGTAGTCGTCACGGTACGATTGGTATTGTGCAGCCGAGCCTCCAAAAGCATCCAATAAGCGCACCTGAAATTCACTCAACCCCAACAACAAGGTTTCATGTTGAGA
>JAQZBV010000129.1 GCA_029237685.1 Cytophagaceae bacterium | reverse complement strand
AAAAGAAAGCCACTTTACGTGGCTTTCTTTTTTATACTTTTATTTACTTACGAGTGGATAATACAGGCATTAGGATGTCAAAAATACGAATGAATGCTTTGGTGCGGTCAGGATACAAATTCAGATCCAGGGACTGCGTGAGGATGAATATGGAGGTGTTGTATATCATATTCTGTCGCTCGCTTTTATAAGGATAACAATCATCGATACTACTGATAAAGTAGTTGATCAGTTCTTCTCCGGAGAGGTCTTCCATGATGCATGGATCAATCATTAATCGATTATCCACGACAGAGAAGGGATTTGCTGTTTCGGTTCTTAATGTCTCGTATACCATATTAAAAATTGTTTGATGAATCGATAAGCTAAAGTAAAGAATCAATTCAAAATAACAATTGTAGTAACATTAGACAGAGTAACACGCGGTTGCTTGATGAGGTATGACGTTTAAACATAAATCATTTTGTACGGAGATTACGACTGAATTTAATGCATATGTAATTATTTACGTTTGTTTTTTGAACCCAAACAGTATAACAATGAGTCGGTGTTAGACCAGGATTAAAATTCATTATATTTGATTTTTGTAAACGATAGTCAGTATGGATACCACCAGTCTCGATAAATTTTACCAGGAAACCTCTTTTCTGATACCCAAGGATATAAATAAAGAAATAGGTCATTTTAATGTGTTCGACATTCAGGACATGTTGGTGAAAGTGAAGAAAAGCGGTGAAATGCCTTATAACCGGCGCGCCTATTACAAGATTAGTTTGATCAGAGGAAGAAACAAAGCGGAGTATGCAGATAAAACAATTGACATCGAGAGAAATGGATTGCTGTTTGCTACTCCCAAGATCCCTTACCATTACTTGCCTCAGGACGAACAGCAGGCTGGAGCATTTTGTATTTTTACAGAAGATTTTTTGTCTAAAAATAAAAGCGGTGTTTCGTTAGAAGAACTTCCGATCTACAAACCCGGTGGTTATCCTATCTTTCAATTGTCCGACGAAGAGGCGGATGAAATCGCCTTGTTGTTTAAAAAAATGTTCAAGGAAATTGAATCGGATTACGTTTTCAAATACGATCTGCTGCGCAATTATTTATTGGAGTTGATTCACTACGGTCAGAAATTGCAACCGGCCACTGTGCTGCATTCCTCGCATAATGCCTCTGCCCGTGTCTCGGCTTTATTTATAGAATTATTAGAGAGGCAATTTCCCATTGAATCTCCCCAACAGAAATTGAATCTGCGTACGGCAAAGGATTATGCAGATCGATTGGCTGTGCATGTCAATCACTTGAATAAAGTATTGAAAGAACAGACTGGAAAAACCACCACAGAGCTCATCAGCAACCGTGTGGTGCAGGAAGCGAAAATTTTGTTGAAACAAACGGACTGGAACATTTCTGAAATCGCTTACAGTTTAGGTTTCGAACAATTGGCTCATTTTTCAAACTTTTTCAAAAAACAGACCCAGTTGGCTCCTAACGAACTCCGGAATCATATTTGAATTTTGCAACCAATGGATTGATCTTTGCAAACGGGATAGATTCGTTTTGTTTTAGGTTTGCCTCATCATTTAAAACAAAAAGAAAAGATGAGTACACAATCTAAAATTGCATTGGTCACCGGTGGTAGTCGTGGACTGGGGAAAAATATGGCATTGCATTTGGCACAAAAAGGCATCGATGTCATCCTTACCTATAACAGTAAGAAGGACGAAGCCTTGGCTGTCGTAAAAGAAATCGAAAACTCCGGCAGAAAGGCCGCCGCCTTGCAGCTCAATACAGGAGAGGTGAGCAGCTTTGATGCCTTCTTCGAAGAAATGAAAAAGGTATTGAAAAATACATTTAATACTGATCGCTTCAATTTTCTGATCAACAATGCCGGTATTGGAATTCATGCTTCTCTAGCTGAAACAACCGAGGAGCAATTCGATGCCTTAATGAATATTCATTTTAAAGGGGTGTTTTTCTTAACTCAAAAATCTTTGCCTCTCATCCACGACGGTGGGCGTATTATCAATCTGTCTACAGGCTTGGCGCGCTTCAGTCTGCCGGGTTATGGAGCGTATGCAGCCATGAAAGGAGCCATTGAGACACTGACCAAATACCAGGCAAAAGAATTTGGCGCACGCAACATTGCGGTCAATGTGATTGCACCTGGGGCCATCGAAACAGATTTCGGAGGAGGCGCCGTAAGAGACAATGCGCAACTCAATCAGTATGTAGCGAGCGTAACAGCCTTGGGACGCGTAGGATTGCCGGATGATATCGGTGGAGTAGTGGCTTTCTTATGTACGGAAGAGGCAAAATGGATCAACGCGCAACGCATTGAAGTTTCCGGTGGAATGAATTTATAAAGAGTGAGCAGTGAAGGGTGAACAGTGAGCGGAGGAGGTGAGCTGTGAATGGGATTCAGGTATTTAAACCTAAAACGAATAACCGGCTCACTGTTCACCCTTTTGTGGGTGTCAGGTCTTTCGACCTGACACGGCCAGTAGTTATTAATCAGCTTGTGTTTCATTCCATCAGTGTCAGGTCGAAAGACCTGACACCCATATAACCCTTCACCGCTCACCCTTTACCCTTTGTTGTTTACCATCCCTCCCTCGCTTTGATTTGGCTCCAACATCCTTTGTCAAAATGATTGATATAGGTCAATGGATGCGACGAACTAAATCGACTTATTTGCAGTAGGAAAACAATACGTTTAATTATGGAATTAGGCATCAGTACTTTCGGAGAAATAGTGGCAGACAGTACGTCTGGTAAAGCCCTTAACGCACATCGACGCGCACAAGAATTATTGGCAGAGGCAAAGCTAGCCGATGAAATTGGTTTGGATGTTTATGCGCTCGGTGAGCACCACCGTCCGGACTATATGATCTCTGCCCCCGAAGTGATGCTGGCCGCGGTGGCTGCGGTGACCAAACGCATCCGGCTGACCAGTGCGGTGACGGTATTGAGTTCCGCCGATCCGGTAAGGACCTTTCAAAATTTCGCCACATTGGATTTGATTTCCAACGGCCGCGCAGAAATCATGGCGGGACGTGGTTCTTTTATTGAATCCTTTCCATTGTTTGGTTATGACCTGCAGCATTACGATGAATTATTTACAGAACACCTGGAATTGTTATTGAAGATCAACGAGACGGAAAAAGTTTCTTCAAAAGGAAAACACCGTGCGTCGATCAACAACCTGGGTGTTTACCCAAGACCCTATCAGGATAAGTTGCCGATTTGGCTGGCTGTAGGTGGTACTCCCGCATCTATGGTGCGTGCCGGGACCTTGAACTTGCCTGTTACGGTTGCTATACTCGGTTCCGCTCCCGAACATTTTGTGTCCCTGGTAAAACTTTACCGTGATTCGGCCAAGAAAGCAGGACACGATGAAACGAAATTACAGTTGGCCATGAATTGCCACATGCACATTGCAGATACGTCTCAACAAGCCTCCGATGAATTTTGGCCGACCTATGAAAAGCTCATGACCAAGATCGGCAAAGAAAGAGGTTGGGGGAAACTGACGCGTGAACAGTTCGAATGGATGCGGTCGCCTAAAGGACCTTTATTAGTAGGGAGTCCGGAAGAAGTGGTAGAGAAAATTATCTATCATCATGGATTGTTTGCTCATACCAGATTTCTGGCGCAGACCATTGCCGGACCGGATTTGCCACACGATAAATTACTGCGTTCGATTGAATTGTTTGGGACGAAAGTCGCACCTGAAATCAGGGCCAGAATAAAATGATACAACATAAAAAAAGGAGTCTGATCGATCAGACTCCTTTTGATTTTTCTATTGGAGATCATTATAAGACGACATTAGAATCTACATATACTTTTTTGTAGTAGCGTTTATTGTTGCTCAATAAACTGACAATGTAGATGCCATTCTTTCCAGGACAAAAACTCCATACTGATTCATTATTCGTCGAAACGGGAGCATTGAACACCTCATTTCCGAGCATATCTGTGATGAATACAGAACTGGATTCAAGAGCCATATCAATCATGATGTTTGCTCCATAGGCGTATATCACATCCTCTACCGCATTCTTCTCCTGTGCACTGGTTACCACTTGTGGCTCTACATTGAATTGTAGCGAGAAGCGATTAGATGCATCATCTTGTTGTGCCTGGAAAACATAGTCCTGATGTGATCTTAAATCAGTTTCAGTATTCATTTTATTATCTATTAATGTAATGCTCCAGGTAGAATCAAAAGCACCTATTTCATCTGAGTTCAAGGTGTAACTTCCGGAGAAAGCCGCTTTGAAATACAAGGCAATTGTCTTTTCTTCAAACTCTTTAGCCATGGCATTGATCGCATACGATTCATCGGAAACAGTAAATAGGTTGGGTGTATTTCCCGGATTATCCCACTTGTAGGCATCGTACTGAGAATCGAAGGTGTCAGTCGCTTCATCCAGGAATCTAACAGCCGTTTGATCGCTGTTGCCGCCGCTTGATACAGTCAACATCAAAACTTCTTGTATTTGTGCGAAACTACTGTGTGCTATAAATACAGCAATGAAACAGGCGAGTACTTTTATGGTATTTTTCATAATGCTAAAAATTAAGTGAAATAAAAATTCTAAAAGATGAACTGCTTATTATAGCAGATGAAAATCTAATTACTTAAGTCCAATTAGCATGCTTACTTTTTTTTATATTCAATTATATCGGGATTTATGAGGTCTGGGATCAATGGAGTGTGTATTTAGTCTACATATTTATAGTGTAAGTATTCTACTATTTTTTAAATAACGGGGAATATCCACTCATTGTGAGTAACGAGAAGGCGATTATTCTAAAATGATGAGATTAATACTCCTTAGAATAAAAGCGGATATACTATAAGGTGTATAGCTCTTCTGTTTCAATTCATGGGTTATAATGGAATGAGGAATGATTTCTTATCATAGATCAAGGCAGAACAGTGCCTCTCCCTCTATATTTGAATCATATAAACGATCAACACCCATGGACAGAAAGGATTTTCTCAAAAAAGGATTGCTGGGCACAAGCATGCTCGTGGCCACTTCCGCATTAGGTAATGTCGTCAAGAACGAGAAGGAAAATAAAACAGACCAATTAGGATTTAATCACATACCGAACACAAACTCTACCATTATGGCAAATACAGTATTCCATAAAGCAGACACACGCGGACATGCCAACCACGGTTGGTTGGACAGTCATCATACCTTTAGTTTCGCAAACTACTACAATCCTGAGCGCATGAGCTTCGGTGTATTGCGCGTGCTGAACGATGACCGCGTAGATCCGGGCATGGGCTTTGGCAAACACCCGCACGATAACATGGAAATTATTTCTATCGCTTTAGAAGGCGACTTAGAACATAAAGACAGCATGGGCAATACAGCTGTCATCAAAAAGGGTGACATACAAGTGATGAGTGCGGGAACAGGTATTTACCACAGTGAATACAATAGAAATCAGGATCAGTTGACCAAGTTTTTACAGATCTGGGTTTTCCCTAATAAGAAAAATGTAACACCTCGCTACGATCAGATTTCCTTGAACCCTGCAGACCGTCACAATAAACTACAACAAGTACTGTCACCAAGCGCCGATGACGAAGGCGTGTGGATCCATCAGGATGCCTGGTTTCATAGAGGAGATTTAGATCAAGGTATAGAAGTGGATTATAAAATCAAGAAACAAGGTAATGGCGTGTATGCGTTCATTCTAAGCGGTGATGTAGAAATCAATGGTCATGCATTGGCTACCCGCGACGGATTAGGCATTTGGGATATAGAAAACTTACACCTCAAAGCGACTTCTAAAACGGAAATATTATTGATGGAAGTTCCTATGAAAATCAATTCATAACATGAAGACGATAAAAACAGCGAATACCTTCCATCCGGTGATTGATTTGATCAAGAACCGTTGGAGTCCCCGTTCTTTCTTTCAGGAAGAGATCGAACAAAATGATTTGGATACGATACTGGAAGCAGCTTCCTGGGCGCCAAGTGCCAACAATGAGCAGCCCTGGCAGTACATTTATGCGCATCGCGGTACAGCGGGTTATGAAACATTGAAAAGTTGTTTGGTGGCGACTAATGCGGTTTGGGCAAAAGATGCCGGCGTGCTTATCGCAGCGGTTGCCAGGAAAACATTCGCAGCGACGGAGAAAGAAAACAGAACGGCCATGCACGATGTAGGAATGGCCAATGCCAATTTGGTGCTACAGGCTTTAACCCTAAATATCTACGCCCATTTGATGGGGGGATTTGACAGCAAAAAACTAACCGCTGATCTTGGCCTGACCGCGGATCAGGAACCGGTATGCATGATCGCTTTAGGTTTTCTGGATGTGGCTGAAAAATTAGAGGAGCCTTTGCGTACCAGGGAAACACAGGTCAGACAAAGAAAAGCGTTGGAAGAAATTAGCACTCACCTTTCTTGATGAAAACAAGGATTCTTGTCATCGGTCGCCATGTGCAGATATTAGAAGTTGTGGTGCGATTAATCAATCAAAATTCCGATTGGGAAGCTGTGGGGACAGATGATGAAGAAGCATTGAGCCTGTTTGCCCAGCATACATTTGACCTTGTTTTATTGAGCAGCGGGATCGAAGAGAAAACAGAAAACAGGTTACGTGAAGCGTTTACCCTACAAAATCCTGAGATCATTATCCTGCAACATTATGGTGGTGGAAGCGGTCTGCTGACCGGAGAAATCAGACAGGCGTTAGAGAATAGAAAATAGAAAACTGAAAACTGATAACTGAAAACAGAAAACAGAAAATAAAGTAAGTATAACTAACAACTAACAACTAACAACTAACAACTAACAACTCATTCCTCTCCAGCAAAAAGGCTAAGTACATCATTCCCTTTATACTTGTCATCGCATGCTACAAAGAACAGCACATCACCGTTCACGCTCCATTTGGCTTGGGGGAAGGCAAGTGAATTGGCTTTCCCTATTTCATTGGCATCGGAATACGAATCACAAAACACGAGGCTGATGCTTAGAGGATCTTGTGTAGTAGTCGAAAAAAACTTGCAAGCTCCCACGATGCGATCGGCCAAGGCCCAATTTTTCCAGTCAAAAGGAATCTCTTTCAATTCATCTTCTACCGCATTTAAAAAATAAGCCATACGTTTGGCATTGTTGTGATCGATGGAAAGAGTGATTTTGTTTTTCATACCGCTGAGATTGCTTCCCTCTAAAGTAATCAATTCAAGGCTAAATTAGAAATTTGAGTTAGGGAAGAGTCCCTTGTTTGATCCCACCTTCTCGGGAGAGTGCCGAAAGCCCGGCCCGGAGGGAAACGCCCTGATCTGAAACAGCTTAGTCTTAATAGATCTTGTTGCTTTCTACTTTAACAACAATCAAACTATAATGTCGCAATAGTAACCTCTTATCGTCGCAAGAGGCAATGGTTTCTGTACATGAATTGCTGTAAATTTGTTAAAAAAAACAATGGAAAGGTTTGTTCTGGAGAATGATATTCCTGTGATGTATGTGACGGCAGATTCTTTTCCCGACGGTATCATGGCAGCTCATCACACCCTTCATGCGATAGTGACGGCTCGTGACAGAGTTTTTTTTGGTGTTTCTTTTCCCAATAAGAAAGGAGTGATCAGCTACAAAGCCGGTGTAGAACAGTTCTCCGAAGAAGAAGCAAAGAGTTTGGGATTAGAAACGTATACCATCAGAAAGGGTAATTACAACAGCGTATACTTAAAGGATTATTTCAAGAATCCTGCAGTGATCGGGGAGACTTTTCAGCAATTATTAGATGCTCCAGACCTTGATCCTAGTGGAGCTTGTATAGAAATGTATGTCGGTGAAAGAGATGTACGCTGCATGGTTAGAATCATTTAGTGTTTTACTTCCCAATTACTATAGTATAATCGGTTTAATGAATTACAAGATCCAAATCACAAATAAGCTCCGATAATCAAATACCTAAAGAGAGTGAATACAGATGGATGGTAATAGCTTTGGTTGATTGAAGTTTAGAGTTTATTTGTAATTTATCATTTGGAATTTGCTGCTTTAATCAAAATAGAATGCCTTATGGGAATTAAAGTGCTATTTTTTTTTCACGCTTCGCTCTGTTTCTACTGGCTCTTTTAGTATCATTGTTGGGTAAACGCATGCCTTCAATGTACGATACACAATTAGAACTCAGAACTGTTCAGGTCACCCGTTATGTTACCCCTTTGAGAGAGGGCGGTTCTATGCCTGCCATAACCGAAGCAGACGATGACTTTTTATATGTCATTAAATTTAGGGGAGCAGGGCAGGGTACGAAGGCTTTAATTGCAGAATTGATCGGAGGAGAAATAGCCCGTACGTTGGGTTTAAGGGTTCCGGAATTGGTATTTGCAACCCTTGACGAAGGCTTTGGAAGGGCAGAACCGGATGAGGAAATTCAGGACCTCATGAAATTCAGCGTAGGATTAAACCTGGGCTTACATTACCTCTCCGGCGCCATTACCTTTGATCCGACGGTGACCAAAGTGGAGCCTTTACTGGCATCGCAAATTGTATGGCTGGATTGTTTACTCATGAACATTGATCGCACATGTCGGAATACCAACATGCTGATCTGGCACCAGCAACTATGGCTCATCGATCACGGAGCTTCTTTGTATTTTCATCATTCCTGGAACAACTGGAAAGAACAGGCCACTCGACCTTTCACTTTCGTAAAAGATCATGTGCTTCTATCACGGGCTACGGAGATGAAAACTGTTCACGAACAATTTTCGCTCTTGCTTACAAAAGATCGCATAGAAGCTATTGTGTCATTGATTCCGGACGATTGGTTAAAGGATGAAGAAGTTTTCACATCGAAAGAAGAACACCGCAAAGCCTATGTTACTTTCCTGGAAGCAAGGTTGGCTCATTCCGTTTCATTTATAAAAGAAGTGCAAGATGCTAGAGAAGGACTTATTTGAGTATGCCGTCATCCGCGTCGTACCAAGGGTAGAGCGGGAGGAGTTTATAAATGTCGGAGTGATTTTGTATTGTGCCAAACAGAATTTTTTATCGGCAAAAATAAAGCTGGATGATGAACGACTCAAAGCATTTTGTGTTGAGATCGATATAGAAGGATTGCGTAATAATTTGAATGCCCTGGTACAAATCAGCAACGGCAGTTCTGAAAGTGGACCTATTGGTAAGTTGGATGCTGCGTCGCGTTTTCGCTGGTTAACCGCTACGCGTAGCACCGTGGTGCAGGCCTCTAAGGTGCATCCTGGTTTTTGTATACAGGCAAAGGAAACATTGGAGAAATTATACATCGAATTGGTATTATGATTCCTAAGTGTCCCTAATACTGTTCCTACAGGCTTGAATAGTATTTTTTCGCTTTCCGGAACTGCATAATTATGCGCATTATTTCATTCATTTTTTGCCTTACATTAGTTATATTGTATCAGGAGACGAAAGGCTGCAATGAAGAACAAGGAAAAATGGCACAGTCACAGTGGCAGATTAGAATATACCCGATTTAAATTAATAGCGGGTACATTATTGACTGTTGTATTGATTGGGTGCATCGGTTACATTGTATATGGCAGTTTTCAACGCATACTTTTTTCACTGGA
>JAQZBV010000128.1 GCA_029237685.1 Cytophagaceae bacterium | reverse complement strand
AGCTTCCGTCTACATAAAGTTTCATTCCTGCCGCACCAACAGTTGCGGTTGCCATGTGCCAGTTACCATCGTTATATGCAAGTGGGCTGCTAACTATTACAGACGTGACGGGATTTATGCCAAGGTTTAGTTTTCCTGTGTTGCTCATGTAAATATGACGATCAAAGTCCGTACTTGAACCTGTTGCAGAACTTCCAAAACTTACCAATTTACCGCCTATAAGATTGCTGGTATTGAACCAAATAGAAAAAGAGAAGATGTTTGGATCTGTAAATGAATTTGTGGTTGTAATGTATTGGTTTGTTCCGTTCAAGCTGTATGCACTGTTGGCAATGCCAAAACGGTCTGTAGTGAGAGTCGGTGCATTTTGAAGCGTGCCTTGGTTTTTCTTGGTTTCGTCATTGGCGTTGCCGTTGAACTTATAATAGGCAATAATATCCTCAGAGGATAATTGGAAGAGGCTAGAATTCACAGTGATTGCTGCACTTCCTGTACGATCTCCCGCTTGCGAACTGGTACAGCCTCCCGCAGATAAAGCCGTCACGGTATAGGTGCTCGTGGCTAAAGGAGTAACACTCACAACATAAGGGCTGGATGCAATACCTGTTACACTTACAGGTGTAAGTCCATCAGAATATGTAAGCGACCAAGGAGCAGTGCCAGTAAGAGCTATAGAAAGGTTTGTACTTGCACCATAACAAATGGTAGCGTTACCTGAAAGTACGGAAGTTGCTAAAGAAGTAGCGAATGTGAAATATTGGCCACTGCTTAGGTCGGCGTCTACTTCCCAATTGTTCCCTACTTTTGTCATTAAGTATGGTGTTGCTCCTGCACTGAAGTCTCCATCTCCATCTACAAGCATATACACGGGCCCCACAAGTGCTCCTGGAAGATTGGTAGCAGCACCGCTTTCCGGCACTCTGTACTTGCAGTTACCAATGGACCCTGTTTCTTGAACTTTCCATTCACGTGCAATACGCTTGAAGCAGCTAGGAGCTTCTGTTGTACTCCATGCATTGGTAGCACCGTTATTATTGCCCCATATGAAAAATCGGTTAGAGCCCCCGAAGGCATTTGTATTGTCAGCATTAGTCGCTGCTATCGACCCAAGTCCAATCGTGACCAGGTCATCTGTATTAACAGACTTCGATTGTTTTTGATTGAGGCCAGAATTATCGTCTCTGCCAACTCCCGCAATGTCGTTGTTGTATCCCGCATTGGTAGTGTAATTCCATATGATAGTAGGGTTTGATGATCTGTAGTTGATTGCTGCCGTAGCATCGAGGCTAATTCCATATTTGATCGCAAGGTAGGTATTGATCTGTGCGTTCTGATCGACACTAGGAGTTCCATTATAACAAATGACTTCAGCTATCATACCGTTCCATCGTTCTGTTATTCCACCTCCTGCAGATCTACCAATGTATGCGGGTGTTGCCAACTGGGTATTGATGGTATTGTTGGTTTTGGTCTCACTGGCTCTTTGGTTGGATGTAATAGAAAGTGTTGTTCCAGCTGTAAATCCTCCATTAATAATAAGAGGAACGGAACTGAATGCTGAGCCTGTCTGAATAACGTCGGCAGGTCCTCCCCACATTCCATTGAAAGGATTATTAGTTCCTCCTTGCTGACCAATACTGAAATTCCTACCGGCAGTTTGTGTTCCATAAGAAAAAATCCATTGATTGCTACCTGCGGTGCCATTGGCAGTTGCAACAGCGAAGAGAAATCTTGTACTGTTTCCGGAAGGTAATCCTGTACTGCTAAATGTCATATCCTCTGTTCCATCAAAATTAATAGCGGGATTGAAATTAATTAAGTTGGTTGTATTGTAAAAGGTAGGACGAGAGGCTGCAGTGCCTTGTGTAGCGCTTCTTGCATCAGGGCTCTGATCTGTCCAGGTGCTGAGTGCCGTGCCATTAGTAGTAGTACTGGTGCCGGCATCAGCTTTCAGCCACATTTTAAGATTAACGGTTCCGACTCCCCCTGGAGATTGGGCCTGAACCTTAAAAAAAGAGAATTGTAATAGTACAACAAAAGCTATTGTCAACAGCGGTGAAAAATTTAGCTTTAAGTCTTTGAAGGTGAAATTTACCATAATAAGGTTGAGTTGTTTGTAGTTTGTTTAGCTACCGGGGGCAATTTTGCCTTAATATATTACGCTTTGTTTTATAAAAAGATTTGAGTAGTATTTCAATCACTGTAATATTCCGCATACCTTTGTAATATTCCAACAGTATGCTTGTTTTAATAGCAGATAAGTCACTTATTTTAGTACTATACATAAAAGCATATATTAATTTAGTCTTCATGAAAGTTATTTTAATGGTGTTATTATACCCGTTCATGTTAATGTATTGCTTATTGATCGAAATAAGGTCTTGTTTGTATAACAAAGGTGTGTTCAAAGTCTCTAAAACCCCTGTTTTTTCCATTGGGGTAGGCAATATCACGGTTGGAGGAACAGGTAAAACGCCTCATATCGAATATTTTATTCGAAAGTTTTTAGGTACTCATACGATAGCTACTTTAAGCAGGGGATATGGACGAAAGACCAAAGGTTTTTTGCCTGTCGAAGAGACGTTGAGTTCTGAAAAAGTGGGAGATGAACCTTGGCAGTTCTTTTTGAAATTCGGTCAGCAAGTACGTGTAAATGTAGGAGAAAGAAGAGTAGAGGCGGCTGAAAAAATTCATCTGTTATATCCTCATGTGAATCTGTTGCTCATGGATGATGTCTTTCAACACCGCGCCGTACAACCTGATTTTTCGATTCTTTTGTGTGATTATACTAGACCTTTCTTTCATGATTATCCTTTTCCTTCCGGTCGTTTGAGGGAGTTAAGAAAGGGGGCTCAGCGTGCCGATGCCATCATTGTATCCAAGTGTCCATATAATATGACAATGAAAGAACGCACTTCCTTTATGCGTCAGATTCTAAAATATGCGAAGGATGTACCGATAGCTTTTAGTGCATTCGCTTATGGGGAGGTAATTCCTGTTTTTAATACGGCTACAAAACCATCTCGCTGGTTACTCGTCACCGGCATTGCAAGACCTCAGCCTTTAGTCCTTCATTTACAAAAGGAAAAAACACTGCTTGAACATATTCAATATCCTGACCATCACTATTTTTCAGAAAAAGAATCGTACGAGGTGATGAAGGCCTATCAAAAGCTGGCAGACAAAGAGGCTGGAATTCTGATCACAGAAAAAGATTATGCCCGTCTTAGTACTGTTACCAAAGAATTGTGGAAAGATTTACCCTTGTTCTATATTCCTATTGCCGTAGAGTTTATAGAAGGAGAAGATCTTCTTTTACAAAATATTCAACGTGCAATGGATCGAAGGACACAGCTTTCGAATTAATTGATTAATTTTGAATTCGTGAAAATCCTTTTTCAACATATATCAACTGCCGTTTTTTTTGTCTGGACTTTCTTTGTTGTGTCTTCAGCAGAAGCGCAAATTTTAGATGATTCAACCAAAATGAAATACAATCCCACTTCAGTCATCCTGCAGACTGGAGACGAAGTGTATTATAATCGCAGCCGCGTTATGCATCCTTCCAATTCTTTGACCGGTTTACAATCGTATCAACCGCTCTTTAAGAATGGAGTATACTCACAAGATTTAGGCAATTACCTCACCCCAAGAGGTCGCGTTATTCCGTTTACACCCAGCACCATTGGCGCACGCTACGGTTTTACCGCCTTCGATGATTTTGCCATTCTTCCCGATTCCATGCCTTATATGGATACTCGTTCGCCCTATACTTCTTTGGATTATGTGCAAGGTTCTAAAGGGCAGCAGCGCATGTATGTTGTTCATTCAAGAAACATAAGCTCTCGCTGGAACATGACGGCAATGATTCGCCGCATGGGGGCAAGAAAGTTATTGGGCGCAGTGAATGCCACAGACCGTCAGGCTGGCAATTGGGGCTTTGCATTGAATAGCCGCTATTACTCTAAAGATACACGCTACCAATTACTGGCACAAGTGATTTCGATGAGTCATTTGCATTATGATCAGGGGGGCATTGTGCCTGATACCGGTGACTCAACCAACAAGGATCTCTACGATTACGATTTGTCAAGGGTAGGATTGACGGGTGTCACAACCACAGAGAAGCGACTTTCAGGAAGAATTTATCAGCAGTATTCTATACGTAAGGACAGCTCTTTGCAAGTCTTCAATCAGTTGGATATTGCATCTCGAACCAATCGTTTCAGTGATCCGAATCCAAGAAACAACGCGGCCTTTTATCCTGCCATTTACAACGATTCAAATTCCACAGAAGACAAAGTGGCTTACTTGCAAAGCGATTTTAAGTTGGGTGTAAAAGGTAATAACCATTTGCTTTTTTACTCTTTGTATTACAAAGCCAGGTATTACAAATACGAATTGCCCAACAGTTCCGCGCTGGCTAAAGAAGGGCTGAATACCATGGCAGGGGGGGAATTGATCGGTAAGTTGTACAAGTCATGGTATGCTGGTGTCTTTACAGAATGGTCTATTGCATCCTCAGAGCATGTCATGGAAGCCAGTTTGATCAATAAATTATTGGAAGTGCGTTATCGACAAATGCAATACACCGCAACCTTTCAGGAGCAATTGTACGATGGCAATCACATCCGTTGGGATAATCAATTTAATTTTATCAGCCTGCAGCAGTTGAGCGCTCAGCTGAGGTTGCGTTACAAATCCTTAAGTTTTACTCCTTCTACCAAGTGGATGCGATTTAAGGATTATGTCTACATGGATCAATTTGCTCATCCTGCGCAATTCAACAACGACTTGGATGTATGGTCAAGTACTGTTCATGTGGGTGTCAACAAGCGTTTGTGGATTTTCGAAAATACTTTCCAATACAATTTCAGTTCAGACGATAATATTCTGAGAGTACCGGAGACGATCAACCAAACTCGTCTATTACTCCAGGGATACGTCTTCAAGAAAGCCACCTACATGCAGATTGGTGTCGATGTCTTTTTTCGATCTGCCTGGATAGGCAATCGGTATATGCCCGTTACGCAGCAATATTACCGCGGTAACGCAGGTAGTCCATTCGGTCAATTAGACTCCTATGCTTTGTTCGATGTCTTTTTGAACATGCAGGTGAAAACAGCCCGTTTTTTTGTAAAAATGGCTTACATCAACCAGGGTTTAGGAGGGAATGGTTATATGGTCACTCCTTATTACTCAGGTATGTCCAGAACCTTCGAATTTGGCATCAACTGGCAGTTTTTCGATTAAATAGGCTGGGCTTATTCGTTAGCGGTTAGGGACAGTGGCAGCTCTTGTATAGGAAAAACTAATGACAACCACTATCGACTAACGTCCGTTTTTTGTATATTTGCAGGCTCAAAATGAATCTTTTACCATTGAAAAAGCTTAAAAAATACGTCTTGTACCCATTGCTGGGGCTTGGGCTACTTATTGGAGCGGCGATTTTATTATTTCGCTACCTGGTGGTTTTCGATCCTCCTGTAGTGGCGAATGAACAAAAATACCTGTCACTCCATAGAACGGAAGCAGGAGAGAACAAATACGTATTAGGCAATAACTGGCTAAAGAAAGATTCCGCTACGGGTATCTGGATCGTGTATATCGAAGGAGAACCGTTTGAACGTGGTGTTGTGTATGGTAAACTGTGCAAAGAACTCATGTATCAGCAGGAGGTTTACTTCGTCAATGAAATCAAACGTCAGGTTCCTTCTGAGTTTTACCTCAAATTTTTGAAATACATGATCGCCTGGTTCAATCGCGACATGCACGAATATGTTCCTGTAGAGTACCAGCAGGAAATTTATGGAGAGTCTTTTGTGACGTCCGATGAATTTGAATTTATAGGTCCGGGTTATCATAGAATGTTGAATTACCATGCGGCTCACGACATTGGTCATGCTCTGCAGAACATGAACCTGGTGGGATGTACGGCTTATGCGGTATGGGGAGAGAAAACAAAAGGTAAATTGCTGGTCGGTAGAAATTTTGATTTCTATGCCGGGGAAGATTTTGCGAAAGAAAAATTAATTTCTATCGTGAAACCAGATAAAGGCTATAAATACCTAAGCATTTCATGGGCCGGTTTAATGGGTGTGGTTTCCGGTATGAATGAAAGAGGCTTGACCGTCACGCTCAATGCCGCAAAATCCGGTGTGCCTACGAGTGCGGCTACACCCGTCTCCATCATCGCGAGAGAAGTGGTGCAATATGCACAAACGATTGAAGAAGCATATGCCATCATCAAGAAGAGAAAATCCTTTGTGTCGGAATCTTTCCTGATCAGTTCTGCTTTGGATTCCAATGTGGTGGTGATCGAAAAGACACCGGATACAACCATGATTTATCAGGTCAACAAAAAAGAACAACGTTTGATCTTGACCAATCATTTTCAATGTGCAGCGCTGTATAACGATCAACTGAATCAGGAATACATCAGCCAAGGGACTTCTACCTACCGCTACAACAGGGTTGTAGAGCTGATTGATTCTTTACCGTACATTGATGTGGATCAAATGGCACTGATCGCCAGAGATAAAAGAGGATTGAAAGGTCAGAACATCGGTCTTGGAAATGAAAAGTCCGTGAACCAATTGTTGGCGCATCATTCCATTTTATTTTCGCCCTATGAGCATAAGACATGGATTTCCGCTCCTCCTTATCAATTGGGTAAATACCTGTGTTTCCAATTGGATACTCTGTTTGCTCACGCAGCAGGTATGCCCGGGTTGAATGCTTCGTTATCTCTGACTACAGAAGATGTTCCGGCAGATGAATTCGGATCAAGTGAAACCTTCCAGTCTTTTGTGAAACATAAAAAGCTAGGGTTGCGGATGGACGCCATCCTGCGTGGTAAGTCAGACGATCGGTTGACGGCGACAGAATTGAATTTTTACCTGCATGCTAATCCGGATTATTTTTATACCTACAAAGTTTTAGGGGATTACTTTGATAGAATATTGACGGATAAAGCAGCTGCTAAAAGTTATTATACACTCGCTTTAACCAAGGAGATTTCTTCAGAACCAGAGCGATTATCTATTGAAAAACGGCTCAAAGAACTTTACGATAAGAAGTGATCAAGGGATTAGGCACTGATATCGTAGACGTAGAGCGCGTCAAGCAAAAAATCGAAAAGCCGTATGGTTTTTTAGAGAAGGTATACTCTGTGCAAGAGATTGCGATCTGTGAGCCAAAAGGAAAATCAAAGTATGAAAGTTACGCCGGTCGCTTTGCCGCTAAGGAAGCTTTTTTGAAAGCAGTCGGTGTTCAATGGATCGATGAATTTAATTTCAATGAGATAGAAGTGCTCAATGAAACGTCAGGCAAGCCTTATTTGAAATTGAGCGGCTCCGCGATGGAGTGGGCGATTTCAGTAGGGATTTCAGCTATACAGCTTTCTATTTCTCACACCAAGGTATACGCCACAGCAACGGTTATATTAGAACATGAGTAACTCAACCATAGATCAAGCGCCTTCGGCGACGTTTACCAAACTGTTTCAGGCCATCGAATACGCTGCCCTGCATTCTCCTTACTACAAAAAGAAATGGGCATCGATCGGTTTTGATTTGGCTTCTTTCAAATCAATCGAAGATTTGAAACGATTGCCTTTGACTTCCAAAGATGATTTGCAAAAAGAAAACGATGATTTTTTGAGCATTGACCCTTCCAAGATTATCGATTACAGCAGTACTTCCGGTACATTGGGCAAACCGGTATCTTTCCCTTTAAGTCAAAAAGATTTGGAGCGTTTGTCACTCAATGAATATTTGTCTTTGAAAGCAACAGGGGTGACAGCGGGTACAAAGATATTGTTGACCACCACCATGGATAAACAATTCATGGCCGGATTGGCTTATTTTCTCGGTGCGCAAAAATTAGGTGCTTCGGTCATCCGTTCAGGTCCTGGACTTCCGTCTATGAAGTGGGATGCCATTCAGAGTTTAAGTCCTGAATACATGATCGCTGTGCCTTCCTTTGTATTGAAGATGATAGATTATGCAAAAGAGCATGGGATAGATTACCAGGCCTCTTCTGTGAAGAAAATACTATGTATCGGAGAGCCCATTCGAAATCCCGATTTTACTAATAATGTGTTGGGACAGCGTATTCTCGAACAATGGGACGTGAAATTGTATTCTACCTATGCTTCTACAGAAAAAGGGACTGCTTTTACGGAATGTGAACAGGGAAAAGGAGGGCACGTATTAGAAGAACTTATTTATGTCGAATTGTTAGATAATCAAGGCAATCCGGTGCCCGAAGGAGCAGAAGGCGAAGTAGTGATCACTACTTTTGGAGTAGAAGCCATGCCTTTGGTTCGCTATAAAACAGGTGATATTGCCATTATGCACCAAGAACCCTGTCTTTGCGGCAAAAAAACTCCTCGATTAGGACCTATATTGGGCAGAAAGCAACAAATGATCAAATTCAAAGGCACAACAATTTTTCCACAAGCAGTTTTTGAAGTGCTCAATAAACTCGATTTTATCGTGGATTACTACCTAAAAGTGAGTACCGATGAGATGATGCTAGACACACTGACGGTTTTTGTTTGCACTAAAAAAGACAAAGAAGTTGCTAAAAAACAGTTAGTTGAACTTTTTAAAGCAGCATTGAGAGTCACTCCGGATATCGTTTTTCAAACCATGGAAGAACTGGGAAAAGTCAAATACAAATCTGAAAATAGAAAGCCTATTCTATTTTTAGATAATAGAACAAAATAGTAACTTTGTAATCTTGTATTATTTTAAGGAGTATTTTATCCTGACAAGGTAGTAATAAGCGAAACAAAAACAGGCTCGTAATTGTATACTCCTGACAATTTTTATAGAAGCATAGTAAACGAATAGAAGAAATTGATTACTAAAGAGGATAACAAGGTCATATTTGAATTTGCTAAATTTTCATTCGAGGATTTCGTAAAAGTGTGGAAAGGCAAAGAAACAATGGAGCTTTCTCCGGAAGTGGCTGGCCGAATTAATGAAAGTCATGAATTCTTAGTGGATTTTGCTAAGAACAAAGTGATTTATGGTATCAACACAGGTTTTGGACCTATGGCGCCTTATGTCATAGAAGATTCACAAAGCAAAGAACTGCAATATAACCTGATCCGCAGTCATGCGGCGGGTACGGGTAAAATCATGGATCCTGAAGACGTCAGAGCTTCCTTGATGGCTCGCTTGAGTTCTTTGGCACAAGGCTATTCGGGAGTACATATTCAGGTCGTTGAAAACTTATTGTTTTTTGTCAATAACGAAATATATCCGGTCATCAGAGAACATGGTGGTGTAGGAGCAAGCGGTGATCTGGTGCAGTTGGGCCAAATTGCTTTGTCCTTAATCGGCGAAGGTAAAGTAACCTGGCAAGGGAAGACACTTCGTGCATCTGAAGTGTATGCGCATTACAATGTAAAGCCTTTGGAAGTTAAACTGAGAGAAGGACTGGCCCTGATCAATGGAACTTCAACCATGACGGGTATTGGGCTAGCGAATGTATACAAAGCCTATCGTTTGACGGAATGGTCCATATTGCTTTCTTCTATCATCAATGAATTGGCCAAAGCCTATACGGATTACTTCTCTGTTTCACTCAATAAAGTAAAGCCTCACGAAGGGCAACAGGAAGTAGCAGCGATCATTCGTAACCTACAAAAGAC
>JAQZBV010000013.1 GCA_029237685.1 Cytophagaceae bacterium | reverse complement strand
ACTGTTTTATTGGGGCTGTTAAAAATTCTTTCTTTGTTCGTTTCATTTTCCGTAAACAGGATTTGATCCGCTTTTTTGAAATACAAATAATACTTACCCAACCTGGAGTGTTCGGCTCTGATCGATTGCACCTCGTCATGGCCATTCTCCAATACGATCTCCGGCTTGTGATCCACTAAGCCAAAATCCCAGCGGTTTCTAAACCATAAAGTGGGCAAAATAAAAAGTGGTGCGGCTTGAGAGGAACGATTATGCGCAGTGATACGAATGAGCAAATCCTCTTCACTTGCTTTGGCATATTCAATGACAATATCGAAATAGGCATTGTCTTTGAAAATACCGGTATCCAGCAATTCATACTCGGGGTCTTCTTTGCCGCGGCCTGCATTTGTCTCTACCAGATCACGATAAGGGAACTCCTGCTGTGAATATTTGTACAGCATTTTCATGTATGAATGCGTTGGTGTTCCGTCGAGGTAGTAATACAATTCTTTTACATCCTCTCCGTGGTTTCCTTCTTTTCCATTCAAACCAAAAAAACGCTCCTTTAAAATAGCATCCTTCCCGTTCCAAAATGTCGGAGCAAAACAAAGTTCCTGATGGTTGTTGCACCAGCCTGCAATGCCGTCTTCTCCCCAGCGGTAACTGCGGCTTCTGGCCTGGTCGTGTGTAAAGTAATCCCAGGCAGATCCGTCGGCACTGTAATCTTCGCGCACCGTTCCCCATTGGCGTTCCGAAACATAAGGGCCCCACTTCAACCAGTTTTTCTGATTGTCGTAATGTTCTTGTAATCGAATGTTTTCCGGTGTGTTGTTTTTTTCTTCCATGCTTCCCATGCTTGTTTCAACAAACAGAAATACCATAAGTTCTTCACTTAGTTAGGAAGATTTTTGCAATAAGAAAATTGCAAGAGTAAAAATATTGCAGGAGTTTGAGAGATTCTAAACGCAGTAGTACAATCAAACCTCCTAAACCCCTAATCCCCCGAAGGAGACTTTGCTTCGGAGAAGAATAAATGATAGCGCATTATAAATTAGAAACAGAAACAGTGATTACACTCCGCTCTACGCTCTGTTTCTTCGCTCTCAAAAGTCCCTTCAGGAGATTACGAGTTAAGACAGTTTAATGATCTAAAAACAAAGGCCACATCGATATTCATCGACATGGCCTTATTCATTGTAGCTGTTTGAAAAATTATTGCTTCACAAACGTTCTGCTGATTTCATTACCTTTTGTTTTTACAATCACTGTATACAATCCCGAGCGAAGCGATGAGATGTTGATCACATCAGTAGTTGCCGCTGAAATGTGTAATACTTCCGTTCCGAGGACATCAACGATACTAATCTCCGCGCCGAGTACATCGGTTGAGTTGATCGTCAAGACTTCCGTTGCCGGGTTAGGAATACCGTCATCGCATGAGCTGACTGACCATCTTCCGCTCTTGCTGTAGAAGCACAAGAACCGTTGTCCGTTCAGGCATCCGTCCAATAGGCGCCATTACCCGGAGCATAAGCCCTAAAACAGGTCTGTTTGGAAGACAAACGAGGAGCGAGAAGGTAAACAATCAGGTAAAAAATAAGGGAGAAATTGATTCCTCTGGTAAACCGCAGAGAGCCTTCCATTAGGATTTTGATGCCACAAAAAAAGGGAAGTCCGTGAAGACTTCCCTTTAGGTCAAATCAAAAAGGCTGCTTAATTCTTGATGAAATTGACACTGACATTTCCTTTCTCGCCTTTCATCATCACATGATAAATACCGGGAGCAAGTGTTATTGAATTCAAAGCGAACGTATGCGTCCCATAAGAAATGCCGCCGCTGTACAACGTGTTCATGATTCTTCCGTTGATATCCATCACATAAAGTTCTACCTGATCATCCTCCACCAGATTCAATGTCACCAGACCTTCATGCTCTACTGGGTTAGGTGCCAAGGTGATCGTTTGCGCCGTGCTTTCTGCATCTGTATTGTTGTTGTATCCTTCTCTCACGTTGCAAGCACCCTGACTCGTCCATACCATGCCGGTACCAAATACTCCGTTGTTCATGTCCGGTCTGTCGCCGCGTGTCCACCAATTGGCTTTGTATTTAATGCCAGCATACTGTACGATGTTTCCACCCACATAAGCGATGCTTCCATCCCATGCCGGCACGGTACAAGCGCCTCCCGGTGCAATGGACGAAACCGATACTGCTGTTGATGTCGCTGTCAATCCTAAGTTGTCTATGGCTTTAGCTGTCAGTGTATAAGAACCTACAGAAACATTTGACCAGGAGTAGGCATATGGCGCTGTGTAATCCGTAAACAATAAAGTAGCGCCGTTGTAGAATTCTACTCTCGCAATGCTACCGCCTGCGTCGCTTGCAGATGCGGTCAGGTTAAATGAACCCGGAGCGGTAGTCGAAGTGCCGTTAGTCGGCGCTGTCAGGCTAACAAGCGGTGCCTGGTTAACCGGTGCAGCGGTGGTTACCGTAACTGTTGTAGCAGTGGTGGTTCTGCTTGCACCCAGGTTATCCGTTGCTGTGGCAGTCAAAGAGTAAGAGCCAGCTGCTACGTTTGACCAGGAGAAGGCATAAGGAGCAGTGTTATCGCTGAACAATAAAGTAGCACCGTTATAAAATTCTACTTTGGAAATGCTTCCATCGACATCGCTGGCTGCAGCGGTCAGGTTGAAAGTACCCGGAGCGCTTATTGATGTTCCGTTAGTAGGGGCAGTCAGGCTAACCGTTGGTAGTTGATTGGATGGAGGTGTAATAACGGTACCATAAACCACCACATTGACTACCGCAGATGTTTTCGTTAATCCACCGTTGTCAGTAGCTACAGCTGTTACAGGATAAGTACCTCCGCCCACATTGGACCATACGATATAATAAGGAGAAGAATTGTCTGTGCCAATAAACGTAGCACCGTTGTAGAAATCAACTTTAGTAATGCTTCCATCCACATCGCTGGCATCAACCATGATAGTCACAGCAGCCGGCGAGTTGTATGTTCCGTTATTTACGGGTGCAGTAATTCTTACTGAAGGAGCCTGATTGCCGGATGTTGAAGTAGTAACAGAAACCACAGAAGCCGTGGAAGTTGTTGTTGCTCCTGCATTATCTGTAGCTCTTGCTGTTAGCGTGTAAGAACCGCTTGCAACATTTGTCCAGGTATAAGCGTAAGGAGCCGCGTTGTCTGTAAATAAAAGCGTGCTGCCATTGTAGAACTCTACCTTTACAATGCTGCCGTCCGCATCTGTAGCCGCAGCTGTCAAAGCGAAGGAAGCAGGAGCAAGGGCGGATGTTCCATTAGCAGGAGAAGTAAGACTCACAACAGGCACCTGATTCGTAGGTGTGCTAGTGGTTACCGTAACACTTCTTGAAGCAGAAGTCGTGGTCAAACCCAGGTTGTCGACTGCTTTTGCCGTCAACGCATAAGAACCGCTGGCGACACCTGTCCAGGTATACGAATAAGGTGCAGCATTATCAGAGAACAACAACGTCGCTCCATTATAAAACTCCACTCGCGCTACACTGCCGTCTGCATCGGTTGCTGTTGCCGTCAAGGTAAAAGTAGCCGGCGCATTAGCCGATGCTCCGGCAGCAGGAGAGGTCAGCGTAACTGACGGTGCTTGATTCACAGGAGGAGTAGTTCCTCCAAGTACACCGTAAATAGCTGAAACCAGAGAGTTGGCATTCGTAACATCTTCAGACAACTCCCAGATCATGATACCACCGTAACCCTGATCTTTTACATATTGAGCTTTTCTTCTCATCGTCACCAAACCGTTGTAACCGATGCTTCCAAACACGTCAGCATTCGGATCTGCGCCTCTTGACAACAAGGTAGAGTAAGGTACTTCGCCGTTTTGTCTTCCGTAAAAAGGAACACCTAAATTCAATTTACTTTTCGCCACGCCTCTTCCAGCCCAGTAGTTTAGAGTAGTTAACGCATACTCAAAAGTTGAATGCTGAAAATCGTTTTCATCATAAGCCATGATGTTTACAAAATCCATTTTAGACAAGGCCAAGGCAGAGACACCTCCACCGTTATAATAACCCGTCACAGCGGCTGTCAAAAGTTTACCTTGTGGTTTTAGCTGATTCGATAAATCAGTCATGAGTAAATCGTAATTGTTTGAACTCTGCCCCGGATCTGGATATTCCCAATCCATATCTATACCGTCTAAATTATACGTAGCCACTAAGTTCATAGCAGCGGATACAAAGCGGGCCCTGCTTGTTGGATTACCAGCCAATTGTTCGAAACGATAATCCAGCATTTCACCATTGTCTGTATATCCTCCGATAGCGATCAATACTTTAACTCCAGCGGCATGCGCTCTGGATACGATGGTTTGTAATTTTGCTACTTCTGAAAGCGGTTTAATGCTTCCATCTGCATTGGGTAAAGCAAAGGCATAATTAATATGCGTCAGTTTTGTGTACTGAATTAAATTGGGATCACCTGCCCAATAAGGCATGTAACCGACCACACGTTGTGCTTGCGCCATCCAGGATGTTCCCAGAAGAAGAAATAACACCGCCATTTTGATTTTGAGCTTCATAGTTGAGGAGTTTAAGGGTGAAAGAAAATTGTACTTTTAAATGATGGTTAAGAATTGGTTGAATGATACTCTCCTTTTTAAAAATTCCAACTGACACTCTAAATCGTCGTATTGTTCAATTTTTTGAAGGATTAATACCAAGATAAAGCAGGAATGCAGAATAGATTTGCATTCTTTCAAAAAAATCTGCTAAAACGATCTATAAATCAATTATTTACGAGGTCGTTATTGCGGATAAATCCATTCGATAGGCGACTATCAAATATGATTTACAAGACTTTAACTATCACTAAAAAAAGAAAGAATTGCGTTTAACCCACTATGCCGGATTTTTTTTCATACAATAGTCTTTAGCTCATTCTACAGCGCAAATTGACAATTAAAAAAATTGCACTTTACTAGTAAATGAAAAAGCGGAAGCCGCTCTACGCAACTTCCGCTCTGTTTTATTTATCTGTTCTCTGTTTTCAGAGCTCTGTTCTCTCTTTATACTTCTTCCTCTTCTTCTACTTCTACATCTTCCGCTTTCAAATCGAAGACAAATTCTTTCTTCGTTTTTGTTTCCAGGTCGATGTCATCATTCATAGCGTTGAGGAATTTGTATTCCGTGACACCGAAAGAAGAATCTTTAAACAGCTTGATCCATTTGCCGTATTTGAAGAACCACTTCATGCGTTTGGATGGGAATCCGATGGTGAAGAAACTGTGTACGAACGGATGTACGATGATCGTTACTTTCTTTTCGTTTTGTTTCGTTAACACCACGTCTAAGTGATTTTCAATTTGATCCGTTACCGCGATGCTGGCGTTGATCTTGCCGGTACCGTTGCAGGTAGGACAAACTTCTAAGGTAGTGATATTCGTTTGAGGACGTACACGTTCTCTGGTGATTTGAATCAAACCAAAACGAGAAACAGGCAGCACTACAAACTTCGAACGATCGTCCTTCATTTCCGCCTTCATGCGTTCATAGATCACTTTGCGGTTTTCCGCTTTCTTCATGTCTATGAAATCGACTACGATGATACCACCCATGTCGCGCAATCTCAGTTGACGGGCAACTTCCTTCACCGCTTCAATATTGGTATACAACGCCGTCTCTTCCTGATTCGATTCAGAGATGGATTTATTACCACTGTTCACATCAATCACGTGCAACGCTTCCGTATGCTCGATGATCAGGTAACCGCCACCGGGAAGGCTTACAGACTTTCCAAACAACGTTTTGATTTGCTTTTCAATGTCTGATGCTTCGAACAATTTTATTTTACCCTGATGAAGTTTCAGGATTTTTTCCTTATCCGGAGCGATCTTCTTCAGGTAAGCTTTGATGTCGTCATAAACTTCTTTCTTATCTACTGTGATCGCATCAAACGAGCCGTTTAACGTATCTCTTAAGATAGAAGATGTTTTATCTTGTTCACCAATGATAAGGTCTCTTGGCTTGGACACTTTCAACGCGGCAAAGCCGTCTTCCCATGTCTTCACTAAAGAACGCAAATCCGCATCCAGTTCGGCTACTTCTTTACCTTCGGCTACGGTACGAATGATGATACCAAAGTTTTCGGGTTTGATGGAAGTCAATAAACGCACAAGACGTGTTCTTTCCGTTTTGTCGGTGACACGTTTAGATACTGTAACGCCATTGGAAAAAGGAACCAGTACGATGTAGCGACCTGCCAATGATATTTCACAGGAAAGTCTCGGTCCTTTGCTGGAAATAGGTTCTTTTACAACCTGTACTAAAATAGGTTGATTTCTTGTTAATACTTGAGAGATTTTCCCGTCTTTGGGAATCTCTTGTTCTTGCCTGAACTTAGCGAGTCTAGGCGACACTGAGGATGGTGAGTGAAGAACCTGGTCAGTATATTTTTGTAAGGACTTTAATTTAGGTCCTAAATCGAAATAGTGTAGAAAAGCATCTTTTTCAAACCCAATATCAATAAACGCTGCGTTCAAGCCTGGTACAATCTTACGAACTGTTCCCAGGTAGACATCGCCTACATTAAATTTATTGGAGTTATTCTGAACCTGATACTCGACTAGACGTCTTTCACTGACTAAGGCGATACGATCTCCCTCCTGAGCAGAACTGATAAATAATTCTTTACTCAACGTAGTAGAAAGTTAGAGGTGTAGA
Organism: Cytophagaceae bacterium; assembly: GCA_029237685.1. Lineage (GTDB taxonomy): Bacteria > Bacteroidota > Bacteroidia > Cytophagales > Cytophagaceae > JACMQM01. The sequence goes on along the minus strand of JAQZBV010000013.1, from coordinate 30,789 downwards.
TATGATAAAGCCATTCCGCCTTGGGCGGAATGGTTAAAAATCATCTTCAGAACACAGATGAAGTAAGGACTACTTCTTCTTGTGTCTGTTTTTTCTCAAACGTTTCTTTCTTTTGTGGGTAGAGATCTTATGTCTCTTTCTTTTTTTACCGCAAGGCATAATAGTAACTGTTTATAATGTTAAAACTTAATTTCCTGCCTCAGCCTGATGAATATAATCATCGACGATGGCATTAAATTCTTTATCCTTCTCGAGTGACTTGGCTTTTTCAAAACTGGCTAATGCCTGTTGTTTATTTCCAAGGCTCAAATAAGAAACTCCTTTGTAGAAGTGAGCCGGCGCATGTTTCGGATTAATCTTTAGCAAGGTTTCAAATCTTTCCAGTGCTTTTTCAAATTGCTTAGACTGTACAGATAAAATTCCAAGATTAAATATCGCCGTTTGATTATTGGGATCGTCTTTCAAGACCTCTTTCAATAATCCAACTCCCTTCATGGGTTGTTCCCCGCTTACGTAAGTCATCGCTAATTTCGATTTGACTTCCAGGTTTTTGGGGTTCTCCTCCAATACTTTGTCGTAATACGATTGGGCTTTCTTCAAATAAACTTTTCGCTCGTCTCCGATTGAAAAATTGAAGGCTTCTTCGTAACGATCTCCTGTTGATGCCCATCTGGCTTCATTCGGTGATAACTCTGCAGCCAGTTCCTTGTAAGAAGCAGCGCTGTCGTACTGCTGCAGCTTACGGTAATAGGCTGATAAAGAGTCGGCAAAAATAAGCTTTTTTTCAGTATTACTCGCTTTTGCCAGTTGTTTTTTTAAATCCGCCAATACATTTAAATCTGAGTCCTGAACTTTAACAGTGTGTTTTTCTGCCAGTTCAGTATTCAATTCATTGTCCCTCACTGAGTTTGAGGTCATATTTTTCTCCGCCGGACTGTCCTTTTCATTGTTCACGACTACTTTTGGTAGCATGAAAAAAGAAATGACTCCCGCTAAGGATAAAATAACAATGCTGATTTGTAGGGGTTTCATTTACGGCCGTAATTAATCTACGTCTTCCGCTTCCAACATCGCCTTCTCAGCATTTGCTTTCACTTTGCTGCTTCCTTTGATCTTGTCAACGAAAACCTTAGCAGGCTTGAAAGAAGGTATATAATGCTCGTCAATGATAATAGCAGTGTTTTTGGAAATGTTACGTGCTACTTTTTTAGCTCTTTTCTTATTGATAAAGCTGCCAAAGCCTCTTACATATATGTTGTTTCCCTCAGACATTGAGTTCTTTACAACACTGAAGAACGCTTCTACTGTAGCTGTTACATCGGCCTTGTCAATCCCTGTCTTCTCCGCGATCTCGTTAATTACTTCTGCTTTTGTCATTGTTTTAATTTATTTTATTTCAACTAATTCGTTCCTTTACACAAACATCTCTATGGTCTAGAGTCTGCAAATTTAAGTAAAATTTACAGTATTCTTATCTATCTATTTAAAATCAAATCTTACAAGTGGCTGAAATTTCAAGATTTAATCCTTTTTTCGCCCAAACTTTGATTCATTGGTACGAACGAAACAAACGTGAATTGCCCTGGAGAGAAACCAAAGATCCGTATAAAATCTGGATTTCGGAAATTATTTTACAACAAACTCGTGTAGATCAAGGACTTCCATATTACCTCCGTTTTCTTAAGACTTTCCCCACTGTAAAAACGCTGGCGGAGGCGGAAGAAAAAACGGTGCTTTCTGTGTGGCAAGGACTTGGATATTATTCCAGGGCCAGAAATCTTCAAAAGGGAGCAAAACAGGTCGTATATGACTATAACGGTAAATTTCCTACTTCCTACGACGAGTGGTTGAACATTAAAGGCGTAGGATCTTACACCGCCGCTGCGGTCTCTTCTTTCTGTTTTTTGGAAAAAGTCCCTGTCTTAGACGGAAATGTGTTTCGGGTATTGTCCAGGTTATTTGGCATCACGGAAGACATTGCCCAGGCGAAAAGCAAAAAAGTCTTCTGGGAAAAAGCGCTGCAACTCATTCCGGCTGATCAACCCGATTTATTTAACCAGGCCATCATGGAATTCGGCGCTCTGCAATGTGTGCCCAAATCCCCTGATTGCGAGCGTTGTGTGTTTAAAACAACCTGCTTTGCCTATCAAAAAGATGTGGTCTCTGCTTTGCCAGTCAAAATAAAAAAGCTGGTGCGCAGAAGCAGATTCTTCCAATATCACGTCTACTACTACAATAAGCAGCTTTTGATGCGCAGGCGTCCATCAGGAGATATTTGGGAAGGCTTACTGGAGTTTCCATTGGTGGAGAAAGACACGCTGGAAGCTCTGGAAAAGAAGCCCAAACCGGCAACGGCATCTCCTTTTATTTTTCAGTCGGATGTGTTGAAACACGTGTTAAGTCACCAGGATTTGTACAGCCGTTTTTATGTGTTTCAGGTCAAAACAAAAACCGATTGGAACACGCTCAGTAAAAAGCACGACGCGGAAGTGGTATCCCTGGCAGATTTAGAGGAGACACCCAAACCGGTACTGCTTACTAAATTTTTAAATGCGTATTTTTATCCGTACTTTAGTATCCATAAATAAATTTTTTTTCTAACCTAAAACCCCTCAACCTATGGCAGGTGTAAACAAAGTAATCTTACTTGGAAACTTGGGCAAGGACCCAGAAGTAAGAGCCATTGACAATGGCAGAAAGGTAGCTCGCTTTACCTTAGCAACAACGGAATCGTACCGCAACCAACAAGGCGAACGCGTCGATCAAACCGAGTGGCACAATGTAGTTTTTTGGGGTCCTGTGACCGACGTCATCGAGAAGTACTTGAAGAAGGGAAATCAAGTGTACATCGAAGGCAAAATCAGCAACCGTTCTTACGATGATAAGGACGGTGTAAAAAAGTACATCACCGAAATCGTAGGACAAAATCTTACGCTAGTCGGCGGTAGACCTTCTGGAGAAAACGGAAGCAATGCTAGTTCAGGCAGTAGCAGCACCAACAGCTATGCCTCTGCTCCTGCGTCTTCCGGCACTTCTGCCATGGAAGCAGATGCTTCAGACGATTTACCATTCTAATTCTTTAAACTTATGAAACCCGAACCTGATTCTGCCAACAGATTATTTTTAAAGCAAATCCCTTTGCTTGCAGGTTCACCAAGTCTTGCCGTCCCGCATCCCGATAGCTATCGGGACGGGGCGGCATTTTGTTTTACCAAAACTCCCGTACATGGACAGTAGTCGACGTACCCCTTTTATTAAAAAAATCTCAGCTCTTTTTGGCGCTTCGAAAAAAGTGTCATCAGATGATTCTGCGCAACACCGTGTGCAGGAAGAACTCGAAGCAGCATCCGGCAAACCCAGCTCAGCAGATGAAGTATGGCTGGTGAAAAAATTGCTCAACTTCTCCAAAGCTACAGCCCGTCAAGTCATGCGCTCCCGCATGGAAATGGTTGCGTTAGACCTGGATCATTCTTTTACAGAAATAAAAGAAATCATCACCACGAATAATTTTTCACGTTACCCTGTGTACCGTGAATCCATCGATAAAGTAGAAGGTATATTGAACATCAAAGATTTGCTGACTCATTTCAGCAAGGACAATGACTTTGTATGGCAACAATTGGTGCGCCCCTGCGAATACATACCGGAAAATAAAAAGATAGATGAACTGCTGAAAGATTTCCAACTCAAACGCAACCACATTGCGATCGTTGTTGACGAGTACGGCGGCACATCCGGTCTTGTCACTCTTGAAGACATCATCGAAGAAATTGTAGGTGAAATCCGTGACGAATACGATGAGGAAGAACAATCCTTCATCCGCACGGGGCAAAATACATACCTGTTCGAAGCCAAGATTTCGATCACCGATTTCTGCAATGCGATTGGCGTAGACATTTCTGAATTTGACGATGTGAAAGGCGACAGCGAATCTCTTGGAGGGCTTGTCATGTCTATCGATCAGGACCTGCCGGAAAAAGGAGAAACGATCCCTTATAAAAATTTTACTTTTAGAATAGACGAAGCCAACGATAAGCGCATCGAACGCATTACGGTGGAGATCAAAGAAAACAATGTGGAAGATGATGAATAAATCAACTATTGTGCTATTGGTTGTGCTAGCTGCAGGAATTCTTTCTTCCTGCAGCGATGAAGAATCGTTTGTTCCCAAACCAAAAGGCTACAACAAAATTGATTTACCCACTCCGGCATACCAGCAACTGAAAGAAGAGCATCCTTACACGTTTGAATACTCAAAATACGCGGAGATCCGTCCCGATGACTCCAAGATCGCCGAGCCGCATTGGCTCAATGTTTATTATCCGGAACAAGGTTGTTTTGTACAGATCACGTACAAAGACATCCGCAACAATAAAAAGAATTTTGACGAACACGTAGACGATTCACATAAGCTCGCCATCAAGCACAACGTGAAAGCTTATGCCATCAATGAATCGGTAGATACAACAGCCAAAGGTTATACCGTCACCTATTTCGAACTCGAAGGCGAAGTGCCTTCTCAGTTTCAGTTTTACGTAACAGATTCCACTGCTAATTTTTTACGCGGCGCACTCTACTTCAAAACCGCTACACGCAACGATTCTCTGGCACCGGTGATTCGTTATGTGAAGAAAGATATACTTCATTTGGTTAACACTTTAGAGTTTAAGAAATAGTTGTTAGTTGTTAGTTGTTAGTTTGAATATTTATATATTTAATTAGTGTGACACTTTTCCTTGTTCTCTTCGTTTTGAGATAAATCTTTTTTATTAGTAATAATCAATTCCCTTCTATCACTATGATGAAAATTATTTCCTTCTTTCTTTCTCTATCGTTATTGTTCTCTTGCGGAATCGATGCAGATAAAATCGCACTTTCTGAAAAGGATCTTGACGACAAAACAACAATCGCAAGATATACTAAGTCGCGCTTTAACAAACAGTCGATCGATACTATTATTTTTAAAAACCCAACTGATCCACGCGTTTTGCACTTAGACTTTATACATCAGGCTAAAATACATCTTATTGCTTATTTAGAAGAAACCAGAAGAGCCATCATTCTTAATACAGGTGGCATGGATGTTGAAAAAGGACAATACATGGGTGTTTACAGAACAGACATTATTAACAACTTTTTTATTGGAGAAAATAGAAACGGAGAAGGATATAAAATTCAGTATGAGTTAAATAAATTCTCCAAGCTTATTTATCCCTATCCCATTGCTTTAGACGGGCTTGAAGATCCTCTGTATATGAAAAACGCCGACAAAAAAGACATGGATTTTGCTCAATTAGCTTTTAAGGATAAAAATCTTTTACAAGTATTAATTGCATTAAACCTCTATATGTCGCAGGTGGAATACTTGGAAAACGTCCTTATTACAGAATACCTTTTAAGTACATGTCATTAAGATTGGGAGGGCTTGATTAAAGCCTACTCCATTTATCATAAAGAGGTCTTATTATTCTTACTATTTTTTTATACCTTGTTAGGATCTAAACGAGCATGACCAATAGCATGAAAGAACAATTTCTCCACCTGCTTTTTATATTCAATGTTAAAGTGGCGCTTCGCCAAACTTCTTTCTCCAAAGCCATCAGAAAAGACATCTACAAGGCCTTCATGCATTGTACGTCGTTGATCAAGAAAAACAATTCCAATGAAATTTCCTGCCGTATTGGCGCCTACTCCTTTAAAGCACCTGATCCAAAAGTACTTCAATTATTGTTGAGAGAGATCCTGATCAATGAACAATACCGTATCGAATTGACAACCGATGCACCACGTATCATTGACTGCGGGTCAAACCTTGGCCTGTCTATTCTTTACTTTAAATTGAAATTCCCTAAAGCCCGCATCATAGCAGTAGAAGCCAATCCGGAAACTTTTGTTTGGCTCAAGGAAAATGTGCGCCAGTTTGAAGGTGTAACTCTTTATAACAATTTCGTATCCTCAGTAAGTGATACATCCATTGCTTTCTTTGCGATGGGCGCCGGAGATGCCACGGCATCGTTTGATCAGTCGAGGGGTTCTGTCCGTCATGAGATCAAAACCATTTCACTGAACAGCTTGGTGAACGATGAAAAAGTGGATCTGATGAAGATAGATATTGAAGGCGGCGAGTTTCTTTTATTCAATAAAACGACAGACGCTTCTTATTTGAAACACGTAAAAAATATTTTGATGGAATACCATCACCTCATCGATAATAAAATGGGAAATAGCTTTGGAGAATTTCTTACCGTCTTTGAAAAAAATAATTTTATTTATAATATCGAAACGGATAAAAACAACAACCCCACTCCCTACTTCCAGGATATCTTTATCAAGATGAAACAACTGTAGTACCTAGAGTGACTTCCATGCTTTTAGCTTTTCGAGAGGAAGCTGAAATTGCTTATTGACATCAAGGCTAAGACCAGTTATGGAGCTGTAATTATATCCCAACGTAGCCGATAAAATCTTGTAATGTTCCGGCGCATGCCCTTCCGGGAAAATTTCAATCACTTCTAAAGGTCTTCCAAACCGAAATATAATATTGGTCAATCCGGCACCGTGTATGCCAATGATTTTAGAGGCCGAAGAAAACAACTCTATCTGCTCGGCCAAACACATCTTTTCCGCATCGATGATCTCATAGCCTAAACCGGTAAGGTATTGCTCGATCTCTAAAGTATTGACAAGCGCTCGTTGTTTGTCCGCTCCTCTTTTTAAATAGATGCTGCGGATGCCTTGGTTCTCAAAAAAGGACTGGTCATAAAACCCATTTAACAACTGATAGATATACTCTTTTGAAAATCCTACTTCCTTGAATACGTGCGTTTCTCTTTTTACCCGGATGTACTCATTTGGAGGTTGTACGATGATAGTACGTCCGTCAAGTAATGGATTCAACTTGAAAAAATCATTTACATAGGAAAAGCTCATCGCCTGTTGAGGGATAATGACCGGCACGTTTTTGTCAATACCTTGCTCTTGTAGCATCAAGAACTGAGGCAATGTTTCCATAAAAAAATGGAAATAGTTTTCCCAACCGTATGGTATAGAAATCGCCCGTTCTACTTCTTTGATTTTCTTAAAAGGCCACAAGTAAAAAAATAGTTCAGGGTAATATATTCTGCCGGAAAAAGGATTGTTGTAATAAGGAAATGACCTCGAAAAAAGAGTGTGATGCTTTTCATCGATGAGCCATCCTCGCTTGGGTTCGAGCAATACAGGTATTTTGTATGCATAATGATACCTGGATTCCATCTCCACAAAAAAATAAAAGAACGGCAGTCTGTTTTGCAACTGAAACTGATTCTTTTCTACTTCCATGTCTTCTGCCCAGGAATTGGTAGTATAGAGAACACAGTATTCCCTTTCCAGGTGGGTGTCAATTTTCCAAAACCTTCTCTCGAGCTTTTCAATGAGCCTTTTAGCCATCAAGTTTTTTATTCTTTTTACCACTTTCATTATACTCGTGTTGCCGGCTTAACTAGTATAAATTACGACTATTTTATATATTGATACAATGAATCAATTAATTTTCAACTCCAAGCTTAAAAGAAACTAGTATGAGAAAATTAATCCTGGAAGAATGGATATCGCTCGATGGTTACGCAGCCGATAAAAATGGACAACTGGACTTTTTCCCTTCCACTGAAGCCAATCAATTTTCCGATCAGGATCAATTGAAATTTCTAGAATCCATCGACACCATGCTTTTGGGCAGAGTGACCTACCATCTTTTTGCAGACTTCTGGCCAACGGCGACTACAGACAAAGAAATCATTGCCGATAAACTTAATAGCCTTTCTAAAATTGTATTCTCCAATACCTTGACTGACGCCCCCTGGGGCAGATGGACAGCAGCGCAAGTGATGAAAGGCGATGCTGTGGAAGAAGTGAAAAAATTAAAGGCACAAGAAGGCAAAGACATGGTGCTGTGGGGCAGCTTATCTTTGGCTCAATCACTAATCAAAGCAAATCAAATCGACGAATACCATTTGCAAATCTGTCCTACGGCAATAGGCGGAGGCCGACTATTGTTTCCTGATCTCAGCCACTATGCTCAAATGAAATTGATCCAATCAAAAGTGTACGATTCCGGTGTTGTTGCTTTGCATTATCAACCTGCATGTATGAAGTAGAGCTCATGAAAAATAAAACCTTTATACTGACAATCGCTTTATCCCTAACGGTTGGAGTTTTTTCTTTCAACACCCATTATTCCCTACAGGAAGAAAAAATCGTAAGTTATTCAGTCGATCTAAAAGCTTACGATGTGAAGTTATACTGGAAGGACGACAAAGGTTCTACTTTAAACAGTATTCAAAACCTGAAAAATTACCTGGACAAAAATAAACTGAACTTAGTCTTCGCGGCTAATGCCGGCATGTACAAAGCCGATCATTCTCCTCAGGGACTTTTTATTCAGGAAAAGAAACTATTGGCAGCTCTTGACACTTCATCAGGCGGTGGGAATTTTTACATGAAACCCAACGGCATATTTTATATCACCACGGACAATAAAGCGGCGATTTGCGAAACAGGAAAATTCATCCATTCGGGACAAATCAACTACGCCACACAATCCGGACCTATGCTGGTTATCGATGGCTCGATTCATCCTGCCTTTAAAGAAGGCTCCGCTAATTTGAACATTAGAAATGGAGTGGGCATTTTACCTAACAATGACGTGGTCTTTGCCATGTCTAAAGAAAAAATTAACTTTTATGACTTCGCCAATTATTTTAAGTCTCTAGGTTGCAAGCAAGCCTTGTACCTCGATGGATTTGTATCCAGAACCTATTTGCCGGAGAAGAATTGGGTGCAGACGGATGGTAATTTTGGGGTGATGATTGGGGTTACTGAAAAGAAATGACTGGCATAATGAAAATTATACTTAAATAAAATGAAAATATCCTCAAGGAAATTACCGGATGACTATAACAAAAAATAAAACGACTGAAATAAAATCAAAAAGAACAGGTTACATGAAAAATACTCTTTTATTGCTGCTAAGCTTGACGTCTGGCGTTTTTAATGCCCATGTTTCAGTAGCACAAATTCCCCCCGGAGAATATTTCAATGTCAGCAAACATTCCGAAGGAGATAAGATGGTATTCTTTACAGACCACCATTTTCAATTTATAATGGATGGCATCCCTCTAGGGGGGCAAGGTATGGAACACAATGGAATGTTGATCGCAAGCAAGTATACAACAGATACATTAAAATCACCCCATCAATTAGATCTTATCTTTTATGACAAGAATTCAGGGAAAACACTGACCGTCTTGAAAAGTATTTATAGACAGACGGATAGCTTTTCATTAGAACTGATGACTGGCAGAGGGAATGGCGAAAGACCCACTACATTTGAACAAGATAACAATAACCTTTTACAATTAACATTAAACGCTCCTGCCAACTATATCAACTTATTAAGACTAAACGAAAAAAGACAAATAAAAGGATTTAATCCTGAAACACAACGTCATAAAAACAAAGACGGTGACAGCGTCATTACCTACTTACAAAATAATACACCCATTAAATCTTCCCTCTTTCAGACAATAGATGTAAGCAGCTACGATAGTCGCAACAATCAAGTCAAAAAATATTCTTACAACAGCGACAACAAACCTTTCATCAATAGCCTCGGTTATTTTAAAGTTATCCGAGCCTATGATTCAAACAATCATTTAATCAGAGAATCTTTTTATAAGAACAACAACGATCTCATCACCTATACCGGCAAGTTGTTTCCTCAAATAGATTATACTTACGAAAATGACAAGTTGATTTCTATTAAGATGTTCATAAATGTCGATAGCCTGAAACTAGCTAATCCGACTTTGATAAAATATTTCTACAATTCATACGACGATTTGATCAATGCAGAGTTTTACTACGAAGACGGCAGGCAACAAGCAGACAGCTTAAAAATAAGAGTTGTTGACAGTACAACAAAATGGATTAAGACCTATGCCAAATACCCACTCACATTTGAACCCCTTGTCTATGGAGATTTCGTATCTTCTTCGAGACAGAATGGCGATGTAAAAATACCAGACAGCGAAGAATATAGATTTTATTATGAATTCTATTTGAACGATACAGCAAACGTCAAACAAAAATTTACTGGTTTTTTTGAGTTAGACTATGCCTTCAAAATTCTCAATACATGCGTTAGAGCGGAGTTAAATCCTAAAGACGAAAATGGAAATATACCTTGGGAAACACTTTATGACGACCATTGGTATAAAACTTTCGGACGCAAGCTAACAGACCTTGAGCTCAAAAAAATAAAAGCAAGAGAAGAGGCGCAGTACAATAAAACCTTGGATGAATTGAGCCATGTTCTAGATAGTAAAAATAATAACGTGACCAGCAAAAAGCAATTGCGCGAAATAAAGAAAGTAGTAAAAAAAGCTAAGGAAAGTAAAAAGTAACAGAGGCTGTAAAATCCATCCCTTTGAAAAACCGTTGATTCTTATTCTTCGTAAACATTGATCATGATCAATGCTGAGCATGATTTGAATTACGGATTAACATTGCTTTAAACTTCTATCCTTCATATCATTGAAGCAGATCAAATCCTCACTTAACCATAACCTATGAAAAATATTTTTACATTGTTTGCGATACTCTTATGGAGTAGCATCGCATTTGGTCAACAGAAAGAAGCCGCTGAAAATCTAGTCAACGAAGGAGTTGCTTTCCATGACAAAGGAGACTATGAGTCAGCGCTGGCAACATACGATAAAGCCTTAGCATTGGATAAAGACAATTTGCTTGCGCTGGCAGAAAAGGCGCTGACTCTTTCTGCTCAAAATAAACTGGAAGAAGCCATTACCTGCTGTCAGCTTGCCATAGCAAAACATCCGGATGATGAAGATTTAAAATACGTATACTCTACGTGTGCGGATGCCTACGATGGCTTAAAGCAAATTGATAAAGCGTTAGCCGTATACGAGGAAGGGATAAAAAAATTTCCTGATTTCTATCAAATACATTTCAATAAAGGCATTGCGCTGGCCGGTGTTAAAAGATACGATGAGGCTATTTTGTCCTTCCAAAAATCCGTAACCCTGAATCCAAAACATCCTGGTTCTCACAATGCCTTAGCCAGGTTGTTAAGCGAAAAAAAACGAATTCCTTCTCTCATGGCTTATTGCAGATTTTTTGTTCTAGAACCTGAAAGTCAAAGAGCCAAAGAAAACTTAGCAGGAATGCAAAACCTATTAAAAGGCAATATTGAGAAAACGGGGAAAAACTCCATTACCATTAATATCGATTCAGAAATGCTTGCCGACACCGTAAAAAATGGGAAGGTAACAGAAAATAGTTTCTCTACCATTGATATGATTCTTTCTATGGATGCCGCATTGGACTACGATAAAAAGAACAAAAAGAAAACAGAGGTACAGCTGTTTCAAAGAAAATTTGAAACCGTTTGTGCTTATATGGAGGAAATGCAAAAAGACAATTTTGGTTTTTACTGGGAGTATTACGCACCTTATTTCATAGAAATGAAAGAGCGAAACTTAACTGAAACCTTCTCTTATATTGCTTTCGCCACCTCTGAGGATCCGTCAGTTAAAAAATGGCTCAAAGGCCATCCAAAAGAACTGGAGGCGTTTTATACCTGGTCAAAAAATTACAGTTGGAAATAGCAATTAAATTGATCCTAATCGTACGTGCCTTCTAAATCAGTGGGAACAAGAAAAGAATTAACCGAACAACACAACCTCCTCAACGAATCGATTTTCCGATTGAAGTCGACCGTCTTGAAAGGAAAACGTGTGTTCAAAAATTTCCTTTCTCCCTTGAAACGATTTAAGGATGAGGGTCTGTTAAAAGACAAACCTGTGATCGCGTTATCTGAAAGCGAACTTTGGAATCCTTCTGACAACGCGGACAATTGGATCCTGACTGCAGGTAAAATAGAAAACCTTCGCATCGCTGTGCGCAAACTTCATGGCTTGGAAATCAAAGCCAATGAAGTTTTTAGCTTTTGGAAACACATGGGTAACCCCAATTTCGGAAAAGGATATGTCATCGGTAGAGAGATTCGAGAAGGTTGTATTGTGCCTACTGTTGCAGGTGGACTTTGCCAAATATCTAACGCTTTATACGACGCAGCGTTAAAAGCTAATTTTGATATCCTGGAAAGACACCGGCATACCCGCGTCATTCCAGGTTCGCTGGCGGAGCAAGACCGTGATGCGACAGTGAAATGGAATTACATTGACCTCCGGTTTCGTTTTTCGAAAAGCTTTCGCATAGAAGTCGAATTGACAACAGACAAATTACTTGTCGTTTTTAGAAGTGATGCTGCAGAGGATCAAGGGGGGAAACAAAGTCCGGGCTTACGGCAATCCAATACACTCAACGATTGTTATTCCTGTGGAAACTTGGCTTGTTTCAAACATCCCGACAGGTCTTCCATTAAACAGGAACAAGCATTGACTACTTATATACTAGATGAAAAATGGCCGGAGTATGAGGAGTATATAAAAAACAATGCTGATCCGGACGATTACTGTATTGTACCCCTCAACCCAACCCGTCTGTTTAAAAGCGATCGTTACAATTGGCATACCTTTCCTAAGAACAAAATAAAAGCAACGACTCTGGCTGGTTTATATAGAATATTGGCAGCTCGATGGGCGGTTAAAAGCAAAACGAATGTATTTCAACTGAGTTTAAAGCTCGATAAAAAAATAGCGAAACGAGCAGCGCGCCTGATTCCGATTGAATCCACTCATGTAGTCGTAGCACAGAATCTACTTCCTTTTCTATTTGAAACAGGAGCCTTGGGAGGAAGAACATTCGATGTGCTGATGACGCGATTGCCCATTGAAAAATTGCATGAGCGTTTGGACATGGCTCACGCACACTATCAAGACAGTAAAACCTTAAAAGACTTTCGTGCTCCGCAACAGTTGATTGAACTGGAGAACAAAGCACTGACCAGAGCAAAAACAATTGTTACTCCTCATGAGGAGATTGCCGCACTATTTTTTAATAAGGTAAAAAAACTTCAGTGGTCAATACCCATAGAAAAAGTGCACGAAATAAAAGGGAGTAAAATACTTTTTCCTGCTTCCGCCGTTGGAAGAAAAGGGGCCTATGAAATCAGAAAACTAGCCGACGAACTTTCTTTACGGTTGGTAATCGCAGGTAATGCTATAGAACAAAATGATTTCTGGAAAGGATTAGCGGTAGAAAAATTCAATGGGAATTTTTCCGAAATCCGGCTTGTCATTTACCCTACTTATGTAGAACATCAACCCCGTCGCTTACTCAAGGCAATTGCCAAAGGAATTCCCCTTATCACTACACCCGCTTGTGGGATAAACGCTTCAACTGCCGTACAACTCATCGAAACAGGGAGCTACTCCGCCTTGAGACAAGCCGTTATAAATGCTCTGGCATCAAAATAGCTCATTCTATGCTGTAGTTTGATGAATTAAACCCTTTCAAATTATTTTCTCAAAAAAACAGCCTTTTTGTTTGCGCAACTAAATAGTTGCTCATATATTTGCAACCATATAGTTGCGCTATTAATTATAAATATGACACAGGACATTTTCAATGCCATCGCGGATCCTACGCGCAGAGCCATACTGGCGCTTGTTGCGGCTCAGGCCATGACTCCCAATGCACTCGCCGAACATTTCGATTCTACCCGTCAGGGTGTATCGAAACACATAAAAATACTGGCGGAATGCGAGCTGCTGAAGCAGGAAAAAGTAGGGCGGGAAATTTACTACCACTACAACCCAAAAAAAATGAAAGATGTAGACAAATGGTTGGAACAACTCAAAAAGCAATGGGAAAAACGTTTCAGTCAATTGGATGAAGTACTTGTTAACCTCAACTCAAAAAAAAATGAAAAGTAGCCTTTTAATGAATTTCTCTGTTGACAAGGTCAACAAGAAAGTGAATGTAGAAAGAGAATTTGCAGCGCCTGTAAAAAATGTATGGGCTGCTTGGACACAAGCGGAATTGCTGGATCAATGGTGGGCCCCGAAACCTTGGAAAGCCCAAACTAAAACACTGGATTTTAAAGAAGGCGGCCATTGGTTGTATGCCATGGTGGGGCCAGAAGGAGAAGAGCATTGGGCCAGAGCAGACTACCAATCGATTGCTTCAATGAAAAATATTTCATGGGCGGATGCTTTTTGCGATGAGAACGGAAAACCTAACCATGCATTTCCAAGTTCTAAGTGGAACAATATCTTTAGTGAAACAGCAGATGGCCATACATTAGTTTCCATTGAAATAATTCATGAAACTACTGAAGACCTGGAAAAAATAATTGAAATGGGATTCAAAGAGGGCTTCACTGCTGGCCTCAACAACCTGGACGAATTGCTTGCCCAGTAACATACAACAAAAATTACCTTATAGAACTGACGTCAAATCGGCGTCAGTTTTTTTTATGTCTGTATGCGATTTTAAAGTTAAAAAATAGTTAGCGCACTATACTTTTAGTAACTTGAAAGCCTCGATCACAACCATTTCCGATCCAGTCGCTTTCCATGAACAGTTACAAACAAATTGAATCCGCTATTCTCGCCGCTTCCCATATTGTCATCACCTCTCATAAATCTCCCGACGGAGATTCTGTAGGCAGTTCGCTCGGATTGCTTTACTTCATAGAAAAACTAGGGAAAAAAGCAGTGGTCTGTCATCCCGATGGAGCCCCTGATTTTCTGCAGTGGATCAATACCTCTCCCATACTGCTCATGAGCACACAACCTGATGCCGTGAAAGAACAATTTGCAAAAGCAGACTTGATCTTTAGCCTCGACTACAATGCCACGGACCGTATCGGTGATATGCAAGCTTTATTGGAAGATGCAACATGCAAAAAGATCATGATCGATCACCACTTAAATCCGCAGGATTATGCAGCCATTACGGTGTCAGAAACGGAAGTAAGTTCTACAGCCCAATTGATTGTTGAATTGATCGAACAATCCGGCAATGGCAATCTACTGGACGAAAAAATAGGCACTCCTTTATATTTAGGCATCCTGACAGATACAGGCAGCTTCCGTTTTTCTTCCGTGCAGCCGCGTACCCATGAATTACTAGCCAAACTATTGGCAGCCGGAGTAAAGCATCATCTTGTCCATGAAAATTTAAACGATAACAATACCGCCAGCCGCTTGCGCTTGCAAGGCTTTGCGATGAGTGAAAAATTGGAGGTACTGGAAGATTACCAGGTAGCCGTCATTTCATTGACACAGGAAGAACTGAACAAATACCATTACGAAAAAGGAGACACGGACAGTTTAGCCAATCTTGCTTTGTCCATCAAGGGAATGAAAGCAGCCATCATGTTTTCCGAACGCGATGGCATCATTAAGATTTCTTTCCGCTCCAAAGGAAAAGAAAATCCGGTGAATGTCTTAGCTGCTGAGCATTTCAATGGCGGAGGACATGCGAATGCGTCAGGAGGCATGAGTGAATTGTCTATGCCGGAGACTTTAGATAAGATTAAAAGTCTTATTCCTCACTATTTTTCTAAGGGCTAGAACAGCATGCTTATTCAAGTCAAAAAGCTTAGCTCCTCTGATAGCGATGTCTTCCTATCGCTAATTCATGTATTTGAAGAGGTTTTTGAAATGCATAATTTCATCATGCCTTCTAAACAACATTTAGAACAACTATTAGAGAAAGAAAGCTTTGTCGTTTTTGTCGCACTGTCAAACGGAGCTGTGGTCGGCGGATTGACCGCTTATGTATTCGATCAATATTATTCCGTTTCTCCTTTGGTATATGTTTATGACCTGGCAGTTAAAACGGCATACCAGAGAAAAGGCATTGGAAAATCCCTAATCTCCGCTATAAACGTTTATTGTCAGAGCATAGGAGCGGAAGAAGTGTTTGTACAGGCCGAAGAAGCCGATGGTCATGCTGTGGAGTTTTACCGCTCTACCGGAGCCACTGAAGCAAAAGTAATTCACTTCTCCTATCTTCATAAAAAGTGAAACAGCAGCTGATCATCTACTATTTTGTCCCGGTAACCAGCTAGCGAACACGACTATTTTTTTTATCTTTACTGACCAAGTCAACTGATCACTGACCACTCATTTAATGCCTGAATTTTTAGAAACCCGTATTGAATACCTCAAAGGCATCGGCCCACAGAAAGCCGCTTTGCTCAATACGGAATTGGGCATTTTCACTTATGCAGATTTATTAGAATATTATCCTTTTCGCCACGAAGACCGCAGCCGCATTTATAAGATCTCCGAGATCCGTGAAGACATGCCATATATTCAGGTATCGGGCCGTTTGTCTACGTTCAAAGTCATTGGTACAGGATTTAAAAAAAGACTGACCGCTACCATCGAAGATGGATCGGGACGCTTGGAATTGGTTTGGTTTCAGGGTATCAATTGGGTAGTAAAAAAACTAGTTCCCGGAGTAGAGTACATCGCTTTCGGTAAACCTGCCGCATACGGTCACCAGTTCAACATTGCCCATCCTGAAATGGATGTGCTCAGCGAAGCTTCTTCTAACCGTGGATTGGTGCCTGTTTATCCCTTGACAGAAAAAATAAAAACAAAAAGCATCGACAGCAAAGCGATCTCCAAAGCGATTCAATTGCTCTTGCCGCAAGCGGCTCCGCATATTCGCGAAACGCTTTCCGACGATGTGCTGGAAAAATATAAATTGCTACGTCGCAAAGACGCTATACAAGCCATCCATTTCCCTGCTCGGCCACAAGACCTGGACCGGGCTATGGCGCGCTTGAAATTTGAAGAATTGTTTTTCATTCAGTTGAAACTGCTCAAGCAAATGGGCAATCGAAAGGAAGCGGCACGAGGACAAATTTTCAAAGGTTCTGATCGCTTAACTGAATTTTATAAAAGTCATTTGCCTTTTGACTTGACCAACGCGCAGAAAAAAGTCATCAAAGAAATCTACCAGGATCTTTGTTCGGGCAAACAAATGAACCGTCTGCTGCAAGGCGATGTGGGCAGCGGTAAAACGATCGTAGCCTTTCTATGTATGCTGATCGGAACCGATCATCAGGCTCAATCCTGCATCATGGCACCGACAGAAATATTGGCGCAACAACATTATGCCACCATCTCCGGCTGGGCGGAGCTTGCCGGCATCCGGGCTGTGCTACTTACAGGCTCTACTAAAAAAGTCGCGCGCAAGCCGATACTCGAAGACTTAGCTGAAGGCCGTATTGACATCATCATAGGTACACATGCCCTGCTTGAAGATCCGGTGGTATTCAAAAATTTAGGCTTATGTGTCATCGATGAACAACATCGATTTGGTGTGGCGCAACGAGCGAAGCTATGGATGAAGAACTCCCGTTTCGCACCGCACATCTTAGTCATGACGGCTACACCCATTCCACGCACGCTGGCTATGACTCTGTATGGAGACCTGGATGTTTCTGTAATCGATGAATTGCCGGTGGGAAGGAAACCGATACAGACCGTGCATCAATACGACAAGGACATCTTGAAAGTATACGGTTTCATGCGCAAGCAAATCCAGGAAGGCCGGCAAGTCTATGTGGTGTTTCCTTTGATTGAAGAATCAGAGAAAATGGATCTTAAAAACCTAAGCGACGGTTTTGACAGCATTGAAAATGCTTTCAAGGAATACAGCGTGAGCATGGTGCATGGGCGTTTGAAAAACGAAAACAAGGACTATGAAATGCAACGCTTCATCAAAAACGAAACGCAGATCATGGTTGCCACGACGGTGATTGAAGTCGGCGTCAATGTGCCGAATGCAAGTGTGATGGTTATTTTTAATGCGGAGCGTTTTGGCTTATCCCAGTTGCACCAGTTGCGCGGCCGTGTAGGCAGAGGCGTTGATCAATCCTATTGCATTCTGATGACGGATTTTAAACTGAGTGCCGATGCACGCAAACGCATTGATACGATGTGCAGCACCAACAATGGTTTTGAAATCGCAGATGTGGATTTGAGTCTAAGAGGTCCCGGCGACATGGCCGGCACGATGCAAAGCGGCTTGCCCGATCTGAAGCTCGCCAACCTCGCACAAGATTCCGTGATCCTCACCCACGCCCGCCAAACCGCACAGGACGTGCTGACGGAAGATCCTGATTTGTCCTTGCCTAAGAACAAACCCATGAAAGACGTTTTGATCAGGAAGCATGTGGAAGGGTTTACCTGGAGTAAGATAAGTTAGTTGTTAGTTGTTAGTTGTTAGTTGTTAGTTGTTAGTTGTTAGTTGTTAGTTGTTAGTTGTTAGTTGTTAGTTTTAAAATAAATTTTGATGGCATATAAATTAAATAAGAAATCATTTCTAAGCGAACTAACAACTAGCAACTAACAACTTTTCACTTATGTCAGTCAACGCTATTCTATCTGCCCTAAGAAAACATATAAACAAAGATAAAGCTGCTTTCTTCCCTCGCTTCTTCAAAACCGGTAAAGGCCAATACGGCGAGGGGGATCAATTCTGGGGTATCACGGTGCCACACAATCGTTTGGTGGCTAAAAAATATTTCTCGCAATGTACGATAACTGATTTTAGCGAATTGCTTGAACATCCTATTCACGAAGTTCGTCTCTGTGCTTTGCTCATGATGGTATACCGGGTGCAAAGCAAAAAGTTGCCGGATATCCGGAAAGAAATTTATCAGTTGTATTGTAAGAAAACCAAGTACATCAACAACTGGGATTTGGTGGATTCTTCCGTGGCGCAGATTGTAGGCGCCTGGCTGGAAGATAAAAAAAAAGACATCCTGTACCGCTGGGCAAAAAAAGGGCATTTGTGGGAACAACGCATGGCCGTCATTGCTACCTTTCATTACATTCGCAAAGGGCAATTCGAAGACACGGTAGCGCTGTGTAAGTTATTGCTTCACCACAAACACGATCTCATCCATAAAGCCACCGGATGGATGCTCCGTGAAGCAGGGAACAGAAATCCTGATACCTTGATTTATTTCCTGGCGGAGCACCACGAAGAAATGCCGCGCACCATGTTGCGCTATGCGATTGAAAAATTGGATGCCGGTAGCCGCAAAAGAATCTTGTTGAACCAATACTTCTGATTTATGATTTTACTTATTTTATCTCTATTGATTTGTCATCTTCTGGCAGATTTTAGTCCGCTCTCTACTGATTGGATGTTGCGGGCTAAAAGTAAAGGGGCTCCTTTTTTTCCTATCTTCGTTCATGCAGGAGTGCATGCTTTGCTGATGCTGGTTGTGCTTTTCTTTTTCATACCCATCACGTTAGCTTTTCAACTGGCGGCCTTTCAATGGATTTGCCATTTTGTGATTGATGTGTGTAAAGGCAAAATGAGTTTTTATTTTCCGGTCTTTGCTAATCCTTCTGACAAACGCTACTGGATGTTATTTGGCTTCGATCAATTCCTGCATCAGACGGTCATACTGGCCATGGCTTGGTTTATCTTCCGTTAACAACATAGTGATCTGTCTTTAATATTTTTTACTTTCTACACCTGTTGAATCTTTTTTACGTTATATTCATTTTATAACGCACCTTCTTTAATTCAACACATGAAAAAAATAGTTCTACTCTCCCTGCTCCTCACTCTAACTGCGCTCAGTGGATTTTCACAACTACAAGAACGCAAACCCATCAAAGTAGAAGTAAAAGAAATCAACGGTCAGTTTAAATTGTACCGCGATGGAAAGCCTTATTACATCAAAGGCGCAGGCGGACATACGCAATTGGAGAAGCTGGCTAAATACGGAGGAAACTCGCTCCGCACCTGGGGAAATGAAGGCACAGAAGAGTTGTTGAACGAAGCGCAAAAATTAGGCCTTACGGTGATGTTCGGTTTGTGGGTGCAGCACGAACGTCACGGATTCGACTACAACAACGAAGAGAAAGTAGCCGTGCAACTGGAGCGTTTTACAGAAACAGTCAAACAATTCAAAGATCATCCTGCTCTACTAGCCTGGGACATTGGCAATGAAGTGGATCTTTTTTATACCAATACGAAAGTATGGGATGCAGTCAATGACATCGCCAAAATGATTCACCGCGAAGATCCTTTTCATCCTACAGTGACCACAACCGCGGGTATAGACAAAGCAAAGATTGAATTGATCAAAGCAAAATGTCCGGAGATCGACATCTACGCAGTCAATGCGTACGGTGATCTCCCAAACGTTCCAACAAAAATAAGAACCTACGGCTGGACCGGTCCTTACATCGTCACAGAATGGGGCATGACGGGCCATTGGGAAATTGCCAAGACGAATTGGGACGCAGCCATTGAAGAAACCAGCAGCGAGAAAGCAAAAGTTTACCGGGCCCGTTATGAAAAAATAAAAGAAGACAGTTCGCTTTGTTTAGGTTCCTATGTTTTTTTATGGGGAAGTAAAATCGAATACACGCCTACCTGGTGCGGCTTGTTTATATCTACCGGTGAAGAAACGGAAACAGTAGGTGTCATGAAGTATCTATGGTCGGGTAAATGGCCGGAAAACAAAGCACCGCAAGTTGCAGGCATCACCTTGGATCGTTTCCCCGCTAAAAAAAGTATGGTATTAGAACCCAATTCCGTTCATCGTGTGGCTGCACCGGCAACAGATCCTGACGGAGACCCTCTCACCTACGAATGGGTCTTGATGTATGAGAGTTCCAATAAATTAGCGGGCGGTGACGCGGAAGCAAAACCCAAAGAAATTAAAGGACGTGTAACTTCCGAACAGCCGGGCAGCGCTACCATCATAGCTCCTTCGATATTTGGAGCATACCGGGTATATGTGTACATCTACGATGGCAAAAACCATGTCGCTACAGCGAATTTCCCCTTTTATGTGGATTCGGAATAAATCTAGGCATACTATAAAAAATAAAAATAAATTTATCTGCCTTTTACCATACATTTTGTAAGTTAACCCTACCTATAATGAATCGGTAGGGCTTCGGTTCTTTTACTTTTTATGATTATGACCAAACAACTTTTTAGCACCATCTTATTATTTCTCTGCTATTCTTCCATTGCACAAACACAAGTGACGCTAGGTACGCCTTATGCGGTAGTAGATGCAGGCTTTAAAACCTATTTCGAACAAGACAATGAAATATTGACCGTCAAAGTAGCCGGCCGAAAAGTCACCTTGCAAAAACTAGATGCCGTAAAGTTGACTTTCATTGGCATCCACACCTATGAAGATATGCCCGATGGATTTCAACTGGAAAATGTCATGGAACATCACGGCCGTCACTTCGTTTTCTTTACCGTGTGGGACAAACCTAATAAAACTGAGCAGTTATTCTACAGAGAGATCGACTTTAAAAGCGGTGCCTTTCTGGGTGAAAACAAACGAATCATCGCCGTGGATCAAAAGATCGTTGGGGGCTATACCTTCGAGTATTCCAATGATAAATCAAAAATCATGATCCAATACCGTTTAAAACCTACGGTTCGTAACGACAGTAAAAACTACGACGTTATAGGATTCTCCGTATTTGATCAAAATCTTTTGCCAATCTGGAATAAGGAAGTTACCATGCCTTACACTGAGAAAAAGATGAACAACATCGATTACAGTGTAGACAGTCAGGGTGATGCTTACATCCTCACCACCGTATACAATGACAATTCAACAGACGAGAAAAAACGGGGAGAAGATCAGGCCAACTACCATATGGAACTTTTAAAAATTTCCTCTACTTCTTCAGAAATCGTCATTACTCCCATAGAAGTCGGCGAAAAATTTGTCAATAGCGTTGGCCTATTCGAAAGCCAGGAAAACTATATGTACTGTGCAGGATACTACACCAATAAGGGAAACTTTGATTCCGTAGATGGTATCTTCCTGTTTAAGATTGGTAAAGACGGCAGGTTCTATGATGTGAAGACCTATGAAATACCATTGGAGATCATCAATCAATACATCAGCGAAAGAGCCCAAAGAAAAAATGAAAAGCGCGAAGAAAAAGGCGATGACCCGGGCTTGAATAATCTCGACCTTAAAAAACTAATTGTACAGGGTGACGGTAGTCTTGTATTAGTCGGAGAACGCTTTTTCATTGAGACGAGATCTTATTATGACTTCCAAAGCAAACGTACACGTACTACAACCATCTACCATTACGACGACATGCTGATTACCAAAATTGGGAGTAATGGACAACTGGCCTGGATGAGAAAATTGCCTAAGCGCCAGACGCTCACCACCAGTTCTTCTCATTATGGTTATTCCTTTTCGTATACAGCCCGCTATGTGCTGAGAGGAGGACTATCTTACGAATACATGGCCGGTGATCACAAGCATTACCTCATTTTTCTGGATAATGAAAAAAACAAAGACCTTAAGGTAGACGAAGTACCGGCGGTACATGTCAATGGAGCAGGAGGTTTTGTTACTGCCTATGAAATCAATGACGAGGACGGTAAAGTCAATAAATATTCTCTACTTGACCTAAGAAATGTACAAGGTATGGAAGTCTATCAATTCAGTACCGATCGAATTTTACCTACTTCCTCTAATCAATTTGTACTGGAAGTTTATAAGAAAAAGAAAGAAGATATTTTAATTCAGGTTACTTTCCCGAAATAAGGCTTCGTTTAGTCCAGTGTTAACTGTTATATTATTTTAAATACAATTTTACCTTATGAAAAAATCTATTTTTCTTTCGATTGCATTATTAATTCTTCCTCTATTTGCTTTTGCACAAATTTCTATTTCAAAAGGATCTCCTTATAAAACATATAAAGGAGGTTTTATGTTATATTTTCAATCGGGGGATGAAATGCTGTCTTTTAAAAGAGATGGGGCAATTTTTATTATACAGAAATACAATACGAAGACACTTGTACAAACAAGCGTAAACATCTATAAGGATATATTAGAAGATTATCCTATTGTAGCTGTAATGGAATACAACAAGAGGTACTTTCTATTCTATTCTGTAGACGACAAAAGAAATAAAGTAACAAAACTCTTTAGTAGAGAAATAGATTTTGCTACTGGTACTTTTATTGGTGTCGGCAATGCAATTGTTACTGTGGAAGGTGCACTACAAAGTGGATTTTTTATCTACACCTCATACAATAACAATAAGTTACTGGTTCGATACCTTAAATATAAAAAACTACTGAATGATGATATCAATCATGATACAATGGGCTTGTATGTTTTTGATAAAAATATGATTCCAGTTTGGAATACAGAAGTTGAGTTGCCATATGCCGAAAAATACTTACAACGTCTTTCGCAAACCGTAGATTCCGATGGTACTGTTTATCTATTGATCCGGGCTTATGATAAAAAAACTGTCGATGCGTACGGTTTATCTAGCGAAAAAGCAGCGCATCATCTGGAAATATTAAAACTAACAAATGGGAATAAAATATTCGATAAATCTATATTTACACTTTCCAAAGAAAAGTCGCTGACAGATATTAATATTGTTGAAATACTACCAGCGGAGATTCTATGTGTTGGTTTTTATAAAACAGAAGGGGCAAAAACATCTTCCCTTTTCACATGCAAAGTCAATGCGGATGGCTCAGCAGGAGAAGATATGAAATACGACTTGCCAGAGGAAATTATTCGACAGTATGAGAATAAGAAAGATAAAAATATCAAGCCAAATAAAAAAATACCCAATATAGAAGAGTTAAACAATCTTGTATGCACCACCATTCAAAAAGACAAAAATGGAGATTTATTTATTGTGGCTGAATGTCAGAATCACTACAGCGTGAAAGGTGATGAAATGGATTTTTCAGATCCTTATAGCTATTATTTGGTGCATTATGATGACATGTTAGCCATTCGAATAGATGCTCAAAATCATCTTAAATGGATGAAAAGGCTTCCCAAGCGACCATATAAAAATGGCTCTGCATTATCCTATAAATTGATCACTAGAGAAAATTTTGAATACATTATATTTCAGGATCATGAAGAGAATAGGAATCTGACACTAGAACAGATGACCGCTGAGCGCTTTTCCAGTACAGAAACAGTTCTTTTTGCTTACAAAATCAACAAATCAGACGGGCACACCGAAAAGATTACATTACTAGATGCAAAAAATGTAGATGGAAAAGAAGTATACCGAATTACAACAGAGAGAGTAATGGAGGCAAGCGCATCAGAGCTAATAGTTGAAGTATACAAGAAAAATGAGGAAGATGTATTGATTAAAATCAAAGGAGTGGAATAAAGCAAATTTAACGGTATAAGGATAAAGAAGGTTGCTGTTCCTGTTACAACAAGGATCGGCAACCTTCTTTTTTTGCACAGAATCCAGAGATCGTTTATTTAAAAAAAATTACCTGTAAGATTCCAAAATCTTTTTTGTATCTTTTAAATAGACATTCCCATTTTGTAGACTATGCCTCTAGCCCCCTTCAGCGGTACGCTTGGTAAAAAAGCCTCGGCTCATCTTTTAAGGCGAGCTACCTTTGGGGCCACCAAGACCGACATAGACACTTTTGCTGGCTACAGTGCCACACAAGCCTTGAACGAACTTTTTCGTTCGGTAGCACTACCCGCGGCACCTGTTCTACCGGGTGGCGGAGCCTGGGTCAATACCGCTCCCATACCCGATGAAGACGATGCCGGTCAACAGGCCTATTTCATACAATGGTGGCTTGGACAATTGCTGCATACCAATGTGGCTCCTGCTGATAGAATGGCTTTCAGTACACGCGAACGTGTTACCTTTTTTCTCCATACGCACCTTACCACCATACAGGAAGTAGTGGATAGCAGTCGCGCATTATACTTTCAAAATGCACTGTTGAGACGTTATGCTTTTGATGGCGGGGCTGATCCTCTTCTCAATATTCGTGACCTCACTAAAAAAATATGCATTGACAATGCCATGCTTATTTTGTTAGACGGAAGATTAAATGTGAAGGGCAGTCCAAACGAAAACTTCGCACGTGAATTATTTGAACTCTATACCATTGGTAAAGGACTAAGCGGACAAGAACCGGCTTCTACTACACCCGGCGATTATACCTATTATACGGAGCAGGATGTGCAAGCGGCAGCATTGGTCTTATCCGGTTTCACCAATGACATTACCTTTGCCACGCTGGATGCAGATACCGGTTTGCCAAGAGGCAAAGCAAAGACCACGACAGGAAACGTAGCCAATCAGCACGATAATTCCGTGAAGCAATTCAGTGCACGCATGGGCAATACCGTTATTACGCCCAATGCCACACCGGCAACGGAAGACAGCATCATCGATGAAATCAGCCAGCTGATCAACATGATATATG
Organism: Cytophagaceae bacterium; assembly: GCA_029237685.1. Lineage (GTDB taxonomy): Bacteria > Bacteroidota > Bacteroidia > Cytophagales > Cytophagaceae > JACMQM01. The sequence continues at coordinate 5,547 of JAQZBV010000013.1, read as the reverse complement.
CCCAACCGGAAACTGCAAAAAATATTTGCCGAAAAATCTACCGCTTCTTTGTCTACCATGAAATTACCGTTGCCATTGACAACAGCATCATTGCCGACCTTGCGGCAACATTGGTGGCCAACAATTATAAAATAGAACCTGTTATCAAAGAACTATTAGGCAGTCAACATTTTTACGATTCGATGGATGCCAGCGTAGACAATGATAATTTTGGTGCGCTCATCAAATCTCCATTGGACCTGGTATGCGGCACATTGAATTTCTTTGAATACGAGATGCCTGATTTCATCAGCAACACTCAATCCTTTTATGACAAAGCCGAAAGTCTTGTCCGATCCATGGCGGATCAGGGAATGAAGTTTGTCAACCCTTACGATGTAGCGGGTTATGAAGCCTACCATCAGTATCCGCTTTTCAACAGGCACTGGATCAATACCAATGCATTGACGCAACGCTATAAATTCATTCTCGATACCATGACTACCGAGAACATGAATGACGAGGCTGTGACACTTGACTTGTTGGATTATTACAGTGACCGATTTGCAGGCAATGCCTTGGATCCCGATGCTTTAGTAAGAGACGTCGCTTCTTACTTATTTCCATTGTCTACAGAAACAACAGAAATCACCACTGCCCGATTGGACTGGTTTACGTTGCAGTTTATGAAACTCGGAGAAGTCCTTAACCAGGCTCAACCAGCCTTCTGGCAGTTTAGCTGGACAAACCGTGACACCATAGCGGCCAGTAAAGAAGATGCGCGCGGCATGTTGCAGGATAAAATCAATACGATGTTGCAATCACCCGAGTACCAATTGTTTTAACCTAAGATGTAGACTTTATGAAAAGGAGAGATTTTATAAAAAACATGTCCATCTTGGGAGCGTCTCAATTTGTACTCAACAGTGTTCCTTTTAAATTACTGGCCGGAGAAAAAGCACTCCTGGAAATGGCCGCCAACTGCCCGAATGATCGGGTGTTGATCATTTTGCAATTGCATGGAGGAAACGATGGACTGAACATGTTGATTCCTACGTTTGATTATGACCTGTACCAAAACCGCAGACCAAACATAGCCATTTCAGATACCGGCAATAGAAAATTCATCACGCTGGATGGCACGCTGGCCAATGAAAAACAAGTGGGTCTGCATCCCGACATGGTCGGTGTAAAACAACTCTATGACGAGGGGAAAGTGGCGATGGTGCAAGGTGTATCTTATGAAAACCACAACCAGTCTCACTTCCGCGGCCGCGATATTTTATTCATGGGCGGAGGAGCGAATGATTACCTCAACTCCGGTTGGATAGGCCGCTACCTGCAACAAGATGTAGCGCCAAAAGTTTATCCGGAAGATTTTCCAAATGCGGATATGCAAGATCCATTGGCATTGGAATTCGGAAATGAAGTTTCCCTGATTTTTCATCAGGGAGAAAATATACCTACTTCTATCTCCATTATCGATCCTCAACAATTCTTCGACCTGGTCGATACGCTGCCGGGCTTTGAAGATGTTGATGGGCTAGATCCAAGAGGGATTCCGCCGGCGGGTATCGCTAATTCACCTTATGGAAAAGAATTGAACTGGATCCTGAACCTGGAACAAAAAACAGACGAATACGACGATCGTTTGCTGCAAGTATACAATGCAGGCAAAGCCATGGATCCTAACGTAGCCTATCCGAATACGTATCCTTACAATGCACCGGAGCGTTTCCGAAACAATACGTTGTCCGGACAACTGCAAATCATTGCCAACCTCATCCACGGAGGGAGCAAGACAAAAGTATACATGATACGTCTTGGAGGTTTTGATACCCACGCGCAACAAGTAGAAAATTTTGATGCCTCCATGGGTTCTCATGCGGCTTTGCTGTACCACATCTCTTCCGCGATGAAATCTTTTCAGGACGATTTAAAAGCCAGAAGCATTGACGATCGCGTACTGACCATCACTACTTCGGAATTTGGTAGAAGAGTACACTCCAACGGTAGTTATGGTACAGATCATGGTACCGGCGCTCCCTTGTTATTATTTGGCAAACATGTACAACCAGGCGTCAATGGTGTCAATCCTGACCTGAACGACGACAACGTAGCGATGCAATACGATTACAGGCAGGTATACTCTACCGTGATGAAAGAATGGATGTGTGTAGATCCAGCTGTGGTAGACGGCATTAACGGCACGCTACAAGGTGACTACGCCGGCAAAGGGACCATACTTCCGTTGATCAATAACAATGTGGTGTCTATCTCTCAATTCGTCAAAGACCGTTTTAAATTAAATAATTGTTACCCCAATCCGGCTTCACATTCCACCACCATTTCCTTTTACATCAACGCACAAACCGATGTGCAATTGAAGATTACAGATTTGAATGGCAAAGAAGTCAAAATGATTCTCAATAAAGTGATGCCGATGGGTGAACATAAAATTTCAGTAGACCTTCGTGATCTGTTGCCAGGCACGTATATTTACCACATCAAAACCACCTTGATGAGTGATTCCAATAAATTAATGATTGTTCGCTAGAACTGTGAGATAGGATGAATCGTTTACTCTTATATTCTTTTCTTTTACTATTGCTGGTCACCCGCGTCTCGTTTGCTCAAAACAGACGTTCGGGAGCACGTGACAGCAGAGTGTCTCAGAAAGATTTTTTGAACAAACAATTTTGGGTGGGATTCAAAGGCGGTATCAATTATACCAAAGCCAAACCCATAGATCGCTATTCTGCTTTCTCCTCCATGAATGATCCTTCGGGAAACGGGTTTGACAAGCAGTATAAAAATTACTCCAACATGGCGGCTCAATTTGCCTTGGTGATCAACTTTCACTACAAAAATTTCGCCCTGAGTTTTCAGCCCGGCATTCGTCGCATGACCTATCAATACAGCAATACGTACAACTGGAATGACCCATTGAATCCCGGTGATTACCTGCAGCAGGAGTACAATGCCGTCAACAAACTGGATTACCTGGAGTTTCCGCTGCTTTTGAAATATGAACCCTTGCGGCATACTAAACTTGTTCCTTTTATTCAATTAGGGGTTTATTACAGCAGATTGAATAACGCCTTTAAAGAAACCACGCTGAACGTAACAGACGGTGCCAGCGGCGGAGGAAGTTCTTATGAAGCGGAGAAAATTTCTGTCGGAGCAAAGGACTTATACCTTCGTACCAATTTAGGATGGACAGCCGGTGCCGGTGTCAGTTATCCTTTGGGCAATGCGCGGCTGGCCCTGGAGCTCAACTATACACACAACACCAATAACATCACCAACACCGCCAATCGCTACGACAACGATCGCCTGACGGGATCAGGAGACATTCCGGATAACATTAAACTTAGAAACATCAGTGTATCCTTTTCTATTCTCATGCCTTTGCGTTTTATCATTTTAAAAGAAAACTACAAAACAGAATAATGATTTCAGTTGCCTCATATAGCGTTTCCTATTCTCGCATTGTACTGTTTGTTGCCGTACTGTTAGGACTATTGACCGGTTGTAAAGAAATCAAGGAGAACAATAAAAATACCGATCCTAAAGCAAACTTTCTGACCATTTACGAGAACAATGATTTCTCTAAATCCTTTATCCCTATTGACGTACAGCAAACGGCTGACGGAGGTTATCTGGTGCTCGCCAAACGCAGAATAACGGAATCGTCATTCTATGGTATTTATTTAATGAAAGCAGACAACACCGGCAAATTTGTTTCGGGAGAAGAAGTCTCTACCGACATTGTCAATCCGATCTATAACCTGATGAAAGTAGGAAATGCTTTTTACTTCTTTGCGATGGACAGACTTTCCCTGGAAACCAAACTCATGAGTGCAAGTGAAGACGGCACAGCCACGGAAATCAGTACCATTGCAGGGGTTATATATCCATTGTACGCTTCGCTGGATGAAGGCACGGGACAATTTATTCTACAACATTACAACCGTGACGAGTTGAAAACAGCTGTCAGCAGAATTTCAGTCGCTGGAGTGGTAACGGCACAAAGAGAATTCAACATCGGTTTCGGAGATTTTGATGTAGAAGAACCCATTATTGATCATCTCACAGGGAATGGCAAAAAGCTTCCTTTCCTGACGGGTTCTGCAGGAGGCAGTACGTATTACTTTAACGGATTTTATAATTATACCTTGTCGACTGTTTTCTTCAGTTTCAATACCTCAACACCTAGTGTGCTACAAGGTTACAAAGACGAAAAATGCATCAGTTCCATGGTGAACCTAGGCACGAATACCTTTTCCACTTCCAAATATGCTTACGGAACGAATACTTTTTCTCCTCGCGTCACGATCAATACAGCGTCAGGAAGTATTGCCAGCAACAGCGACCTGTTAGGAAAAACGATACTGGAACTAAAACCTGATGCACAGGTATTTTTAAAACGCATCACCGGACAAGGATCACCGGTACTGGCCTACAACAGCGATACCAAAAATGCACAGATCGCCATTTACTTTTATGATCCTGCATCAGGCAACTTCAGAGGCTCAAAACATTTTGGTTATTCTAATCCTTATGAAGTCGGCAATTTTATTCAAACCTCCGATGGCGGATTAGCGGTGGTAGGCACTACCTATGTAGCCGGAAGATTTCCCCGAATCGTATTGATAAAAATCTCGAAGGAAGAAATGAATAAGGATATTCATTAGTAGAGAAAACTGAGAACTGAAAGCGGAGAACGGATAGATCATACTGTTCTCAGTTTTCAATTTTCAGTTTTCAGTTCTCATTATTTTTTTTCCAGTATAACTTTCAAATCATCCAATCCTTTTTGCAGGTCTTTTCCTAACATGGCATCCATGTCACATAATAGCAACGTAATATTCATCGGATAATCCATTTTACCGTCAAATCCCCATACTACTTTTGTCTGCGTGCTATCCAAAGCGGTTGTCGTAAAGTACGCGTGATCGTGCGCTTCAAAAGGTTTTATGAAATGAAGATCGAAATCAATCTGCTCGCCATTCTTAATGGCTGTAATCGTTTGTTCTCCTTTACCTACTTCTCCGCTTTCACTATCCCATGATGCTGTGGCACCAACCGTACCATCTACACCCTTGAAGTCTTTTTTCATGGCAGGATCTTTTTGGTTCCATACGCTGAAGTTGTCCTGGTTTTTCAGGTATTTAATGTAATCAAAAACCTCTTGCTTAGGTTTAGCAATCGTCACTTCACGTTTCACAGCGTATTCTTTGTTAGCAAATAGAGCAGTGATCAATACCAAAGCGATGATACCGACAACGACTAGTCCGATGATTTTTAAAATTTTCATAGTGTTTGCTTGGTTTAGTTGGTGAATAAAAAATAAAATTATTGAAGCGGATATTGTTTGTCTACCCAGTCTTTACTGAAATCAGTGGGCAGGTTTAATATTTTGTACTGTGTATAACCAAGTCCTGATAATATTTTGTCCGCTTCATGGATGTTCCAGCAATCTTCCAATTTGCAGCATCCACAATACAATACCACATCACTGTTCTTTGGAATATTCTTCAACGCTGATTTTAGTTTTTCTTTATT
>JAQZBV010000195.1 GCA_029237685.1 Cytophagaceae bacterium | reverse complement strand
TTAAAAAAGAGATCAATGTAATCAGAGGAGATCAGTTTTACGACAACTACGAATTTTTTGCAGCGGCAGAAGAGTATAAAAAAACGATCGAAAAGGATCCGGATAATTACTATGCTGTCTATAAGTTTGCAGAAGCCAGCAGAGAATATTTTGACTATATCAATGCTGAAAAATACTATAAAAAAACCATAGATAAGGCCTTAGATCTTTTCCCTCTTTCTCGTTTCTGGTATGGATTTATGCAACTGGATAATGGTAGTTATGAACCCGCTAAAAAGACGTTTGAAACTTTTGTAAGTGAATATAACTTAACGACACTCGAAGCGGAAGAGTACAAGGAAAGAGCCAGGCAAGGAATCAAAGGATGTGAGTTTGCGTTGGCTGAGATGAAAAAGCCCAAGCGTGATTACAATTTTACCGTTCTGCCAGAACCCATCAATACAGAATTTTCCGAGTATTCACCTGTGATCGGAAATAATGATTCTACCATCATCATCACTTCTGCACGGAAGGAATCTAAAGGCCATAATGAGAATAATATGTTGGGTGGTTATACCAGTGACATGTTCAGTTTTGAAGAGAGTGCAGGCGGCTGGGCCGCGAAAGAAGATGTTGAGAAGTTTGATATTAATAATACAACATTCAATGAAAGTGCAGGTTCTTTTACGGGTGACAATAAGAAATTTTATTTTACCCGCTGCGATGAGAAAATCAAAGTGGGCTCTTACGAGGAATTCAACTGTGTGATTTATGTCAGTAAAAAGTCTGGAGAAGGTATATGGGGACCGGCTGTACGTTTAAATGACAATGTGAACATGAAGGGGCAGTGGAACTCTCAGCCTTCTGTTTCTCCTGATGGGAAAATTTTATTTTTCGTATCGAAAAGACCAGGTGGATTAGGTATGCACGACATCTGGTTCAGTACCTGTAATGGTGATGATCAATGGAGGGAAGCCAACAACATGGGTGAAGGTGTGAATTCAATTTTCATCGACATGTCACCTCGTTATTTTGCAGCGGAAAAATTGCTATTCTTTTCTTCTAACGGACGCGAAGGGATCGGTGGATTGGATATTTACATGTCTAGTGAAGCAACTGAATACAAAGAGACAAAGAATGTAGGGATGCCGTTCAATTCTCACAGGGATGACTTTTACTTTGTATTGGGTGAGAAAAGAGGATATGTTGCCTCTAACCGACAAGGTGGTAAAGGCAACGATGATATTTATACTTTTACCATTAAGAGTAAAGAAACCTTATTGGCTCTCATTGAGAAGGATTCCATCATAGAAGATGTGAAAAGTATTTCTGTGGTAGGAGAAATAATCGATGAAAAAACACAAACACCGGTTGCCGATTTGAACGTAGCATTAACGGATGAAAACAGTGTGCAGCTTAAAACGACTACCACAGACAACGAAGGTAAGTTTAAGTTTGACAATCTTCCTGCAGGTAAGACGTATAAAGTAGTGTTGATAGAAAAGGATGCTAAACTTACTCAACGTATTCAATACATGATCGGAGATATTCAGGTCAATGGATCGGATAAGGTAGCATCAAGACGCTTGTTTGAAAATGTCTATTTTGATTTTAACAAAGACGAACTAAGACCTGAAGCGAAGAAAGTACTGAATGAATTGGTGGCTTACTCTAAAAAGTATCCGGAAGTTCAAATAGAAATGAATGCCAATACAGATAGCATCGGTACCGTAGATTACAATAAGAAATTATCTGAGCAGCGCGGTGAGGCCGCAAGACAATACTTAGTGGGTGCAGGGTTGAAGCAGTCTGACATGGTCGTGAACTCTTTAGGTAAAGGACATCCTTTAGCTCCTAACCTGAATCAAATCGGCAGATTACTCAATAGACGTGTAGAGTTTTATGTGTTAGGAGGGCCGGGATATCAAGCGAAAACCATGACCTATGTCATAGAGCCTAAAGAGAACATCTACGACATCGCGAAGCGCTATGAAATGTCTGTAGCTGAATTGAAAGAGCTGAATGATTTGGATGCCGATCAACTCATTCCATATACTCCTTTAAGGGTAAGAAGGCATATAGGTGACGATGACATCATCGCTCAAGCTACAATGGAGCAATCTTTCAAACAGGAAAAGAAAGGTAAAAAGTATTACCAGGAAAAGGTAAAGAAAGAGCAAGGGTTAAATGCGTCTCTTGCCAGTGCCAATCAGCAAATCAAACAGGAAAACGATTCCATTCAGAAAAGAAACGAGGTGCGTAAGGATGCTATCGTACACAAGCAGGCTGCACGGATTACTTTGAAAGAGGGAGAAGACTATTATATCACTCAACCTAAAAACACCTTGTACACGATCGCTAAATTGTATGGCATGAAAGTGGAAGATATTTTCAGCATCAATAACCTGAAGAACGATACCATTTTTGTAGGCCAGTACATAAAAGTGAAAACACAAGGCAGACCTTTAGAAGCCAACGAGTATTTTGTTCAGGAAGGGGATACGTTGGAAAAACTCGCTATGAAATTTAAAGTATCATTAGAAACGCTAAGAAGCTGGAATCACCTGGATGGATACCTGTTGAGGAAGAATATGATTGTAAGGGTAAGACCATAACAGCGAGGAGCAAGGAGGGACGAGTGAAGATGTAAAAAAATAAAGGGAGCGTTAATTAAATATTTAACGCTCCCTTTATTTTTTTATCCATTATGTTCTTCGTCCCTCCTTGCTCCTCGCTGTTAATGTGGGGGATTTAAGTTCTTATACATTTGTTCGAAATATAAGATCGCCCAAATGATATTGCCTTTGTCCGCATAGGGAAC
>JAQZBV010000012.1 GCA_029237685.1 Cytophagaceae bacterium | reverse complement strand
GAATCCACCTCCCGGCAAGATATCAAATACGCCTAAATCGGAAAATACTTTTTTTACACAATTCAAGCCGGTAAGAGGAAGGCTGCAAGTCTTCAAGAGCTTCGACTGGCCATCTTTGCTGGTATGCTGCATGGCAACAATGATGTTGCGCGCTGAAGCGACAAGATCCATAGCACCTCCCATACCTTTCACCATTTTGCCCGGAATTTTCCAGTTGGCAATGTCTCCTTGTTCGGACACTTCCATGGCTCCTAAAATGGTTAAGTCAATTTTGCCGCTTCTGATCATGGCGAAACTTTCTGCCGAATTAAACAAGGCAGCTCCGTTAATGGCAGTGACGGTTTGTTTACCCGCATTGATCAAGTCAGGATCTATATTGTCTTTGCTGGGAAATGCACCCATGCCCAATAAACCATTTTCCGATTGCAACATGACTTGAATATCGGAAGGAATATAGTTTGCTACCAACGTTGGGATGCCAATACCTAAATTCACATAGTAGCCATCCTTTACTTCCTGCGCGATGCGTTTGGCGATGCCGTATTTATCGAGTGCCATGTTATGAAGTGGTTAGGTTCTCAATTCTTTTTTCATACTTTTCTCCTTTAAATATTCGCGCAACGAATATACCGGGTGTATGAATTTCATTCGGATCTAATTCACCTGCATGCACCAGTTCTTCTACTTCTGCAATGGTAATTGTTCCTGCCGTGGCCATCATAGGATTAAAGTTTCGTGCCGTTCCTTTGAAGATCAGGTTTCCTGCCGTATCTCCTTTCCATGCTTTTACGATAGAAAAATCAGCACGCAGCCAATGCTCGAGTAAATGTGGTTTACCATCGAATTCTCTCACTTCTTTTCCATGGGCAACTTCGGTACCATAACCTGCAGGGGTGTAAAATGCCGGTATACCTGCTCCTCCCGCCCTGATACGCTCGGCCAGTGTACCTTGCGGAATAAGTTCCACATCCAGTTCTCCGGATAAGAGTTGTTTTTCAAATTCGTGATTTTCTCCAACGTAGGAAGAAATCATTTTTTTTATTTGTCGGGTGGCTAATAGTAAGCCTAATCCGAATCCATCTACACCGGCGTTGTTGGAAATGCAAGTGAGGTTTTTTGTTCCTCTTTTCTGTAATGCAGCGATACAGTTCTCGGGTATCCCGCATAATCCGAAGCCTCCAAACATAATCGTCGCTCCATCATGGATGTCGCGAATGGCTTCGTCTACATGTTGTACTGTTTTGTTGATCATGGTTGTGGATGGTTAGCAAGAATACGTTTAGAGGCTACTTCATCTTTTTTTAACTGATCGATCAGTGCTTCGAGACCTGAAAATTTAAGTTCAGCTCTCATGTATTCAACAAAGTATACTCTTACTTCTTGGGTGTACAAATCTGAGTCCAAATTGAAGATGTGCACTTCTATACTGTGCGAAGCCCCTTCAATAGTAGGATTATTGCCGATGCTCATCATACCGGGTCTTACTCCAAAACTTCCTTCCGCCCATACGGCATAGATGCCATCGCTCGGAATGAGTTTGTCTGCATCTTTTACTTTTAGATTGGCGGTAGGGTATCCCAGTGTTCTGCCCAATTGCTTCCCTCGGACTACTTCTCCTGCTATGCTGTAATAATACCCCAGGTGTTTTGTGGCTTCGCTGCATTGGTGTTGAGCGAGTGCCGTTCTGATTTTGGTAGAGCTAACGGCTGTTTGTTCTATGTACTGCGCCGGTATTTCCTGCACTTCAAAATTAAATTCGTCAGCCACACTTTTTAAAAAAGACAAATCCCCTGTTCTGTCATTGCCAAAGCGATGGTCATAACCAATGATGATTTTATGCAAGTGTAATTTGTTGACCAAAATTTCTTCCACAAAAGATCTCGCACTCAAGGCTGAAAGTTCTTTGTTGAAGGGAACAACCACCGTATAATCGATGCCTGCCTTTTCTATCAAAGACAAGCGCTCTTCCAGTGTAGAAAGCAGCTTTGGTGAGGATCCGTTGGATAATACTTTTTTAGGATGCGGCCAAAAGGTAAACACAACAGAAGCATGCTGTGCATCCGTTTGCTTTTTTAATTCCTGAAGGATCAATTGATGTCCTTTGTGTACACCATCAAATGTTCCTATAGACACTACGGCGTGCGTGTCAACAGGGAAATCATCGAGGTTATAGAGTACTTTCAAATTACAAAGGTTGAGTGAGCGTGTCTTTAAATGCATCCGGTGTGAGCGCGTCGTCGACAGAATAATCTCCGATTTTTGTTCTGCGCAGCGATTTTAAATAAGCGCCGGTGCCTAATTTTTGTCCCAGGTCATGCGCCAGACTGCGTATATAGGTTCCTTTAGAACAAGCCACGCGAAAGGTGATTTCAGGCAGGCGGATGTCTGTAATGTCAAATGCTTTGATTTCAATTCGTCTGCTTTTTAATTCCGGTTCAAGTCCTTTACGAGCCAGGTCGTAAGATCGCTTTCCATCTACTTTGATGGCAGAGAAAATAGGAGGGACCTGATCAATGAATCCTACAAAAGAGGAAGCTTGTTGTAAAATGAATTCAGGAGTCAGGTGAGAGATGTCTAGTTGAGGAGTAGGTTCAGATTCCAAATCATAGGAAGCCGTAGTAGCACCCAGATGAATGGTGCCGGTATATTCTTTTTCGGCATTTTGAATGCCTTCAATCTTCTTGGTCGCTTTTCCCTGGCAAACGATAAGCAGCCCTGTTGCCAAGGGATCCAGCGTGCCGGCATGGCCTGTTTTCTTGATGCGGGTAAGGTTGCGGATCTTTCGTACTACATCGAAGGAAGTCCAGGTTAATGGCTTATCGATGAGTAAAATTTGACCTTGGTCTTCCGGCAGTTCCATGTTTAGTTTACCTGTAGGTTAACACCTAAGTAATACAAGGTCAATACAAGCAGGCCCAATACGATTCTGTAATAGCCGAATACCGCGAAGCCTCGTTTGCTCACAAAAGAAATAAAGCCTTTGATAGCGATGAGCGCTACGATAAAGCCCACAACGTTTCCAATCAATAAAAGACTTATGTTATCCTGATTGATGAAGGCATGGTCTTTTAATAATTTGTAAGCGGACGCGGCAAACATAGTGGGTACAGCGAGGAAGAAGGAAAATTCGGCTGCGTTTTTTCTTGTCAATCCTTGTGATAAGCCTCCTACAATGGTAGCGGCAGCTCTTGACACACCCGGCACAAGCGCCAGGCATTGGAAGCAGCCAATGGCAAATGATTTGAGATAGGAGAGAGACGAAATCTGGTCTGTTTCTGTTGTTGTATTTTCTTTAGTAGGGAATACCTTATCCAGAAAAAGAAAAAACACACCGCCTAAGATGAGCATGTAAGCAACAACATCTACTCGTTCTAATAAAGTATCGATATAGTCGCCGAATAAAAAACCAAGTATAGCTGCAGGTATAAATGCGGCGAGTAAGAGGAAATAGAACTGTATGGATTTGAAGAATCGCTTATAATACAAAACAACCACAGACAGGATGGTTCCAAACTGAATGTTTACCGTAAAGATCTTGGTAAATTCATCCGAACTAATGCCCATCAAAGAGGAAACGATGATCATGTGTCCGGTAGAAGATACCGGTAAAAATTCTGTCAACCCTTCAACTACAGCCAGAATCAATGCTTGTGTAATGGTCATTATTTCTTCGTCTTATCTTTGTATAATATAGACCAAAAAGCCAAACCGAATCCGGCCAATACCACCATCGGTCCTACGGTCAATCCTAATGTGCCAATTCCATATTGACCTTTTTCCAGGCTCATTAAAACAAAGCCCAAGGAAATAAGTACTAAAGAAGCAACGAGGATTTGGTAATTTCTTTTTCCGAAAACTAGCGGTTGATTGCTCATGGTATAAAAATTAAGTTTAAAGTTTAATACAATTCGTCTAACGACATTTTAAGGTATTTATTGATTACGATCAGGGAACTGAACAAGCCCAACAGACCGCCAAACAAAATCAATGTGCCGATCACATGCGGTAAGTAAGGCGTATTGAGCGCCTGAAAATCCGGGAACATGCCTAGGATGTAATAATAAACGCCGGCCAATAGCAAAGAAGCGGTAGCTCCGCTGATGAGGCCTTGTGAAAAGGCACGCGCTAGAAATGGTTTTTGTATAAAGAACTGTGTCGCTCCCACCAATTGCATGCTGCGGATCAGGAAGCGTTGCGAGTAGAGGGCTAGTTTGATTGTGTTATTGATCAATAAAATGGTGATGATCAACAGCACAATACTGAAGGATACAAAGATGATGGTGAGCAGGCGAATGTTTTTGGTAATCTGATCGGCAAGGTCCTCCAGGTAATACACTTCTTTTACCTGGTCCCATTTAGAGATTTTCAAGGCGATGTCCGCGAGTGATTTTTTATGAAGGTATTCCGGTTTTAATTTTAGAATGAAAGAGGAATGCAAAGGATTCTCATCCAGTACGGTCATAAAATCTTCGCCATAACTTTTGATGAAATCTTTTTTCGCATCGTTCTCACTCACGTATTTGATCATGACATTTTGATCTTTTCTGAGAACGAAAGGCTGAGCGTTCAATTGGGTCTCAATATAGGCTCTCTGGCTTTCTGAAATTTCCTTATTCAAAATGACGTGCACTTCGATGCTTTCCTCAAGAAATTGAGAAAGCTGTCCGGCATGAACCAGAATGAACGTGAATACCCCTAAAACAAAAAGTGCCAGGGTCATGCTTGTGAATACAATGACAAAAGGAAAGTTGCCCAGTATTTTCTTTCGGCGTATGTGTTTTGTAACGTCTCCCATAAACAATAATGGCCAAATTTAAGAATAAATTTGGCCATTATCTAAAGATTTATGCAGAGCGTTGTTTTAAGGATTGATCACTTTCAGCTTCTCCAAGGTCTCTTTGTGAGATACTTTTTTCAAAGGAGTTTTCTTCATTTGTCCCCAAACCAATTCGTAGTATTCATTATTGTAGCTCAGGAATAAGTTTTTCTGTCCTTTATTGTTCAACTCCAGCAATTCATAAGGCTTGTTGTTGAAATCACCGAACAGTGTCAGTTTAGAACCCGTGAATTGGTAGCTCTTATCTTTACTGTTGCTGTTGTCTACCGTTACTGAAAGGTTTGATAGTTTATTGTTTGTTTCAGTATACAGGGTATTAGCAGGCGCACTGCTGTTTTCGGCATTAGGGGTAGTGACATTGCCATTTTCTATATCATCAAAATTGGCGCTGTTATCAAATGCTTTGATCTCGTTAGAGGGAGCAACAGTACCTGTATTTTTCTGTTTTTTAACGACAACCGCTTGTTCTGCTTTCTCTGTTTGGCTTTCAGCAGATGGAGTAGTAGACTCTATAGTGGGCACTACAGCAGGAGAAATCTCCGTAGAGGTAGTTTGCTGTATCGACGATGATTCAGCAGATTCAGTGTTTTTTTCTTGACCGGTGCCTGTTAAGAAGAAAATGATTAAGCCTGCTGCTACAGCACCAGTTGTTGCAATTCCGATCCACTTTAGGCGAAGCGCATTTCCTGTGCTGGCCATCGAAACCGGAATTTTTTGCATGCGAGCCTTCAATTGCATCGATCTTGTATTGCCCAAAGCGGTAACAACAGATTGTTGCAAGGCTACTTCACTTTTAAGGTGGCTGTCTCCTGCGATCAATTGCTCAAACTTAGTCTTGTCTGCAGGACTAAGCTGATCTAAAAGGTACTGGTCAATTTTTTCTTGTAATTCCATAAATTCCAATTAACTAATCAAGAAAATCACTTGGCGTGTATTGTGTCTTAATTTTTTTATCTAATTCCTGCTTGCATTTGTACTTCTTCGTCTTGGCCGTATCTGCGTTCGCAAAACCCATTTTCTCTGCTATTTCCGCCATTGACAGCTTGTCGTAGTAGTAATAGATTAAAATTTGCTTGCAGGCGTCGCCTAACTCGTTAATGCATTTTTGGACGATATGAATTCTTTCTTTCTCGTCATAAGGCATGTTTTCTCCATAATCCATGCCTTCACTACTGGTATGGCGCCCTTTTCTTTCAAGTTCTTTCCTCCAAAGATTCAAGCATACACTGTAAAGGTAAGTGCTGATTTTAGAGGATAAAACAAACTCTGGGTTCCTCGCTTTTTGCCAAAGGACAACCAATGCGTCCTGGTAAATGTCTTTCGCCTCGTCTTCTGTACCGCTGTTCTTAAGAATCAGCTTCACCATCATACGATAGTTCTTTTTGTACAAAAAATCAATAGCGGATTCGTCTCCCTTTTTAATCTGCTCTATGATCTCCTGGTCATTCATGATGTTTATACAGCGTCTGGTTTATAAGTAACCCTTAACGTCAAAAATTTAGCCTTTATTTTTTAAAAATAAAGGCTAAATAAGATAAATTAATCAGGAAAGACTACCTACGAATAAAATAAATGCAAAAGAGTACAGTGATTAGCCTCTGATTTTGTCAAGCAACATATTTAATTCTTCTAGTTCTTGTACGCTTAGCGGAGTCGCTACTTGTTCGAAGTTAGGAAGGTATTGGTCAATTTCTTGAAGTAATGCCAGGCCCTTATCGCTGATGACGATGTCTACTGCTCTACGGTCTTCGACATTCAATTGTCTGTTGATCAGTTTTTTAAGACGGAGTCTTTCCACCATTCTGGAAACATCACACATCTTGTCCAACATTCTCTCTTTCAATAAGCCGATTGTAGCAGCTTTAGGATCGAGTTCTCTCAATATCCTAAGAATATTGAATTGTTGCGAAGTAATACCAAATGGCTTGAAAAAATCTCTTTGATTGGATTCTAGCCAGTTGTTGGTATAAATCAGATTAACGATCGTTTTCGTCTTAATAGACGAAAAATCTTTTTGGGCGATTTCATCTTCTAGTCTCATATTGCACTCGTTTTAAAACTAATAATTGCAGGAAAAATAACTATGTAACAATGTTACAAAATGTGCAATTAAAATACAATACTTTGAATTTAAAATTCAAATAAAAATATGACTAACCGCGTATAAGCTCTAAAAACTCACTTTTTGCAGCCTCTTCTTTGAATTTCCCCAAATACTGGACGGTGATGGTTTTACTGCTCGTATCGCGTACTCCACGAGACGCAACACACAGGTGGTCAGCCTCTATGACTACTGCTACATGGGGTGTATGAAGGGCCTCACTGAGCGCCTGAGCGATTTGTATGGTCAAACGTTCTTGTACTTGTGGTCTTCGTCCAAAATATTGTACTAAACGGTTGATTTTGGATAACCCAACCACGGTTCCATTAGAAATATAGGCCACATGCACCTTTCCAATGATAGGAACAAAATGATGCTCGCAATAGGAATAAAGCGCAATGTCCTTTTCTACCAGCATTTGATTGTACTGGTATTTATTATCAAACTGGCTCATTTTGGGCTTGTTTTCAGGATTCAATCCACTGAAAATTTCCTTGATGAACATTTTTGCGACACGCTCTGGAGTATTCTTCAAACTATCGTCTGTCATGTCCATGCCCATGATGTGCATGATCTCAGCGAAATGTTTTTTGATCAGTTGTATTTTCTCTATATCAGATAGATCAAAAGCATCGGCACGTAAAGGCGTTTCTATCGAACCATGGTATGCGTGATCCTCACCTTCACTCTCTTCATTGTCTCTATTCACACGGATATTCAACATAGTTTCTTTCTGTTTCGTATAACAATACTTTCAAATCGTATTTGGCATCAATCTCTGACCGGAGCAATTCCCAAATGACGCGTGCAATATTTTCTGCCGTAGGGTTTAGCGAGGCAAACTCTTGGGTATCCAAATTTAAGTTTTTATGGTCGAATTTAACCAATACTTTTTCTTTTATTAGTTTACTCAACCATTTCATATCTACGACATAACCGGTCTCCGGATCTGTTTCTCCGATGACTTTAACGGTCAATTCGTAATTGTGACCATGAAAATTGGGGTTGTTGCATTTGCCGAAATAAGCCTCGTTTTCATCAAAGGTCCAATTGGGATTGTATAACCGGTGGGCGGCATTAAAATGTTCTTTGCGGTATACGGCTGTTTTCATGGTGATAGGTATAACAAGAATGAGGTGGAATAGTTCGGATGAAGTTTTAATGAATGATTTAAATGTTTAATGATTCGATATTCAGATGAAGTGTTAAGGGTGAAAGGTCAATTAGGGCGTTTCCCTACGGGCCGGGCTTTCGCCACTCTCCCGCCTTGGCGGGATCAGACAAAGGCTCAATCCCTAACGCGGCTTGGTGGATTCATCTGTTGCGTTAGGGATCGAGAGGAAAGCCCGAAGCGCGCGAGCCTTGTGCGGCTGACGGACTTGGAGCGAGAGCCCGACCGCCAGTACTAAAGTCATTTTAAACCTCAGATTTTGATTGGCGGTAACGCCCAACTCTTACTATGCTTTTTGATAATCTTCTTAATGATAGCCATACTTTATTTTATCTATTTATACCCTACAACCTCTGATAAGTTTGTATTTTTTATATTGAACTTTAATAAACGATCCCTATACAAAGACAGTAGGAAAGGAATGCCTACAGATTCATTTATCCTCTTTTATTTGGTGAATGTTCCTAGCGGAAAAATATAAGAGATGTAAATGCGCGTGGTGGGAAAATAAGTCAATCGCTCTACGTTCTAATGTTAAAATAAATATCTACAAAAAAGAACTTTTTCAGTGTTTAATTCCTTTTCAGAGTAGTTTATTCGTATTTTTACAAACTTTATTTGGGAGGGCGGTATGGAACTACAAGAAATTAAGTCGTACATAGAATCATACAAAGAGCGCGGACTGAAGTTGTTTACGACTTCTTCTTTTCAGACGCACAGTATTCCTTTGTTGCATATCATCAGTACGATTGATAAAAGCATTCCTGTGTTTTGCATCAATACCGGTTATCATTTTCCTGAAACCCTGGTCTACAAAGATCAGATTGCAGAAATGCTCGGTTTGAATATCATTGAAGTTTCTTCTCCTACACCGCGCAGCGCACAGAAAGATGCTTCAGGTAAATTGCTCTTTACTTCCGATCCGGATTATTGCTGCTACTTGAATAAAGTATTACCCATGGAACCTGTACTTGCGGAATACGATGTATGGATCAATGGAGTAAGAGCGGATCAAAGTGCCACCCGCAAGGCATTCGGTATCGAAGAAAAAGCACCGCACAATACGATCCGTTTCCATCCGATGTTGGATTGGGACAATCGCATGATTACAAAATACATCAAGGAGCATAATTTACCCAAGCATCCGCTGGAAGACAAAGGGTACTTAAGTATCGGTTGCGAACCGTGTACACGTAAATTTGATTTGGAGTCCTACTCCAGAGAAGGCCGTTGGTTTGGATTGAATAAAACAGAGTGTGGATTGAATACAGAATTAGTAGAAAAAAAATAAGTAAAAGATAAATGAACGTATTAGTTACCGGAGGAGCAGGATACATAGGATCACAACTGGTGCAAACGCTCGCGTCCAATCCTTCCATTAAGAATATTGTAGTCTATGATAACCTTACACGTGACAATTACAATTTCTTTTTGAATGCCGATAAAAAGATCGAAGGAAATAAAGTTTCTTTCGTACACGGTGATATTTTGGATACCCGTAAATTGCGCAAAGCCTTGACAGGTATCGATACGGTATACCACCTGGCTGCGAGGGTTTCTACTCCATTTTCCAATACCGATAGTCATTTCTATGAGCAGGTCAATCACTGGGGAAGCGCTGAATTGGTATATGCCATAGAAGATTCAAAAACCGTAAAGCATTTGATTTACCTCAGCAGTACATCGGTCTATGGTTCATCGAAAGAAGAAGTGTCGGAAGAAACCGTTCCCAATCCTAAAACGTTTTACAGCGTTTCTAAATTGAGAGGAGAAGAACATGTGCGCAGGATGTTCCCAAAATTGAATACTCAAATCATTCGTTGCGGAAATGTTTACGGCTATAGTCCAGCCATGCGTTTTGATGCGGTGGTGAATCGCTTTGTATTTGATGCGCATGTGAACAATCGTATTTCTATACATGGCTCAGGAAAACAGCACCGTTCATTCATTCATGTGAATAAAGTAGTGCATGTATTGAATCAACTCATCCATACAGAAGTTCCTTCAGGAGTGTACAACCTCTCGGATAAAAATTTGGAAGTGCTCGATCTGCGTGATGCCTTGAAAGATATTTATCCTACCATGGAATTTATTTATATCAATCAGCATTTAGAACTGAGAGAATTAAAAGTAAAGGCGGAAAGCTTACTCTCTAACTATATTCCATTACCCGCTTCAGATTTGGCAGAGGAACTGAAAGAATTTAAGGAACATTTCTCTTTCACTCCGGCATTCTAATTTAGAAATCCCAATCATTACCGGTTGGGATTTTTTTATCTCTGATGATGTTAGGACAAGACGAGTTAATAAGCATCCTTTCAAGAAATGATTGATATGATTTACATGAAACTTATGGTCTAAAGCATTTTTTAATGTCCGCAGAGAACAGAACCGCTACGATAAATTCCTGGAAAGGAGAGTGGGTATATGCCCTGGTCATCGATCGTTTCCACGATGGGAAAGACCGATCGTTGCCTGATCCTGGCCCCGATGGCTATCAGGACGGGAGAGTAGGCTTCGGTGATTTTGCTGACCTGAGAAAAACATGCGGAGGAACGCTGAACGGCATTCGCAAGAAATTGCCTTACATCAAAGGGCTTGGCTGCACGAGTATTTTATTGACTCCTTTTTTAGAAAACAATTCCGCGCATTACCACGGTTATGCCATACAGGATTTTTTGAAAGTAGATGCTCGCTTTGGTACGTTGGATGACTTAAAAGCACTGGTCAATGAAGCACATGCCTTAGGCATGCGTGTCATCATGGACGTGGTATTGAATCATACCGGTGATAACTGGAGCTATAAAGAAAAGCGAACACCTTACCGTAAAACCAAGTCTTATACTTTTTCTCATTGGCATCAGGAAGACAAGCCACAGCCTTTCGCTTTGCGCAACGAAGCCTGGTATTCCAAGCGGGGGCAGATCAAGCATTGGGACAAGTATCCTGAATCCTGGGACGGTGATATTTTCGAATTAAAGGATTTAGTTTGGGACGACAATGCGATCGGCTGGCAAGTGTTGGAATGCATGGTGGAAATCTATTCGTATTGGATCAAAGAGACAGGAGTAGATGGCTTTCGCTTGGATGCCTTGAAGCATATTCGTCCGGTTATGGCCAATGCATTCTGCAACCGCATCAAGGCGGAAGCTAAACATGTAGGTAAAGAGCATTTTATTCTCATCGGTGAAGTGGTTGGGAATATCGAGTTGATCAGTCAGTATACCGAGTTGCACAGCTTTTTCAACTTTCCTTTTTACTTCGATTTTCTTCATGGCATTCGCAAGAAAAATATGTATGGGGTATTCGGTGAACATACACACGCACAACTCCTCCCTGTCAATTACCTCGACAACCACGATCAAATAGGGCTGCAACCAAAGAAAAGAATCAGTGATCTCTTAACCGATGAACAACTGTTAGGGAGTCTGTTTTTAATGGGACTGCAAGATGGCATCAATTGTTTGTACTACGGCACAGAACAAGGCTTGCGAACAGCAGGAGAGCATGACCATGATGTGAGGGAATGTTTGTTTGATCCTTATGGGGAGCAAGAGTTGTTTCATGCCGATGCGCCATTATACAGCAGGATCAGGGAAACCATTTTACTCGTTCGTCAGATACAAAAAGAAACTCAAGAGTTGAAACAGACTACTCCTGTAAAAAACATAACGGTATTATCATTAACGAACGGCGATCTATTGCTATACACTATAATTTATAACAACGCATCTGTAGAAAAGAAGAACGCTGCATTTTTTTTGCCGAATGGTCATTGCCTATATTCAAATTATTCAACAAAAAACGAGCAGTTACTCGCTGCTTTTGAATTGAGGGTTTATGTTCCGGTGAAGAGGATGAATCACTAGTCTCTGATTTGTATATCCTAATGTTTCATACAGCCTAGCCCCTAAATCCCCTGAAGGGGACTTTTGAAAAACAAATATTTCGTCAAGAACTATGTGTGGTGATGAAAGGCTAGTCACTACATAAGCGTCGCAGAGGACGCAATCTCTATCACACGAAAATAATTAATAACAGAAAGTCCCCTTTAGGGGATTTAGGGGCAAGACAGATGAATTAAACAACCATTAGAAACAGCAATAATCTAAGGTTGTTTAAGATCTTTCGGATTTACCGTTAACGGCTTATTCACTTTATAAATCGTCTCCAACAATCCCGCCTGTGTTTTATCGCCTGACAGCTGCCAGAACATGATGCCGTTTAACTTTTTTTCTTTGATATAAGTTACCTTCGCCGCGATGGATTGTTCGTTGTCAAAAGTAGCGAATTCTTTTTTCACAGTGTTGTACGCATAGGGTGCTCTCGCGATAGAATCCCAGTGGTAAGCAAACCCCTTTAAACTATCTTTAAAGTCTTTGAAGTCCACACCCGTCTTGAATTTACAAGGGCGATTCAATCCGTTGTTCAGGGAATCTACCTGATTAAAAATACGCGCATAGAAGGCGGCGCCGATGACAATTTTGTTTAACGGTACACCAACTGAATCCAGGAAGTGAACTCCATGGTCAGTAGATTCTTTTTGTTGCGGGGTAGAATAGAGTGGGGTATGGTGTCCCGTTACCACACTGTATCCATTCGTCAGGTCATAACTCATGAGGTTGACGCGATCAACCAACGGCATCACCTCTTTCCATTCGATGGATTTTTCCAGGTATTCTGTATAACCGCCTGCGGCAAAACTGATTTCGTATTGATCACCTAATGTTTTTCTTAAGTTCTGTATCAGTAATGTAAAATTATGTTTGTCTTCCGGAACAAAGCGATGGCCTGGGAAGCCTTCAATAGCGGGGTATTCCCAATCCAGGTCAATGCCATCGGTCTTCGTTCTTACTAAAAGCGCTTTAACGGATTGTACGAATTCTGTACGTCCTTTTTCCTTGGAGAAAACCTGTGAACAGGTTTCGCAGCCGCCCCAGCCGCCTATGGAAAGGAGAATTTTTAATGATTTATTTTTCTCTTTGAGTTTCACTAAGGCTGCTACCGCAACCGAATCCTGCGGTTTATCGAAGACCATTTTATTGCCTTGTAAAAACAAGAAACTGTAAATAATGTGCGTCAGTTGCTCTGTCGGGTAACTTTTAAATCCAGAGGAATCACCATAATAATAAGCAATGATGTTCATCTCGTTTTGTTCAGCACTTGCCGAAGCGTCTTTTTGTTCCGAACAGCTTATGACCAGTGATAATGGGATAAGTGCAAAAAATAATGCAAGCAAACGTTTCATGTTATTCAGTGTTAAGTTTGGCAATGGCTTGACGATGGTATTTGCCTAAAAGAACAAGCGCTGTGATTGCTCCCATGGTAGCGTATAACATATCGGATTGGGTATCCCAGGCGTAACCTTGTGTGCCGAGAAAGGCTTCGGCAGATTCTCCGGTAAGCTCTGCTACGGCCCATTCTAGAAATTCATAAGCCGCGCTGATGGCCATGCACAAACTCACTACGATTACATTTAACCAGGCTTTAGTATGTACAATGTTGTCTCTGATGAGAATTTCACGCGCAATGATAGAGGGAATAAAGCCTTGGGCAAAATGACCTACTTTGTCGTAGTTGTTCCGCGATTGGTTGCAGGCTTCTTTGATCCAGTCAAAACAAGGTACTTCTGCATAGGTATAATGTCCGCCTACTATAAGTATAGAAGCATGAAGAAGCATCAATGTATAAGCAAGATCAGTGAATTTATACCTTGGATAAATGATGATCAATACTACCAAACCAATGAGTGCCGGAATAACTTCCAGAAACCAGGTAAAGTAATCGTGCGGGGCGATGCCGGACCAGGTCAGCGCGGCACAGAAAAGAAAAAGTAGGGTCAGGTGGTATTTCATGCGATTCTTATCTAACAAGATAATGACTATTTATTAGATAAGAAATAGCTTAAACAAGAAAGCCTTGCCTCTTTGGCAAGGCTTTTTGTTCGTCAACAGAAGCTTTTATTAGTTCGCCGCTTGCTTGGCATACTCTAATACCTCAGCGCCGCTCAATCTTGTTTTATAATCGGGGTTGCTGTGTACAAAACGTATGATCCCATTTTTATCCATGATAAAAACAGAAGGCACAGCAATAGGGCCGTTTTCTACTCCAAAGGCTTTGATTGCTTCGCGCTTTTCATCGCTGAGTAACGTGTATTTTACAAATGTTTTGGATTTGGTAACCGGTAACTGATCAGTAGCTTCCGTACTGATGGCAATGATCTTGTAACCGAGTTGGATGAATTGCTTCTCATAATCCTGTAAGTCTGATAAATGTTCATTGCAGTACGGACACCAATTGGCACGATAGAAAATAAAAATGGCGGGTTGATTTTTTAGGTCTGTTTTAAGAGCAAACGGTTTGCCTGCCATGGTTTGTAAGGTAACATCAGGAATACTGTCTCCTGTTTTTAAAAGGAGGGAAGTCATTTGGTTCGTTGTCATTTGAGCATTAGCGAACAGACTTAACAAGGAGAACAACAGAATAAGTTTTTTCATAGGATACAGACGTATAGTTTAATGCAAAGATCCTTGATTAAGTTTTTAAAAAATGTCCGATTAGCGACAAAAAATAAAAGGAGGGATACTGAAGGTCAAAAAAGAAGAGACTGTCTCATGAAGACAGTCTCTTTTTTGAAACAATGTATCAGGATATTATTCTCCTGCTTTAATTATTTTTCCTACGGATACACCGTTTGGCGTATTGTATTTGATCGTATACAAGCCCGATGGAATAGCGCTGCCATCAAATGTAAAGGCATGAGATCCTACCGGTAAATATCCTTGCATGATATTTTGCACCAATACCCCTGTTTTGTCAAATACTTGCACCGATACTTCTCCTGCTTCCGCTACATATACTTCAATAGTAGTACTAGTGGCAAAGGGGTTAGGCATCATAGTAAGTGTTTGTGAGGCAGTATGGTTGTCTACGCCAGGTTTTGCGGCAGCATTGCATGAACCAATGCTTGTCCAGGCATCTGTCCAGTAAATTCCTGTACCCGGTGCATAAGCCCATGAAGCGCCATTACACCAGCCGCTCATTGGCCAAGGTTTACATTCGTATTGACCGCCCGCATTTTTTACTTTGCTTCCGGCTACGTAACCATTATTTTCAACATAAGCAGAAAGAGAACTGCAGGCATCACCCACTGGAGCTGTAACGGTTACTGTCACAGAAGCGGTTGTTTTTGTTGCACCAGAGTTATCCGTTGCTTTTGCTGTCAAGGTATATTGTCCTGCCGCTACATTTGTCCAGGTATAGGTATAAGGGGCAGTAACATCAGTACCCAATAATGAAGTACCCTGGAAGAATTCTACTTTGGTTATAGCGCCGCCATCCGGATCAGATGCATTCGCTGCCAGGTTAATCGAAGCCGGGGCAGAGAAAGAAGCATTGTTGCCGGGAGAGGTTAAGGCAATAACGGGAGACTGAAGTAGAGCAATTCTTATAGAAGAAACAACATCGTTGAAATTGCTGCTCGTCATACAAGCTTGTTCTGAAGTATAGATCTGGCTTGTGCCTGCAAAATTGTTATCAGCATACACGATGACCTGATAGCCAGATTGCACCTGGATCCTGGAGATGTCATTGTCTGCAATGCCAAGTGCAATGAGTTGAGCCGTTGTGTATGTTCCTACATTCAACGCAATGGCGTAGCCTGGAGTGTTGTTGCAGTTTTGGTACACGATCACAGGTCCTGTTGGAGAGACTGGATTTACTGTAATAGTAACCGCAGCAGACGTTGTCGTTGCGCCGGCATTATCCGTTGCTTTCGCATTGATGGTATAGTTTCCGACTGCAATATTTTTCCAAATGAAGTTATAAGGAGCAGTAGCATCAGAGCCGATAAGAGTTGATCCGTTGAAGAATTCCACTTTACTGAGTGTTCCATCAGCATCCGCAGCATTCGCAGAAAGGCTAATAGAGTCAGGAGCGGTGAAAGAAGCATTGGCAACCGGAGCCGTCAGATTTACGGTAGGCGGTTGATTGGCAATAACGACTTTGCTGAATTCGAATTTATCCATATTAAGATCTGTGCTTGTCGCATAGATTCTGAATATTTTTTGACCAGCCGTAAGGTTAATGTTAGACAAAGAAACTTTTTGCCAGTTCTGCCATCCTCCGGTATTCGGCGGAAGTAAATTGCCCAGCACACTGCCGTTCATTTCCATGCGGAAGCTTTTTCCGGCAGAAGTCGTCGCTACATAAGCATCAATGTTATAAGCCCCGGCAGATGTAACGTTCACGGTGTATTCCATCCATTCATCCGTCGCTACATAATCTACATTGAATCCACCTTGGTTGTTGGGTTCAATGTCAACAGCGTCTGTTCTGTAAGCACCGCTGAGGTTTGTTGGAGTGTTGTCATAATACGCGACTCCTTGTCCTCCTAAGTCATAATTCTCAGCTTGTATTACACCAGGTATCTGAGCCACTACACCGTTGTATGGAGATTGAGGAATAGTCACTGTCACAGTTACCGCGCTTGAAGTAGTGACGGTGTTGTCGTTATCAGTGGCTTTTGCTGTGATCGTATAGGTACCGGCCGCTACGTTCTGCCAGTTGTAGGTATAAGGGGCAGTAGCATCGGATCCTAAGAGTGTTGTTCCGCTAAAGAATTCTACTTTCGTGATTGTTCCGCCCCCGGTATCCGCTGCATTGGCAGCAAGAGCGATAGTGGCCGGAGCGCCGTAAGAAGAGTTATTAGCAGGTGAAGTTAACGCAACAGTAGGCGGCTGATTGATCAGTGAAATTTTAATGGAAGAAATCGCATCATTGAAATTACTGCTCGTTAAGCAACCCTGATCCGTGGTATAAGTGAGAGTCGTTCCAGTGAAGTTGTTGTCTGCATATACCATCACCTGATAACCCGCTTGTACTTTGATCGATGAAATGTCATTGTCGGCAATACCCAATGCATTCAATTGTGCAGTCGTATAAGTACCCGCATTCAAACCGATGATATACCCCGGATCATTGTTGCAGTTTTGATAGACAAGCACAGGGTTTTTAGGCAACTCTGTGATGACTATTTTTACTAAAGCGGAAGTTGTAGTAGCACCTGCATTATCTGTAGCTTTTGCGGTGATGTTATAAGTTCCTGACGCGATGTTAGAGAAACTATAACTGTAAGGAGCTGTAGCATCTGAAACTAAAAGCGTTGTTCCGTTAAAGAATTCTACTTTGCTGATGCTGCCGTTCTGATCGGATGCGCTGGCGTTAATGGTAAGGTTAACAGATGCTGGAAATGTGGCATTGTTTGCCGGTGAAGTAATCGATACCACAGGTGGAACATTGGTTGTAGTTGGAGTATACAAAGCAGATTCCCATAAACCTCTACCGTGTGTTCCCGCTCTGATTTTACCAGATGCGGCGTGAATTTCCAATTCATATATTTTAACATTCGGAATGTTTGTCATGAAAGGCACCCATTCTGCTAATGTATTGTCTATATAGTAAATACCTACATCCATACCTACGTACATTCCTTCAGAGTTGCCGTTTTGAAAGACCAATGTATTGGCACTTAGGTTTGGTAATGATTTCTGGAAGTTTGTCCAATTGGTACCCGCATTGGTTGACTTGTATACTTTTGCAGATCCGTTGGAAGTAGAAACCGCTACTTTGTCGGCACTGCTGTTGTGCACGGTGATCGCGGTAATTCTTCCGCTTAATCCGGCTGTAATATTGGTCCAGGAAGTTCCTCCGTTTTTGGTAACATACAAGGTGTTTCCTTTAGAAGCATAAATGTAGTTTCCGTTGGAAGGCGCTATCGTTATGTTGTCAAAGCCACCGCTACCTCCTAAGGAAGAGATCTGTGACCAGCTTGACCCGCCGTTGGTAGAACGGTGGATTTCTGCCAAACCGATATAAATCGTATTGGAGTTCACTGGATCCATAGCTAAAGGTGTAACCCAGTTGCCATCACCGGCTGGTTTGGTCACATTCGTGCGCGATTGTCCACCATTAGTGGATTTATTCAATCCACCGTTTTGCGTACAAGCATAAATAATATTGGCATTTTTATGATCAATCATGACATCCATTCCATCCGCACCCAACCAGTCGATCCAGGCTCCGTTACGGATGATGCTGTGTCCGTTATCCTGCGAACCACCGCCTACCATGGAGGCATCGGTAGCGGCACAGGCGATTTTGTAAAATTGTCTGATGCCTAAACCTCTTGAAAGATCTGTCCAGTTTTCCGCTTGATCGGTACTTTTGAAAATCCCTCCGTCAGAACCAGAGTAGATCGTTGAACCTACATATTCCAGTGCATGCACATCCGCATGGTTGTAACCTCTGTTGTTCGGGTATGACCATTCCGTAGTGGACACAAAGGATGATCCTCCGTTAGTTGATTTCCAGCAAATGATACCGGCAATATGAACTTCTTCTGTATTGGAAGGAGAAACACACAATGCCATGTCATGGAATGCTTGTCCACCGGTATCTGTGCCGGCAGGAGAGTAACCAAAGTAATTGGTAGCCGCTGCCGCATTGCCACTTACGCGCGTTACAAATGAATTACCGGAATCGGTAGAACGGTATAGAGCGCCGAACTCATTGCCTCTGGCTTGCAACATGTATACATAATTAGGATTGGCAGGAGTAACCGCGATGAATGATCTTCCTGATCCTGGGATGCCGTTGTCTATCTGTGAAAAATTACTTCCTCCGTTGGTAGACTTGAAAAATTTATTGCCACAGGCATAGACCGTATTGGGATCACCTGGCTTAAACTCGATGTCATTGAATCCTCCGCTGGCTACTTGCACCCAGCTTCCGCCAGCGTTAGTAGAACGGTAAATGCCCGCGCTGGAAGCAGCGAGTACGATGTTTGTATTGCTTGGATTAACGATGATTTTATTAGTTTTAGAACTGGTTGGATAGCCGCTGTTTATGGCGCTCACACTAGAGCCTCCATTGGTGGACTTGTAGATACCCAGACGCTCCGAACCGAAATATACATTGTTGGTATTGACCGGATCTATACCAACTGAAAACATCACCATTCCAGGCAAACGATCCATAAGTGGCACCCAACTGGTTCCTCCATTGGTAGTTTTCCAGGCTCCTCCTCCCGGAGAGGCGATGTAAATGATGTTATTGTTTTTAGGGTCTACAGCTACAAAAGTAATGCGTCCTACACCTGGATTCCATCCTGATGTTCTGCTCCAATAGGTGGGGCCCATGTCTACCCAGTTATCTCCCGCCTGAACCGCTGATTCGCGTTTTCCCGAACGGCTTTGTTTGTATCTGTTAAATTCTTCAACGATTTCAGTCGCTTTTTTTCTGTTCCCGAACTGATCTATTTCAAACTGGTTTTCATATTCCCAGCGTTTATAGATTTTGTAACCTGTTCCTCTGCCGGTTCCATGAATGGCAAAATAACTTTCCGCTTCGCGCTGAACGTCATAAAAATTGACGTTTTCATCGTTCATCATGTCAAACCACTTCTGTGCAAACAGGGGATTGGCAAGTAGCAAAAACAGGATGAGAAAGATAATTTTCTTGATAGGGTTAAAAAAGTAAACTTTAATCATAGAAGTCTGATTTTAGCGAATAATGATTGGAATTGTATGATTACACTACAGGCTAATTCTGTGATTATTACAAAAAAAACTCTTTATTATTTAAATAATGCCTCCCCTTTATTTTTGGTTGGCTTTGTTTGTCAGTTAGTTATAAATTTGCATAGAGTTTTGTTCCTGGTAAGTTTGTTTGAACATCCAGTAGGATTCAGTTAAACTAAAAAAGGAGCCCCGAGAGACTCCTTTCTAATACCTGATAAAATCTACTACTAAAATAAATCTTCAAATGCACCCACCAAATGTTGAGCGATCATATCGGCATTGCGGCCTTCAATGTGGTGACGCTCTACAAAATGCACCAGTTCGCCGTCTTTGAATATAGCGATGGCTGGAGAAGAAGGAGGATAAGGCAATGTGTATTCTCTCGCGCGTTGTGTGGCTTCTTTGTCTACACCGGCGAAAACAGTACCTAAGTTTTGTGGTTTTTTACCCGCCAATTCCAATGCTTTCTTTACTCCCGGTCTTGCGCTACCTGCCGCGCAGCCGCATACAGAGTTGATCACAACGACAGCAGTACCCTTTGCATTCATAAAGGTGTCTACCTCGGAAGGAGTTTTTAATTCTTGGAAACCGATACTGCTTAAGTCTTGGCGCATCGGGGCTACCAGTGTTTCAGGATACATAGTTTGTGTGTTTTGAGTGAATGTCTAATTTTACATAAAGCCCAATTCCAATCGGGCGGCTTCGGTCATCATGTCTTGCGACCAAGGTGGATCGAAGGTTATTTCTACCGTGACATCACCTACGCCTTCGATTTCTCGGATGCGTTGTTCTACCTCTGCAGGCAGCGCTGCCGCAGAAGGGCAGTTGGGTGTGGTCAAAGTCATTTGTACAAATACGTTGTTGACGGGGAAAGCGCTCACTTCGTAGATCAATCCCAACTCGTAGATGTTCACAGGAATTTCCGGATCATAAACGAGTTTGATTTTCTCCAACGCTTTTTCCTTTAGTTCATCTAATGCTATGGGTTCTGCTGTTGTCATAATTAGTTCGCTTTTTCTTGTTCAAGAAATAGAAGCGCTTTTACTTTCATTGTTTTGAGCATGCTCGCCAAACCATTGGAACGAGTCATGGACAGGTGACTTTGCATTCCGATTTTGTCGATGAAGTACAAGTCACTTTTGACAATATGTTCTGCTGTATGGCCTGACAACACTCTTACCAGCAAACTGATCAATCCTTTTACAATGATCGCGTCGCTGTCGGCATAGAAATTCACTACACCATCTTTATGTTCTGCATGCAACCACACCTGCGATTGGCAGCCTCTTACCAGATTGGTTTCGGTTTTATATTCCGGGGCCAAAGGTTTTAATTTCTTTCCACATTCGATGATATAGGCGTATTTATCGTCCCAGTTATCAAAGATGGAAAAATCTTCAATGATCTCTTTTTGTATGTCGTCTATCGAAATGTTCATCTGAATAGTTTAATGGCTTTTTTCAATCCGGCTTCCAGACGGTCAATTTCCTCGATCGTATTGTAAACAGCAAAAGAGGCCCTGGAAGTTCCGGTGATCGCCAATCTTCCCATTAAAGGTTGTGTACAATGGTGTCCCGTGCGAATGGCTATACCTTCTTTATCCAAAATAATCCCCAAATCCTGGTGGTGGATGTCGTTGAATACAAAAGACTGAATGCTTACTTTTTCTTTTGCCGTACCGATAAAACGCAAACCTTCTAAGTGTTCAAGTTTAGAATAAGCGTATTGGAGCAAAGAGTTTTCGTAGCTGCGAATATTTTGTTTGCCCAGCACATCAATAAAATCCAGTGCTGCTTTCAAGGCAATGACATCAGCAATGTTCGGAGTGCCGGCTTCAAATTTATAAGGGAGTTCGTTCCAGGTGAAACCATCGTAGCGTACTTCACCAATCATTTCACCGCCGCCCTGATAAGGGGGCATGGCTTCTAACAACGCACGCTTACCATACAATACACCGACGCCTGTAGGTCCGTATACTTTATGTCCGGAGAAAACGAAGAAGTCTGCACTCCAGTCGCTCACTGCGATGTCTAAATGCGAAGTGGATTGAGCGCCGTCAATCAAAACGACAGCACCATGGCGATGTGCCAATTGAACGATTTGCTTGATAGGATTAATAGTACCAAGAGCATTAGAAGCATGCACAACGGCAACCAATTTCGTGCGGCTGTTGAGTAATTGCTCATATTCATCCATCAATAATTCACCGGCGTCATTGATCGGAATAATTTTAATGAGGGCTTTCTTTTCATGAGCGATCATTTGCCAAGGCACCATGTTGGAATGGTGTTCCATAGCGGAGAGGAGGATTTCATCTCCTTCCTTCAGATTGGCTCTTCCCCAAGTTTGCGCCACCAGGTTGATGCCTTCTGTTGTGCCTTTCGTAAAAATGATTTCTTCTCTGTATTCCGCACCGATGAAGGTTTTCACCGCATCACGCGTTTTTTCAAAGTCAGCGGTAGCACGTTCCGCTAAGGTGTGAATGCCACGGTGGATGTTGGCATTGTCTTTCTGGTAATAATTTTTGAGTGCATCAATGACAGCCAACGGTTTTTGTGTCGTCGCTGCATTGTCAAGGTAGACCAGAGGTTTATCGTTGACTTGCTGATTCAACACCGGAAACTGACGGCGGATCTCAGCAATGTCTAGGTTATGTTCGAGTGTTTGTATCGTTGTGCCCATGGTGGTTTCCGCTGTTAAGGACGCAACCGTTGAGCGATGGTTGCGGTGATTTCTTCCTGTAATTCAGGAATGGTAATTTTATTCAATACATCATCAGAGAAGGCTTGCATCAACAACAGACGAGCTTGCGCCATTGGAATTCCTCTTGCTCTTAAGAAGAATAACGCTTCTTCGTCTAATTGTCCTACGGTAGCACCGTGCGAACATTTTACATCGTCTGCAAAGATCTCCAGCTGTGGCTTCGTATTCATGGTTGCTTTAGCAGAAAGCAATACGTTTTTATTCGATTGGAAGGCGTTTGTTTTCTGCGCGTCTTTTTGTACCCAGATTTTCCCGTTAAATACTCCGGTAGATTGATCGTCCAGGATGCCTTTGTACAATTCATTGGAGTAGCAGTTAGGCATCGCGTGATCTACCAAGGTATGGTTGTCGATGTGTCTGTTGCTGCTGCCCAGGTATAATCCGTACAAATGTGCTTCGCAATATTCCGCACCCAAATGAATGTTCAGGTTGTTTCTCACCAGGGCTCCACTCCAGGTCATGACGGCAGAGTGAGAATAACTTTTTTCCAGGTGTACGACTTGGCTTGTACCCACATGGTATGCTTTGTCATTTTCCTGCTGGAATTTATATTGTTCCAGACGGCTGTCCTGATGCAGGAAGAATTCAGAAATGATATTGGTAAAAGATGTATCGTTACCTGTTGATTGAAAACTCTCAATCCATTTTGCAGAGGAATTTTGTTCCAATACAACCAGGTTACGAGGCTGAGCCAGGATTGGACCTTGTGTCGTATCTGATAGGAAATAAACCAGTACCGGTTTAGGCAATTCTTTTCCTTTGGCGACATGCAAGTAAATGCCGTGTTGAGCGAAGGCTAAGTTAGACGCCTGTAAGCCATCCTGGAAGGGATGAAACTTGTTGAAGTATTTAGCCAGCACCGCAGGTTCTGCTTCGCTGATGGATTTTAAAGTAGCATACGCTTCGATGCCTTTTATGTCGGATAGGGAAGTGTTCCATACTCCGTTAACAAATACTAATTTGTAGGCGTCGATAGTATAAGGCTGAATTCCTTCCGCTTTACCGTTTGAATCATTTAGTTTGAACGGAGTTTCTAAAATGCTTTTCAGGTTGGTGTATTTCCACTCTTCTTGCTTGATGGTTGGAATACCCCATTCGCTGAATTGCTTCATTGATTCCTCCCGCAAGGCGATGGGTAACGCTTTGGAAGCGGTAGGAGCAAAGTTTTTATACTCTTGTAATAATAAATCTTTCAAGTTCATGCCTTTAATTAGAAATGAGAGATGAGAGATGTGAAATGAGATCTCATCTCACATCTCTCATCTCTATAAATTATACCGCCGTATTTTCATTCTTGATCCAATCGTATCCTTTGGCTTCCAATTCCAGCGCAAGCTCTTTGGTACCTGATTTTACGATACGACCGTTGTACAAAACGTGTACATAGTCCGGTACGATGTAGTCCAGCAATCTTTGATAGTGAGTTACTACGATAACGGCATTGTTTTTAGAACGCAATTTATTGACGCCGTTGGCAACGATCTTCAAGGCATCGATGTCTAATCCTGAATCGGTTTCATCCAATACCGCCAGTTTGGGTTCGAGCATGGCCATTTGAAAGATCTCGTTTCTTTTCTTCTCACCACCGGAGAAACCTTCGTTCAAGGAACGCTTCAATAACGTTTCATCGATGTCAACTACTTTGGTTTTCTCTTTCATCATTTTCAGAAAAGAAACCGCATCCATCACTTCTTCTCCGCGGTATTCACGGATGGCATTGACCGCCGTTTTCAAAAAGTTGATGGTGCTTACTCCTGGTATTTCTACAGGGTATTGAAAAGCTAAGAACACGCCTTCACGCGCACGATCTTCGGGAGAAAGCTCTAGTAAATCTTTTCCTTCAAAGGTGATAGAACCACCTGTTACTTCGTATGTTTCACGGCCTGCTAAGATAGAGGCCAAGGTACTCTTGCCAGATCCGTTAGGGCCCATGATCGCGTGTACTTCTCCCGCTTTTACTTCCAGGTTGATGCCTTTTAGTATCTCCTTCTCTTCTACGCGCGCTTGTAAATTTTTTATACTTAACATATTAGTTGTTAGTTGTTAGTTGCTAGTTGTTAGTTTAGTAAATCGAAACTGATCAACTATTATTTGTTTGATTATGATGATTAACCTACGCTGCCTTCTAAACTAATCGCTAGAAGCTTTTGTGCTTCTACGGCGAACTCCATGGGCAATTGGTTCAATACTTCTTTGCAATAGCCGTTCACGATCAAGGCTACCGCTTTTTCTGTATCGATACCGCGTTGGTTGCAATAGAACACTTGGTCTTCTCCGATCTTTGAAGTCGTGGCTTCGTGTTCTACAATAGAACTTGGGTTGCCTACTTCAATGTAAGGGAAGGTATGAGCTCCGCATTGATCACCCATAAGAAGTGAATCGCATTGAGAGAAGTTGCGTGAGTTGATCGCGCGGGGTTTAACTTCTACCAAACCGCGGTAACTGTTTTGACTCTTGCCGGCAGAAATACCTTTGGATACAATTCGGCTGCGGGTATTTTTACCGATATGGATCATTTTGGTTCCTGTATCGGCTTGCTGCATGTTATTGGTTACTGCTACAGAATAGAATTCTCCGATCGAGTAATCGCCTTTCAAAATAACGCTTGGGTATTTCCAGGTGATGGCAGAACCAGTTTCTACCTGTGTCCAGGATATCTTCGCGTGGTCGCCGGCGCAAATGCCGCGCTTGGTTACGAAGTTATAAATACCGCCTTTACCGTTTTTATCACCAGGGTACCAGTTTTGTACCGTAGAATATTTGATCTCCGCTCTTTCCATAGAAATCAATTCTACTACTGCGGCGTGCAATTGATTTTCATCACGCATCGGAGCGGTACAACCTTCGAGGTAACTCACATGGCTTCCTTCATCGGCGATCAACAAGGTACGTTCGAATTGCCCGGTGTTGGCGGCATTGATACGGAAATAAGTTGACAGTTCCATCGGGCAACGAACGCCTTTTGGAATGTAACAGAAAGAACCGTCGCTGAATACAGCGGAGTTCAACGCCGTGAAGTAGTTGTCGGTAATGGGAACAACCGTTCCCAAATATTTTTTCACCAGTTCAGGATGTTCATGAACGGCTTCACTCATCGAACAGAAAATAATGCCCAGTTCGGAAAGTTTTACTTTGAAGGTTGTGGTGATGGATACACTGTCGATAACAGCATCTACTGCCACACCGGAAAGTCTTTTTTGTTCATCCAAGGAAATACCCAGTTTCTCAAACGTAGCGCGCAATTCCGGATCGATTTCATCCAGGCTATTGAGGGTTACTTTTTGTTTGGGAGCAGAATAGTAAATGATATCCTGGTAATCAATAGCAGGAAAAGTGACGTTTGCCCAGGTTGGGGTTTCCAACGTGAGCCAATGTCTGAAGGCTTTCAATCTCCAATCCAATAACCATTGCGGTTCATTTTTCTTTGCAGAAATGAAACGTACGGTATCTTCGGATAGACCTTTAGGTGCGGATTCATTTTCGATGTTCGTTACAAATCCATACTTGTAGTCTGACTGGGTTAATTCCTCTAATATTTTGTTGCTGTCTGACATGCTCGATATTTAGACCAATTCTAATTACAAAAATAGAACAAAATCGGGAAAAAAGGGTTCATTTTGCCATAAAATATTGAAATTCCTAGGTTTGAAGTACTTTTCAGGAGGATTTAAAAGAAAAAAGAGTTATTTCATTTCGGATTTGCTGGTAAATACCGAATAAACAGATGTTTTTGACGTAATTCAATTCATTTCTAAGGCATTAAATGATAAAAAGAAGCTATAAGTCAGGTGTATTGTTTTTGTTGATTGCTGCAGTGATTGTCTTAAGAATCATAGCGGAACCAACTTCTTATGTTTCCCCTGATTCTAGCTTCTATTTAGCGGCAGCAGATCATTTGATGAAAGGGGAGGGCTTGGTTGCACCGCATCCGGAAGCACCTCATGCCGATGTTTATTTTGCCATATGGCCGGCCGGATATCCGCTTTGCATAGCAGCGGTAGGTTTATTGACCGGAACGACGGTGCTGGTGGCTTCGAAAATTGTCAACCTGTTTTTTTTAGGATTGACATTCGTGTTGTTGTTCCGTTGGTTTGGAGAGAAAAGCTGGTTCATCGCTTTGTATTTTTGTTCTTTCGGGATGCTTGAAATTTATTCTTACAGTTGGTCTGAAGCACCCTTTTTGTTTTTCCTTTTGTTGCTGTGCTACTTCGTAACGAAAGACCTGGAGAAGGATTCAGGACCTCGGGTGTTTTTTCAATTGGTCTTTTGTTTGACAGCATTATTTCTTTTTCGGTATGCCGGATTGATTTATTTTTTAGGAGTGGGCGGCTTACTTCTTTATTTTATAATCAAGAAACAATGGCTAAAAGCCGGTTATTATTGTAGTGCCTTATTTTTTGCAGGCATCCTGGTGTGTGGCTACTTGTTGCTCAATAAAGAAATGACGGGATATTATACCGGTATAGGTGATCGCCTGCAACCTCAGATGGAATCGCTGCAGCAATTTGTGGTGTTGCTGCTGGTCGGCTTATGGAATCAATTGCCCTTGGCCAGACAAAGTTCCATGTCTGGAGAATTAGATGTTCTCTACATCGCTTTATTGATGGGGCAATTGGGAGTGATGGCGGTGTTGTTTTATTACAGAGAAAAAATGCAGGCTTCGTTTTTCAAAAATACCGAAACAAAAATAATATTGGCATTCGCCATTTTTTATTTGATAGCGATCGTTGTGCTCAGAAAGATTCAACCTTTTGATCCGTTCGATTACAGAATTATGGCACCGTTTTCTTTGCCTTCGTTTGTGGCCTTGTTAGGACGATTGACCAAGGACGATGCCGCTGCTTATTTGAAGAAGGTTCAACCCTGGATTGTTGCTTTCATGCTGCTTTCTTTGATGGTTAATTTGCCGAAGCAGTTTTTAATAGAATGGTTTAGAGGGTTGTTTTAAATAGGTTATTGATCCATCTGTCTTACCCCTAAATCCCCTGAAGAGGACTTTACAGAACAGAGTATGGAGTGCGAGTATGGAGTATGATCCTCTATCCTCTATACTCGCGCTCCATACTCCATACTTAATTCCTCCCTCGGCCTGTCCCCTTGCAGGCCATGGATAAAATTGATCCTTCGCTCCGCTCTGTTACTTCAGGCCTTTCAAAGAAATATTGCGATCGATCGATTCCTCCAGTGAGATGATCGTTTCTGTCCGTTCGATTCCATTTACTTTTTGCAGTTTATCGTGCAGCACTTCGCGCAGGTGATTGGTGTCTTTACACATGATTTTGACAAACATGCTGTAGGTGCCAGTCGTATAATGCACGTTGACTACCTCGGGGATATTTTTTAGATCTTTTAGTGCCTGGTCGTAGAACGAACTTTTCTGTAAGTACACGCCCAGAAAGGCCGTAACATCGTATCCTATTTTTGAATAATCGATTTTCAATTCAGATCCTTTTACAATACCGAGTTCTTCCATTTTTTTCATGCGTACGTGTACCGTACCCGCTGACACGTGCACCAGCTTTGCAATTTCAGTATAAGGCATGGCTGCGTTTTGTTGCAGGTGTGTTAAAATTGCCAGATCTGTTTTGTCATAGTGATAATCTGCAGCCATTGTAAGGTTTATAAATTATGATATTGTTAAAAATAAGCTTATTTTATTATAAATAGTGTAAATATTTGGTATATTTTATATATTATTTTGAATTTAAGAATCAGTATAGTACTTTTGAATCGTGGTCATGGAAGATGAGCAC
Organism: Cytophagaceae bacterium; assembly: GCA_029237685.1. Taxonomy (GTDB): domain Bacteria; phylum Bacteroidota; class Bacteroidia; order Cytophagales; family Cytophagaceae; genus JACMQM01. Next base: position 9,516 of record JAQZBV010000012.1, on the reverse strand, counting down.
GTCACAATGTAAGGTGGCGAAATTGGCAGACGCACCCTCCTGTCTCGGGGGTGGAGAGTTCGGGATAAACGTAGCGTATGGGTTGACCACAAAGTTTTCTTTTTGCTCTATGGCTAACCGCTCCGTAGGTGGTTCGAATCCCCTTCTTACAGCAATCGAAGTGTGAGTCTGTGATGTGAGTGTGACAAATGTCTCAATACTCACACTCAAACTCACACTTTTTTTATTTATACGAGTTTTGAAATTCTTTCAGTAACGCAAGACTCAAGGATTCTCCTGATAGTTGTTTATACCAATCCATAAAAGCTGCATTGGTACTCTCCTTCACAATCTCCTCCCACACCCACAAATGCCTCACAAAACAAATGTATTCGATCCAGCTGTTTAAAAAATGCTGTAGCTGCGCCTTATTTGTCGAGGGATCAATAGTAGGTAAGAAGCGTTGAAGCGAACGGTCTAGTTCAATCTGGAGCAGCTCGTAAGCTTCCATATCATCTAAAGAAGAGGCCATATAACAGCAACAGTTTGAGTATTGAGCAAGAATACTCAAGCTCTTTGTTTAATTTTGATAGTTGCTTCAATCTAATCAGAATAAATGATATTTTTGTTATCTCTAATGCACAGCTAATAAGAAGAAGGTTTGCGTGAGGGATAGGAGCGGAAAGCCCACAGCGAGCCTTTAAATTATGATCAAGCATGAAAGCATGAACCGAGCGAGGACTTGCAGCGGATAGCCCGACCCGAAGGGACACGCCCAAATACCAACACTCCTTTTCATTATTTCGCTTACTAACAGCATAAATAAAAATAATCAACCATCACTAGAAATCTAAATAGCTTTTTGGTGATTAACTATATTCCAAATCATGCGTCATAAAATACTCAGTGAAGGAGCAAAAGAATTAAGTTACGAGATCCGCGAGATCGTGAAGAAAGCAGACTTGATTCAGAAGCAAGGTCAGGAAATCATTTGGGAAAACATTGGTGATCCTATTCAAAAAAACAATGAAGTTCCGCAATGGATGCGTGACATCATTTCTCAATTGACCTTGGAGAATGCTTCCTATAAATACAGTCCTTCCAAAGGGATATTGGCTACCCGTGAATTTCTTGCAGGTCTCAACAATGAAAAGCAAGGCGCACAGATTACAGCGGATGATATTTTGTTCTTCAATGGATTGGGGGATGCAATAGCTAAAGTCTATCAGTTCATCAACTCCGGCTTGCGTGTCATTGGTCCTTCACCGGCTTATTCTACACACTCTTCCGCAGAAGCAGCGCACGCGAGTCAGGATCCGATCACTTATAAATTAGATCCAAGCAATCACTGGTATCCTGATCTGGATGATTTATACAATCAGGTAAAATACAATCCTAACATTATTGGCATCCTCATCATCAATCCGGATAATCCTACAGGTATGGTATACCCGTTGGAGATGTTGAAACGCATCGTCGCTATTGCACGTGAGTTCAATCTGTTCCTGATCAGTGATGAAATTTACCTGAACATTACCTACAATGGAGCGCGTGCTTATTCGCTGGCGGAAGTCATTGAAGACGTACCGGGTCTAGCGATGAAAGGTATTTCTAAGGAATTCCCATGGCCTGGCTCACGCTGCGGCTGGATGGAGTTTTACAACAAGCGCAACGACAAAGACTTCGAACGTTTTTGTTCGGCTTTGGATAACGCGAAGATGATTGAAGTATGTTCTACGACATTGCCTCAGTTGGCTATTCCTAAGATCATGTCTCATCCCAACTACAAACAATACCGTTTAGAATTGAATGAGAAAATCGGAAAGCGCAGCAAGATCATCGCGGGTATTTTATCGGCTGTGCCGGAGTTGCAATTCAATGAAACGTACGGAGCATTTTATAACACGATCATCTTTAAAGAAGGAACACTGAACAACAAGCAGACTTTACCGATCGCTAACCCGGAAGTGAAAAAGATGGTAGAAGAGTGGGTGAGCAAAGACGGAGTGGATCTGGATAAACGTTTCGTGTATTATTTACTAGGCTCTGCAGGCATTTGTGTGGTACCAATCTCTTCGTTCTGTTCGGACCTAAGAGGTTTCAGGGTAACATTGCTGGAAGAGAACGAAGCGTTGTTATCGAAGACGTTTACTACGATAGCGGAAGCGATAAAGAAGTACTTGGCTTCTTGAGAGAACTGAGAACAGAGAACAGAGAACTGAAAACAGAGAACTGAAAACTGAAAACTGAGAACTGAGAACAGAGAACAGAGAACAGAGAACTGAAAACAGAGAAAATAATTTATTTATTAAAAGAAAAAGCTTTCGATATCGAAAGCTTTTTCTTTTAATATTAACTAGTAAGAACCATTCAGTTCTCAGTTCTCAGTTTTCTCACTACTCGTGTCCAATAATCTCCCGAATGTTGTTCCCAATATTATGTGAGATCAAATCCAGTTTCAAATCGTTTAGGTCTGTACCGAAGGGTTCTTCGATTTCTTCTGCTGTAATGACAATACTCATCAGGATGTAATACAGCAACATCACCAAAGGCACGCAGCCCCAGCCGATGTCATCGATCAAACTGAAGGGTAGAATGATCACATAGATGTTGATGAAAAACTTCAGCAGGAAGCCGTACGCCATGGGAATAGGTGTATTCTTGATGCGCTCACATTTTCCCTGAATATCAATCAGACCATTGATCTTTTCAATCAGAATGTATTGTTGGAAATCTGTAATCTCTTTCTTTTTCCACAACTCCTCAATGTGCATCATCATGAGGTTGGCAATGATATTGGGTTTGTGTTCGGCTTTGGCGACTAGATTTTTTTCTTTGTCGCTGAGGTTACCCAAGTGAGAAGGGATTTTTTTATCACGCAAATGATCTTTCAATGTGAAGACATAAGAGGTCAGCAATTCGATCATATAGATTTTTACCTTATGGCCATATGGTAAAAAAGCATTGAGGCACAAGGCGAGGTTTCTGGTTGTATTGACTAAGGCGCCGATTTCTTTTCTTGCTTCCCACCACTTTTCATAAGCCGTAGAATTTCTAAAGACGAGCAATAATCCTAATGCTGCTCCCATGTATCCAGGAAGAGCGGCACTGATGGTGAGATTGAAATCATGTAGCGTCTTGCTGTTGAAATGAATAAAAGCAAGCGTAGAAGTCAATAATGAGACTATAATCAGCCCCGGAAGCATCTTGCGTAACAAGGCTCCTTTGAATACCAGAATGAGCTGTAGCCGTTCTTTATTTCCCATTCTTTTTATTTTGGATTATATTTTTTCTTTGTGTAGGATCGATGCGATACCTACTACACATATTTTTTTTGTCTCAGCATCCAATATTTCAGTGGAGATCGTCGCGGTGTGCTTGTCGCGGTTCACTGCGCTGATGGTTACCTTAGCAATATATTCTTTGCCTACAAATACAGGACGCTTAAAGCTTACATCCTGTCCCATGTAGACTGTACCTTCACCTGGGAAAGTCATCCCAATCATTTTTGAAAATACACTCAATGCAAAGATGCCATGAACGATTGGCTTTTTGAATACGGTATTCGCAGCATAAGCTTCATCTATGTGAATAGGATTGAAGTCACCTGAAATGGTTGCAAATGTTTTTACATCTTCCATTGAATATGAAAAATTCTCGCTGTAAAAATCTCCTTCGTTAAGTAGCATATTATCCTATTTGGGTTTTAAGGGTGGACACTAATTTTTCCACGTGCACCTCGCTGTGCGCGGGAAAGTTAGCGATGCGTATTTGTTTTTCTTTAAAGTTTCCGTATCCGCTTCCTACTGCCATGTCAAACGGCGCAAGAATTTTATTCACTTCTGCCGGTGCCAGCTTGGTGTTGGCAACGATGGTAGTTTTTGAGCGTTGAGCTTCGTTTTGCACGAAGATTTCAAAGTTACTGCTCGATGCTAAATAATCGTAGATCAATTTCGCTTTGCGCTCCGTTGACTCACGCAGTGCTTTAGCACCGATCTTATTCATGTCTTCTACTACTTTACTCAGCAAGAAGATATTTAATACGTTCGGCGTTTCCGGTGTTTGATTGACAAGTGCCTTAGACAACATAGAGTCTATCGTATGGTAAGTACCGGTAGAACGTTTAGTTGCTACAGCTTTGGCTTTCTCCAGGCAACGTTCGTTCAGGATCCACACGCCTAGTCCGGCCGGTAATCCAAAACATTTTTGCACGGAGAAAAAGACAGAGTCAATTTTGCTGTAATCAAAATCAGGGAAGGGGAGTGAAGATACCGCATCGACAAAGATCAAGGCGTCTTTGTGTTTCGCTCTTACTTTGCTGATTTCGTTGACAGGCATGGCTGCACCTGAACTCGTTTCGTTTTGTGTCAGACAGATGGCTTCTACTTCTGCAGGAATAGACAGGGAGTCCGCGGTGAAGCTTTCTCCAAAAGGAACTTCGGCTTTGATGCCGGTTAATCCCAGTTCTCCTGAGAACTCGTAAAAACGTTTAGAGAAGGAACCGTTCACGGCGTGAAAACTTGTTTTCTCTACACAGTTTTGCAAGATGCGTTCCCATGTTTCTGTCGCGGAACTTAAGAACAGGATCTGATAAGTATCCGGAAGGTTCAGCAATTGTCTCAACCCTTGCGTAGCACTCGCATAGATTTCCTGGAAGCCTTTACTTCTGTGAGAAATGGTCCCAATCTTACGATCCAGAGCTTCTGTTAAATGAGCCGGTACTGTGGGGTACAACTCCGAAGGTCCTGGTGTGAAATATATCTTATTGTCTTTTGCCACCGTGTGTATTAATAAATGATTCTGAATCGGATGGTGTTCGGTATGTTTTTCAATTCATCGATCAACTCTTGTGTGTATTTCGTATCGATGTCTGTGATTACATAACCGGTCTTCTCGTTGGTTTTCAAATACTGGCCAACGATGTTGATGTTGTACTTGGCAAAAATCTGGTTGATCTTCGCCATGATGCCCGGCATGTTTTCGTGGAAGTGAATCAAACGGTGTGCATGGTTCCAAGCCGGCAATTGGATGCTTGGGAAGTTCACACTGTGCAGCGTGTTACCACTGTTGATGTATTCCATGATGCGTTGCGGCACGAAGTTACCGATGTTGAATTGCGCTTCTTCTGTACTGCCGCCAATGTGTGGGGTAAGAATCACGTTTTTCAATCCGCGTACTTTATTGATGAATTCTTCGTCGTTGTTTTTCGGTTCGTAAGGGAATACGTCTAGTGCCGCTCCCATGATTTTACCGGAAGTGATGTTTTCTGCCAAAGCGTCTATATCGACTACGTGTCCGCGGCTCAAGTTCACAAAGATCACTCCTTTTTTCATCCAGTCAAATTGCTCTTTGCCGATGATGTTTTTATTCGAAGCTCTTCCGTCTACGTGCAAGCTTACAACATCTACGGTCTCCAAAAGTTCTTTCAGGCTGTTGCATTTTTTTGCATTACCCAAAGAAAGTTTTTCTACCACGTCGAAGTAATACACTTCCATACCGATAGATTCCGCAACCACAGAAAGCTGTGCGCCGATGTTCCCGTAACCTACGATGCCTAGTTTCTTGCCTCTGATCTCACGGCTGTTGGCTGCAGATTTATCCCACTTACCGGCATGCATCTGCATGCTTTTGTCCAGGGTGCGTCTGTATAACAATATGATTTCTCCAATGGCCAATTCCACTACACTGCGCGTGTTGCTGAATGGGGCATTGAATACGGTAATGCCTTTTGTTAAAGCCGTGCTCAAATCGATCTGATTGGTACCGATACAAAAGGCTCCGATAGAAATTAGTTTCGGTGCGTGCTCTAATACTTTCGCCGTTACTTGTGTTTTAGAACGGATACCCAGAATAGAAACGTTTTTTATTTTTTCGCACAACTCGTCTTCGTCCATTCCACCGGCGAATGTTTCTACGCTGTAACCTTCTTCTCTGAACAAACGCACTGCTTCCGGGTGAATGTTTTCCAGCAGCAACACATTGATTCTGCTCTTCGGGTAACTCAAAGCCATCGGAAGATTGTTCTCATACAAGAACTCATCGAAAGAAGGGGTGATGTGATCTGCTTTCGCGATGACAGAAGGGCGTGCAATGTTTTCTGTGAAGGCGTAAAACTTAGTCGCTAGTCCTGCTTCTTTGATTTCGTAATCGGTGTAACCGTCGCCGATGACATACACTTCCCCTTTGAGGTTCAGTTGCTTCATCAGTTTGATTTTACCTTTGTCTTCGCTTAACGCAATGGTAGGGTCAACGCCGGTGATGTTGCCCTTGTCGTCGAATTTGAATTTGTTGGCGTGAATATTTTCCGCTTTGATGCCGTACTCCATCACTACAGGAGCGATAAACTCAACGAATCCGCTGGATACGATATGAATTTGATCCGCGTAATCTTTGAAAAAAGATTTGTTACGAACAGCTGATTTGGAAACTTTGGATTTCAATTTCTCGATCAACGGATCGATATGGTTTTGATGTGCTTTGAGGATGTTAAGTCTTTTGATCAGGTTTTCAGAAAACGATGCTTTACCGTCCATGGCCTGATTGGTGAGGTCTACAATTTCTTGTAGCAATTTTGCTTTGTCGGGATTTCCATTTAAAGAAATTTCGCCCAACTCGTCCAGGGCTTCAACTTGAGTGAAGGTACTATCGAAATCGATGATGAAATATTTGTTATCCATTTTTCTCCGTATTCTATGCGTACTGTGTGAAAATGAGCCACAAAAATAGTGAATTTACGGAGGGGAAATACGATGAAACTTGTATTTTTTTGAGAAAGTGGAAAAAATAACCCCAGGTTGTGCACCTGCATTTCGTTCTCTTTTATTAAAAACGAATGATTGAATGATAAACAGGATACTTATGGGGGCTAAAACATATAAGGGTTATGCCGCTCTGCCGTCCAGGAAGTCTTGTCTGAATTGGACTTCAGTGGGCTTAGCGATCACCATGAGCAAGAGTAAACCGGCAGTGATGGAAAGGAAAAGGGCCTGGTGTGTGAGCAATCCTGCTACGACAGAAAATAGGCCAGGGCCTTCTAAAAGAGCCATTTTAAGAATGAAGGCCGACATGTAATAAGACATCAAACGCTCTTTGCTGGGACTATTGACCTGACTGGCAGCTCTCACCTGTAGTTTATAAAGAATGGTAGAACCCATCATACCGCCTAAAGCCAATACAACGGCCAATACATAAAAGACCAAAGGGTCAATGCCTTGCAGGGGCGATTGGATCGGAATCAGGGCAACATAAGTCACTAAGCCAAAGGATACAAGTCCCCCAATCATGGCGATCCAAATAATGGTCATCGATTTAACGGAGGGAGCTTGTTGCGTATTCATGGCCTGGTCATTTAATGTTCAGTTCTGTTACTAAACGATCTATTTTCTCGTCTAGTTGCTTAGAAACTGCCTCAAATTGAGATTTGTCTTTAAGCGGTTCATTTACACTGAAATAAAATTTGATTTTAGGCTCTGTCCCGGAAGGTCTGGCGGAAATCAAACTGCCGTCTTCGGTTAAAAATTGTAAAACGTTTTCTTTCGGGAAATCCAAGGTGCCTTTTTCACCGTTTTGAGGATTGATCCATGAGCCGGCATTGTAATCTTTTACGCGGATGACTTTTGACCCTGCCAGCAGGGTTGGAGGAGTTGCTCTCAACTCTTTCATCATCTGCTGAATTTCTTCTGCGCCTGTTTTGCCTTTTTTAGTCAAAGAAATCAGGTTCTCTTTGTAGTAGCCAAATTGTACATAGGTATCCAGTAAGGTATCGTACAAGCTGCTTCCTTTGTCTTTCGCGTAAGCCGCCATTTCCGCGATGATGGCACAAGAAGCGATGGCATCTTTGTCACGGACTTTATCTCCGATGAGGTAGCCATAACTTTCTTCTCCACCGCCGATGAATTGTTCTTTGCCTTCCAATTTTTTGATGAGGGCGGCGATGTATTTAAATCCGGTCAGTGTTTCGTATGATTTTACGCCGTAGTGCGCGGCGATCTTAGGAATAAGATCGGTGGTGACAATGGTTTTCACGACAAACTCATTGCCTTTAAATTGTCCTTTTTCTTTCCAGGCTTTCAATAAATAATGGATCAGCAAACTTCCTGTTTGATTGCCGTTCAGCAATTGCAATTCTCCTTTATTGTTGCGGATCGCAATACCTACGCGGTCTGCATCTGGGTCGGTAGCCAATACCAGGTCTGCGCCTATTTCATTGGCTTTCGCCATAGCCAGTTTCAAGGCTTCGGCTTCTTCCGGATTAGGGTAAACTACCGTTGGGAAATCTCCATTGCCATTCGGTTCCGCTTGTTCTTTTACTACGGTAATGTTGGTAAAACCATAACGTTTCAAAATCGGTTCTACCAATACCACACCTGTTCCGTGAATAGGTGTAAACACAATTTTCAAATCGTGCTGTCTGGCAATGGCATCAGGACTAACGGATAGATTTTTCAATGACTTCAGGTACAATTCATCGATGTCTTCTCCGATCTCTTCGATCATGGACGCTTCGTGTTTGAACTTGATATCGGCCAGACTTTTTATCTTCTGAACTTCTTCGATGATGTTTTTATCGTGCGGAGCGATCACTTGCGCACCATCTTCCCAATAGGCCTTGTAGCCGTTGTATTCTTTGGGATTGTGTGAAGCGGTAAGCACTACACCGCTTTTGCAACCCAGGGTTCGGATGGCAAAAGACAATTCAGGGGTTGGTCTTAAGGCTTTGAAGAAATAAACTTTGATGCCATTAGCGGCGAATACTTCTGCCGTTACTTTGGCAAATACATCACTGTTGTTGCGGCTATCGTGCGCGATGGCGACACTTATCGGTTCGGTTTTATAATGTTTCAGCAGGTAATTGCTCAAGCCTTGGGTAGCCATAGCAATGGTATACCTGTTGATGCGGTTGGTACCTACTCCCATGATGCCGCGTAATCCACCGGTTCCAAACTCCAGGTCTTTGTAAAAAGAATCGATCAACTCCTCTTCTTTGCCTGTTTCTATCAGAGACTGAAGGATCTGACGGGTAGTATCGTCTGTTTCCGGACCTAACCACTGCTTTATTTTGTCTAGAATGGCGCTGTCGACTTTAGAAAGATGAGCTGTATTGACCATGTATATGCTTTTTAGGGGTGATGTCTATAAATACTATGTAATTAGGATATAATAATGCTACATTTTGCTGTAAAATAACAATTCTATTTTTTAATTTTAGAAAATATAACCTAGAACCACTATAAAATTTTATTGAGTATGAACAAAGCTCTTAATGCCGATCTGTTAACATTAGTGGAAATGAAAACCAAACTCAGTACACTGACATACGACAATAAGAATTACGATGAAATTGAGGAAGAATTACACGACCTCGAAGACGACTTTTTGGAGAAATACGGTGAAATGCTGGAAGATGTGATTTCTGATGCGCATGAGAAGATCCGATCTGACAATGATATCTTATTGCCTATTGCTTATGTAGGACAGCGTTATACCAAAACAGGTGAAAATGCTGACGGTACGGCTCACTACCAGGTAGAACACGGT
>JAQZBV010000194.1 GCA_029237685.1 Cytophagaceae bacterium | reverse complement strand
ACTTGAGTCGCAAAAACTTGTTTTAACGTTTAAAATACGTGCTTTTTTGCGAACTAAGTGTTAAAAATATCTGATTAGTAACATTAAATATTGACAGAATACAAATATTTGCTTCTTATTGTAATGTATCGTACGTTTGGATGTAGTATATAAAGGGAATATATATACTTCAACCGTGACAATAAAAAGGAGCTTTCTTTTATCCAGCAGATTAATATTCGCTTCTTTTTATTTCACAGAATTGTACATAATTAAGATTACCGTCACATGTCCAGTTTTAAAAAAGCCTTAAAAAGTATGAAAAACCAGCTACTTTACTCCACGATTCGAAAGTACACTTTGGTAGTCATGGCGCTATTCTTTAGCACCCTATCTTATGCTCAGACGCCTATTCCGTTTGAAATCAAAAACACATCAGATTATCCAGATGGAGAAGTATTTGTAGCCATTGTTGGTATTGTTGATCCAGGAAGGCATGTTTGGATTGATATGAAGACAGGACAACAAAGAGATATGTCTCCTTCTTATAATACCGTTCAAGGGCCAATGTACAATGGAAACAAAGGTCCAGGTACCAATGGGATGTATGCCAATTGCTTCACTAAATTAAGTGACATCCCGAATAAAAAGATCAACCTTCAAGGCATTTACGGTTGTCGTATGTTTATTTCTGTGAAGAGCCAATTGTATTTTTATTTCTTCGGCGCTACAGGAGCACAAGTAGGTTATACTTCTCCAAGTCATACCGATCCTACGGATCCTAACAAAGGTATTAAATATGAAATCATCGAGTTAACCTATAACCAATACGGTTTCTGGGGTAACACGACGCGTGTGGATTCTTACCAATATCCTATGGGATTGGAGTTGGCTGGTAACGATGGTTCATTGAAAAAAACAGGGGAGTTGAAATCACACAATCAAATCATTTCAGATTTTAGAGCATCTGTTCCTACAGAGTTTCAAAGCTGCTATGATCCTGCTACGACTACCATTTTGTTTCCTACAAAAACAAAAGACTGGGCAGATGGTACCATCGGTACCATGCCAAACAGAGGTCCTTATGTAGATTACATGCAACCATATATCGATGCCGTTTGGAATAAATATAGAAATGAAGATTTGATTTTTAGTGCAGGAGATGCCGGGGTATTCAGAGGACGAGTTTCAGGAAATCAATTGACCATGACGTGTATCTCTGGTGGCTTTAACGGTCGTGTAGGTATTGTTCAAAATAAACCTACAACACAAGAAGCACTAGAAGGTAAAGGGGTATTCGATAGAAGAGTGAATGATGGTACCGTGGATCTTGTAGTGCAAGCACAATTGACCGCTGCATTTACTCGTCACATGATTTCATTGAATGCTAATCCCGGTCAACAAAATTGGTCAAATCCTAATACGTATTACGCTGCTGGACCTTGTAATTATTATGCTAAATTCTGGCACCGCAAAGACATCAGTTTAGATGGACTCTCGTATGGTTTTGCTTACGATGACGTGTTTGAGCAATCTGCAACATTGCATAATCCATCTCCGAAGAGTGTATTGGTATTGTTTGGTGGTTATGCTAAAACAGTAACTACGGATCCTCAGGTACCTTCTTCTACAGGCTTGGTTACTGTTTATAAAGACTGCAACTATGGCGGTTTTTCAGGCGGACTTTCAATCGGTGATTATAACTTAGCCAAACTAAAAGAGTTGGGCATTAAAGACGATGATATTTCATCTCTCCGTATTACAGAAGGGTACCGTGCTATTTTATACCAAGACGATAACTTTGGTGGAGCTTCTACGGTCATCAATTCTGATAACACTTGCCTCAACAGTACCTGGAATGATAAAGTAACTTCTTTACGCATAGTCGCAAATGGGGTAACGAATGTTGCAGGTACCTATTTCCTTCAAAACAGAAACAGCGGTTTGAATATGGATGTATTTGGCATCAGTACAGCGGATGGTGCTAATATCTCTCAGGGTACTCCGAATGGAGGAACTAATCAACAATTTAAACTGACTCACTTAGGGGATGGTGTATATCAAGTGTTAGCGGTACACAGCGGAAAATCAGTGGATATAGACGCCATCAAAACAAATGATGGGGCTAATGTTCAACAATGGACATATTTCGGTTCTGCGAATCAACAATTCATTGTGGTAGCAACAGATCTAGCCGGCTGTTATAAATTGATCGCGAAACACAGCGGTAAAGTTGTAGAAGTCGGTAGCTACAGCATGGCAAACGGAGGTAACATTCAACAATGGACAAATGTTAACCAAGTAAGCGGCCATTGGAAGTTTGTAGCGTTGAGTACACCTCCACTTAATGGCACCGGTACCGGTTTAACTGCGAACTATTTCAATGGGATGAATTTCGAAACGCCTGTATACAGCAGAACAGATGCAACGATAAATTTTAATTGGGGAAGCGGATCGCCTAATGCAGCGGTGAATGCAGATGGCTTCTCAGCAAGATGGACCGGACAAATTCAACCTAGATATACTGGAGAATATACTTTCTATATGAACTCCGACAACGGTAGACGTTTATGGATCAACGGTCAGTTAGTCATTGACAAATGGATCGACGATTGGAACATTGACTATTCCGGTAAAATCACTCTAACAGCCAATCAAAAGTATAACATCAAAATAGAATACTTTGAAAATTATGGCGGTGCAGGAGCTAAACTAGAATGGTCTAGTGCCTCTCAAACAAGAGAAGTTGTACCAGCGTCTCAATTATACCTTAACCCATTGCCGACTGTAAGTATCGCGTCACCGGCTAACAATGCGTCTTACACGGCA
>JAQZBV010000011.1 GCA_029237685.1 Cytophagaceae bacterium | reverse complement strand
TTTGTCTATGATATATATGGCGACGGGCCTGATTTTAGTAGACTTATTAATATTCTTGCCCATCTAAAAATAAAAGATAATGTACGGTTTATGGGACATGTACCTCATTCGGAAGTTCCTCCTATTCTGTCTCAATATGACATCTTTGTGCTACCTAGTTATCCGGAAGGATTAGGGAGAGTATATCTGGAAGCCATGGGCATGGGACTACCGGTGATTGCATCGAAAAATACGGGCATAGACGGATTTATTACGAATGGGGTTTCTGGCATGTTGGTTCATCCGAAAAACATAGATGAGTTATCAGAAGCCCTAAACAAACTTATAATAGATGTTCCCTTCCGTTTAGATATAGCAGCTGCAGGCCGAGCATTGATGCACCAGTTTTCCTGGGATAAAATAATCCCAAAACTGCATACCATTTATTCTTCAGCCATTAGTAATTACAAGAAAAAATAATTGAAACGCACAACAATCATTATTACTTGTAAAAAGCTATCAAATGACGAGAAAGCACTTCCATGGAAAAATCAGCTTCTATTCTTTTCCTTGCCTGATGGACCATGTTCTCTCTCTGCTCTTTATCTAATTGCAGAAAGACATTTACAGCAGCGACCAACTCAGTGACATTGCACTTTTCATACAATAAGCCTGTCTGTTTGTCGATCACCTGATTGCCTGGAATATTGCTCGCTATACAAAAAACACCGGCAGCTTGTGCTTCCAATAATACATTTGAACATCCCTCTGAAAGGCTGGAATGAATCAAAACATGGGATGTATATAATTGTTCTACTGCATGACTATGAGAAAGGCTTCCAACAAAAACAACTCTATTCTCAAGTCCAAGCATTTTAACCATAAATAAAAGTTTCGGAGTCTCCGCTCCCGATCCGACAAGTGTATACCTGAAATCAAGACCTTCCTTAGCCAATAGATGCAATGCCAGTAATGTGTATTCATGCCCTTTTTTCCAATGAGCTCTTCCTATGGAAAGTATGTTCAACACATCTCCTTGCCAAACCTTCGGTTTAAAATATATCTTGTTCACATCTACCGCTGAAGGAACAACATTATACTTCATCTCAGGATGAAGGCCGTGCAGTAAAGCATAATGGTATAAATCATTTGATCGCACAAATAATTTATCTGCCTGATTTAAATAATCTGCATTAATCTTTACATCATATCCTCTTAAACATACTACCATTTGCGTATTCATGGCCTTCGCAACAAACAATCTATTTTCAACAATAGGTGCAAAAGTAAATACCAGCTGATCGAGGTTGTAAGGCAAAATATGACTGGAATAATAAACTCTTTTTAATGCACTAGTCACGGTTGAGTTGTGTCTCCGTTCCAATCGGTATAATTTTACTGCGGGAACGAATGCGTTGAACAATAAAGCAACAGCAAATCGAATGGTCTTAAAAGAGAATATACGCTGGATACGATGAGCTCTTACTATTCTTGCTTTTACCTCTAAGTCTGTATCCAAACGGTGAAACTTTGAAAATATAGTCACTTCATGGCCTGCTTGTTCAAGAAGACGTATTTCATCCCAAAGAAACCTTTCGGAATAGTGAGAAGTATCAAGGCATACATATCCTATCTTCATTACAAATCAGCAAATGTTTTTTCCATTCTTTGGAAATAGAAAAATCCAGTGATACAAAACAATAATCCGCTGATCGTACCGATAAACAACAAATCCCATGGTATTGGATTGATGCCTAACAACGTAGAGCGAAAACCTTCTATAATACCTACAACAGGATATAGTCCATAAATGCAATATGCCATGTAACCTATCTTTTCCTTCACCAAGTTTGCAGGAAACACTATAGGAGAAACAAATATCAACATTTGCATTAGAAAATTGATCGCATACTTAATATCTCTATACTGTAAAGCCAGGCAGGAAAACCACAAGACAGCGCCTGTAGTAGTAATGATTAGCAATACCAGGACAAAAGGGAAGAACAATAATTGGTCTGAAATTCCTATACCATAATACATCATAAAAAACACAACAAACAACAGACCGATGAAAAGATCTATTAGCTTAGAGAATAAAGGCGTGATAGGAATAAACAACCGGGGGAAATATACTTTTGAAATAATTTTATGATTTGAAATCAAGCTGCTGGTAGCCGTATTGATCGAATTGAGGAAATAAGTCCAGGCTAGTATACCTACCAGACAAAATAAAGGGTATGGAATATCGTCACTCTTAATACCTGCCAGTTTACTAAATACAAGCGTTAAAATTGCGATTCTTATGGCAGGACTGAATACGGCCCATCCAATACCCAAATAAGCTTGACTATAAGATACCTTGATATCCTTGACAACAAAAAAATACAATAGGTCCTTATAGGCAAGCCATTGTGAGATTTGAGTCAAACGGTATTTGTCGTTAGCATCTATTAGTGTAGCATATTTCTTCTCTACCATATTCTATACCATTGGACGATTGTTTTGTAAATATTCATTAACGATTTGATCGACTTCTCCTATACGCTTTACCCTACCTTTTTCAAGAATCAGGCATTTCGTACATAACCTCCGAATCGATTGTATATCATGACTCACATAGACAATTGTTTTCCCGCGTTTAAATAAGGTTTCTATTTTAGAAATAGCCTTCGCTTGAAAATCCAAATCCCCAACAGCAAAGACTTCGTCGAGTAATAAAATTTCTGAATCTAAATGAGCAGCAACAGAAAAGCCTAACCGCATAGTCATTCCGGAAGAATAAGTTTTCACCGGCAAATGAATCAAATCGCCGATACCAGAAAATTCAACGATTTCTTCAAGTCTAGCTTCAACTTCTTTTTTGCTCATGCCAAGCAAAGTGCCATTGATAAAAATATTGTCAATCCCATTTAAATCGGAATGAAATCCAGTACCTATTTCAAGTAAAGAAGAGACTCTACCTGTGAGACTTACTTTACCCGCTGAAGGAAATGTTACTTGCGATAATATTTTCAACAAGGTGCTTTTACCATCTCCATTTCCACCGATCACTCCCAATACATCACCTTGATCTAAAGAAAAAGACACGTCTGTTAAGGCCTGTATTTCAAGTGGTGCCTTTGACTTATGCTGATTAGCGAAAAACTTAAAAAATAAATTGCGATTAGCTCTGAGCTTATATACTTTACTTACTCCTTCTACAATAATTGCCGGTTGTTTCATACAAGGCTAAACTATACTATACGTCAACGGGCTTTCGCCTTTTGCTGCCTTTGCTATATTATAAAAATCGGGTGTAATAGCCAATTTCTATTACACCCGATTTTATTATTTCAATAACTATATGAAAGCTATCTTTTCACCACTTTATAAGTAGATACGGATTTGCCCTCCTGAATAAAGTTTACAAAATAGATTCCTTGTGTCAATTTGGATAAATCTGCACTCAACTGCTTAGTTCCTTCAGGTATGTTGTTTTCATATACCACAATACCCAGGTTATTCACCAACATCACATTCAAATTACCATTTACCGATTGAGCACCGTTTATAGTTATAAGCAACGCATCATTTACAGGATTCGGAAATAAATTGATTCCCAGTGGGTTTTGATCATCTTCAATACCAGTGACAGGGCTTACCGTTATTTTAATTTCATTAGACATGTCGGTACAAGAACCTGACAGTACATTTCTAACAAGGTAAACCGTAGCTGAAGGATTTGTCGGATCATAATCAGCTAATGTACCATCACCGATCGCAACGTCTGTATAAGGGCCTCCTTGCGAAGAAGAAGACTGCCATTGATAAGTGTATGTACCATCACCACCTGTAATAGTTCCTGTACCAGTCAAAATGTCTGCCGGATCGCCGGTAATTATACTTTGATCTGAACCGATGGTATTTCCTGAAATTTCTGGAATGACTGTAATCGTCACCTCGTTACTTAATGAAGTATTAGCGGGCTGGCAAGAAAGAGGATCAGAAACAATCCTTCTGTATTTATAAAGTCCACTAGATACAACAGCAGATGTATAATCTTCACTTTGACCATTGGTTGCTACATCGGCAAAAGCACCGCCATCAACACTTTCCTGCCATTGGTAAACAGGAGTACCGGAGGTAACTATAGCTGAGCTCCCATCTAGAGAAGGAGAAGAACTTGAACATTCATTTGTGCTTGAGAGAGCGCTGATTGAATTATCGGTAATACTGCATATTGGAACCAAAAGAGATACTTCATTCGAAGAAGCAGAGCAATCACCAGAAGAGATGTCGCAAATAAAATAGATCGAACTTGTCAGTATTCCGGGATCATAGGTAGATGCATTGCCATCGGCTATAACATCAGTGTAAGGACCTCCTTGAACAGCAGAATATTTCCATTGGTATGCATAAGAACCTGTTCCACCTGCAAGGATTCCTGTAAAAGATAGTGTTGATGCCGTATTTCCTGAGATCACTGTTTGATCTGATCCTATGACGTTACCAGTAATATCCGGATAAACTGTTACTGTTATTTCATTGCTGATATTCGCTTCACTGGCTAAACAAGAAGAAGGATCTCCGACTAATCTTCTATACTTATAAACACCGGCAGAAAGCGCAGTCGGTACACTATAATCTTTATTCTGTCCATTGCTACCTATATCGCTGAAAGCTCCGCCATCGGCACTCAATTGCCATTGATAGGTAGCTGTGCCTGTAACCGTTGGTGTGGAAGCTGTAAATGCTGGAATGATTCCGGAAGTAGAACAATAAGAAGTTACACTTGGCACATCAACGGAATTATTACTGATCATACATTCATTCATCCCTGTAACAAAGCCTGCATTTGTCAAACCTATATATGAAATCCTATGCGTAACGGCATTGGTAAAAGCATTCGTAGCGCCTGCCGACGAAGCCGTTTCATCTGCATAATAATGTGATTTAATCGCTGTTTCTGTACCAGATACATCATTTACTAAATATTGCAGTGTTACATTGTAATTGACGTTTGTTGTATTTGTTGTGACCGCCCAGTATCTTGATATTTTATCTGTTAATGCCGCAGCAGCAGGGTGATTGCTGTTAATTACTCTTAACCCAACATATTTAGTACCATCCAGCAAATCTGCGGAGTTTACGGTAACCTGTCCCCAAGAATATTCTGGAGTACCTGTGTTTTCACCTATAGGAAATAAATAAGTACCGGCTGTACTGAATACTTTTCTTAGTGATCCGCTACCATTGGTAACCACCATATTAGAAGCTGAAGCAACTCCCGCTACCGCAGGACTGTTTTCATTTAAAGTAAAATCATTATTACCTAATTTAAATAACCCGTTGCTAAGCGTTAAGGAGCCTTCAATAGCTCTTGAAGCATGTAAAGTCAAGCCTAAAGGATTATTAATAATCAGTCTTCCAGGACCGTTTGTTACAGGGAACTCAACACTCGTAGTTGTTTGCGCCGTCGTGCCATTGTATTCCAATGCGCCCGTAGTGCCATAGCTCAACACTTTTGAATTCAAATCTATACTCGCTGTGCCACCTAAGGAAAGCTTGCCATTAACTGTAATATCATGTTGCAATGCTTTCACGCCTGTTCCGCTGATGATCAAATCGTTAAATGTAGTCAGAGGAGCTGCTCCTACTCTACCTCCTGTGAGAGGGAAAGCAGTGGTACTTCCGATCAAACCGACAGTACCATTAATGATTGCGGTTTGAGTAGCTAAAAGACTAGCGCCGGTATTTTCAAAATAAAGAAAAGCACCACTCTCCAACGTAAATAAAAGCATAGGATCCGATGACCCTTTAAAAAACTGTCCACCGATGAGTGTGGCCCCTGATTTTACCGTCATTGTACCGGCAATAGCAGCCAGCCCATCTCCAGATACCCTTAATGAAAACACAGGGTTCACTTTAAGAATACCAGAAAGTACGGTCACATACCCTGCTCTAATAGGATAATCGATGGTTGCTCTTTTACCAGCGTCAAAAGCGAACTCCAGGTGATACCCAGTACTTGTTGCATTGGCATTTACCTCACCATTGATTATTATGGCACGATCAGCGGTTCCTCTGAATCTGATTCTTCCTGCACCTGTTCCATCAGTACTACCAGTAGAAATCCAGCCCGCAACCCCGGCCAGAGTGGTGGTGCTGGTACCCGGCGCTGTGCCTGTATAAAATCTTAGCTTTCCCCATACATTGAGAATATTTTCCTGTGTATTGATTCGAATCACATCTGCAGTGGCATTCAGGTTCAAATTCTTACAGCTCTGAGTAGCTGACATTGTCACTGTATATCCTGCTTCCAAGTATACATTGTTAGCATCAGATTCATTGGTGCCATCCGGAACAGCTGTAGCGTTTACCCACGCGGACCCATTGTATACCTCCCATGTCGATGTATTTGCCCAGTCTCCAGAAGCCTTAGATCTATAATCTCCGGTAACTTGAGAATAAGCGGTAGTCATCCATAGGACAGACAATAGAACAATATAAGTCTTGATAGAGAAAGCTATATTTGATTTCATATGGAAAATATTAAATGTCATTTTTACCATTGTCCTTAACTTGTGTAATCATCCAGTACAAACGAAATAAATGTTTCAACAGGATTTCAAAGTTAAGCTAATCTTCAAATAAGACAAAAAAAATAAACCAAAAAAAATCTACATTATACTTAAAATCAATTTTTTACATTCCAGCGAACAAATTCCTCGATTGGTCGAATACTTGAAAAATTTCTATTTTATATTAATCAAGTTATTGGTATAAAACATCCTTATTATCCAAAACTTCAAACTTAGAAGAATTACTCACAAACTCAGGAACGAGTTTTTTCATCACTCTGACCATATCAAATTCAGTCAGCTTATAAGTTAGTTCGATGGTTCGCTCCAATTCTATCTTCAGCATACCATGGTCTACATTTCGCACTTGAGCAATCATGATTTTAGGATGATGAGTTGCTACAGTAGTTTCATTATTATTAAGCAACTCTTCGTATAATTTTTCACCTTCTCTCAGACCTGTGTATTCTATTTTAATATCTTCATCAGGTTTCAATCCTGACAGTTTGATCATCTTGCGCGCCAGGTCGACAATTTTTACGGATTCTCCCATGTCGAAGATGAAAATCTCTCCGCCAAGGCCCATTACACCGGCCTCCATGACCAACTGGCAAGCTTCGGGTATTGTCATGAAATAACGTGTGATATCCGGATGAGTGACCGTAATAGGACCGCCTTTTAGTATTTGCTTTTTGAAGAGAGGAATAACTGAACCATTAGATCCCAGTACATTTCCGAAACGAGTGGTGATAAATCGGGTGGATTCTATACCCTGCTTCTTGAGCTGAACATCCAGTGATTGCACATACATCTCTGCAATGCGCTTAGATGCGCCCATCACATTGGTCGGATTAACCGCCTTGTCCGTAGACACCATGACAAATTTAGAAACATTGTGTTTGACAGACATGTCGGCTAACAGCTTAGTACCTTTTATATTGCACCGTAAAGCTTCACGTGGATTTTGCTCCATCAAAGGAACATGCTTATACGCTGCCGCATGGAACAAGATATCCGGACTATGCTTCGCAAATAATTCTATCATCGCTTGTTCATTAGAAACGTCGGCAATGTAAACGCAGTAGTCCGTTTTACTTCCTACGACCTTTTCCATCAAGTCCCTTATTTCATGCTCCAACTCAAACAGGCCTGTCTCCGATTGATCGACCAGTATAATTTTTCTACTCGCACAATACAAAGATTGAATGACTAATTCTCGTCCAATAGAACCCGCCGCTCCAGTGATCATAATCACTTTATCTTCTAACTCTTTTCTGATTTTTCCTTTCCCTAGTCGAATGGCTTCACGACCTAACAAATCTTCGATTCTCACTTCTTTGATCTGACCGGCTGTCAACTCTCCATTGATCCATTGATCGACTGGAGGAATAGCTTTTACAGACAAATTCAAGGCAAGGCAATGATCAATAATTTCTCGTTTGCGTTGTGGTTTTATCTTTTGAATGGAGATAATTACTTCTCCGATATTTTTCTTAGCTAAAAATTGAGGGTCCAATGCTGCTTTGGAAGCGTAGACCGGAATACCCTCTATGGATTTACCTTTGATGCTGCGGTTGTCATCTATAAAGCCACACACTTTGTACAGTCCGCTTTGTACCAGAGAATGATAGGTGAGCAAACCCAATTTACCTGCACCATATACCAACACCTGTTTGCGCTTTGAATGTTTGGATTCTGTCAATTCAAAATAAGCTGTTTTAAAAATAAAACGGCTTACCACCAATACAAAAGTGGCGATGAGAAAATGAATGATTAAGAAAGATATAGAAATATATTCCAGGTAATAATAATTAAAATAGTCCGCCGCCGTAACGACAAAGGTCAACGCAAATACCGCAAATGTGTTGGCTTTCAAAATACGCCAGATGTCTGCAATACTGGTATGACGAATGATTCCGAAGTATGATTTATGAATAAGAAAAGCGATAAAATAAACAGCGACAATAGACGGCAGAGCAAAATAGACATCGTAACCGCTGATTCGTTCCAATCTAAAATTAGCACGAACACCTATGGCAAGCAGGATAGAACAGGATACTAAAACAACATCAATTCCAAGTACCAACCAACGGGAAACAAAGTTCCGTTTGAGTTTCAATAAAAATATTTTACCAAATATGACAGGCATATTTCTAATTGCTTTTTTAACCCTTAAAAGTACTTTAAATATCTCTAAAATGCCCATTTCGAACGCTAAAAACTAAACTTAAAGAATAATTTGGCTTGTTAATCGTTCGTTAGAGTAAATTCATCGGATAAGGTTTAATGCTTTAAATACAGCTAGAATCCTATTTTTTTCCTCTTCCCTTATATTCGTATCGGAAGGCAAACATAACCCTTGATCAAACAATCTTTCGGATAAACCGTCGCCATAATAGCTACTTCCTTGAAAAACAGGTTGTAAATGCATTGGTTTCCAGAGCGGACGAGCCTCAATGTTTTCTTTTTCCATGGCCAGGCGAATATCTTCTCTCGACAATCCGTTCGTCAGAGCGGGATTGACGAGGATACACGTTAACCATCGGTTAGACACAAAACCTTCAGGTTCTTCTAAAAAAGTAATTCCCGGCACTTGAGCTAATTGCGTTACATACCACTCATGCAAGGCTCTTTTCTCTGCTACCCTTTGATCAAGCACCAGCATTTGGCCACGTCCTATACCTGCACAGATATTACTCATGCGGTAATTGAAACCAATTTCAGAATGTTGGTAGTGAGGAGCAGGATCTCTTGCCTGCGTAGCCAGGAAGCGAGCTTTCTCAATTTTAACTTTGTCATTCGAAAGCAGCGCACCTCCACCTGAGGTTGTAATGATCTTATTGCCATTGAAGGAAAGTATACCAAACGCTCCGAATACACCGGGACGTCTTCCCTTATAGCTCGAACCCAACGCTTCTGCTGCGTCTTCAATCAGCGTGACTTGGTGTTTATCACAAATCGCTTTGATTTCATCTAACTTTGCAGGCATACCATAAAGATGAACCAAGATAAAAGCTTTTGGCTTCTTCCCTTGTTGAATCAAATCAGTAATCGCTTGTTCAACAAAAGCAGGAGAAGCATTCCAGGTTTCTGCTTCACTTTCTATGAATACAGGAAGAGCGCCTTGGTATACAATAGGATTAGCAGAGGCACTGAATGTAAAAGTAGAACATAATACATGATCTCCTGCTTTTACATCGGCCAGTATCAAGGCCAGGTGCAGAGCGGCTGTTCCTGCACTCAATGCAGCGGCATGTGCCGCGCCTGTGTAGTTTTGCAAATCCTCTTCAAAGCCATTTACATTAGGACCCAATGGAGCAATCCAATTCGTTTCAAAAGCTTCTTTTACAAATTCAAATTCCTTTCCGCCCATATTAGGAGATGAAAGGTATATTTTTGGTTTCATACTTTATTTGGTTATCTCGATAGCTATCGGATTTAGTGGTTAGTCGTTAGAAAAAGCACTCACTTATTCATTCGTGTATTTGATCAATCGAGCAGGATTTCCTATAACCATCCCGTAATCCGGCACGTCACGAAAGACGGATGATCCCGCTCCGATGACAGACCATTTGCCGATTTTAATTCCAGGAATCACAACACTTCCAGCTCCTACCAATGTGCCTTCTCCCACCGTTACATTGCCGCACAAAGTCACCTGAGGCGCGATGTGTGCAAAATCTCCGATGATGCAATCATGGTCTATGGAAGCAGCCGTGTTCACAATAACATGTTTGCCGATTTTCGATGAAGATTGAATAACAGCTCCGTGAAACACCACGGTTCCATCACCCAGTGTCACATCAGAAGAGATCAAGGCGGAAGGATGAATGGCCTTTCCAAACAATCGCCCTTTGAGTGATTCAGCGATTTTCTGTCGGATAGAATTTGCGCCTATGGAAATAACAAGCGGCTCTTCTTGGTTAGCAGCAGTATAATCCCCCTTCACATCATATCCCTTCAAGTTCTTAACCCCAGGATTCGCATCGAATAGTCCCTGAATGGTTACCCCTGCATCACGCAGGCAATCTATGACAACTTTAGCGTGTCCGCTGGCTCCGATTAAATACATAGTTATTTAGATCCGGTGAATTTTTCCATCGTGGCAGAAGTATCCGAACTTATTCCTTCCCTTTTGAACACTTTGAATACTGTCAAAAATACGATTTTAAGATCGAGGAGCCAAGATAAATGTTCGACATACCACACATCCAATTCAAACTTTCGATCCCATGAAATGGCATTCCTCCCGTTCACTTGCGCCCATCCTGTAATTCCGGGACGTACATCGTGTCTTCTAGCCTGTATGCTATTGTATAAAGGTAAATATTCTACCAGTAAAGGACGAGGCCCAATCAGTGACATGTCTCCTTTGATGACATTTAACAATTGAGGAATTTCATCTAAAGATGTTTTACGTACCCATTGACCGAAAACAGTCAAGCGCTGTGCATCCGGCAATAAATTCCCCATGTGGTCTTTTTTATCGTTCATGGTTTTGAACTTGATCACTGTAAATAATTTCGCCTGTTTACCTGGACGTACTTGGAAAAAGAAAGGTTTGCCATCATTGAGTATATACAAAACAAAGGCAGTCAATAAAAAAACGGGTAAAGCTATAATGAATGCCGTTCCAGACAGCATCAGATCGATCAACCGTTTTAATCCCTTACGATACATCAGATTTGCTTTAAATGGGTGAGGTATTGTGCCGCCAATTTTTCTCTATCGAAAGAAGTCAATGCAAATTCATAACCACTCAATCCTTGTTTGTCCAACTCACTTCTATTGTTCAGGTAATGATTGATCTTCTCCAGGTAATCGCCGACATTTTCAGGTTCTACATACACTCCTGCTTTTGCTTCTTCTACCAACTGACGTGAAACGCCGTCAATAGCCATCAGTATAGGCTTTTTACAAGCCATGTAATCAAATGTTTTGTTGGAGTATACGGTCTTAAAGGTATCCACTTTTTTCAATACCGAAGCCCCCAGATCAGAAGCAAGGATGTATTTAAATACTTCTTTTTTAGGCACAGGATCAATGAAGCGAATGTTGGTCAATCCCCTCTTGGCAACCTCTTCCTTGAGCATTTTCTTTTGCATGCCATCGCCAATCAATAAAAAGACAACCGGTTTATCTTTGATTTCTTCTGCTACTTCCACCAATTGGATCAAGTGATTGGCCACACCATGAGCCCCTACATAAGTAATGAGCAAAGTCTCTTCAGAAATACCTAAGTCTTTTCTAAATGCTTTTGCATCGAATGTTTTCAATAATTCTTCGGTCAAAGAAAAATCGGCTGCATTCGGGATGTAAATCACTTTTTCCGCCGGAACATTTTTCTTTGTAAGCAACGTATCTCGAAACGCTGGAGTCAACACATTGATCAATCGCGCATGTTTGTATACAAAGGCTTCCAGCCAATAAGAGATTCTAATGATTGCCTTATTGGTTACAACCCCTGTATCGATTGCAGACTCAGGCCATAGGTCGCGAATTTCGAAGACATAAGGAATGCGTTTAATCTTTGACAATAGAAAAGCAGTAATTCCTACAAACAAAGGAGGAGAAGTCACCAGGATCAAATCGTATTTGCCTTTCGTCTTAAATACACCCGCCCACAAACCAAAAAACACAAAAGAAAAATAACCCCACAAACGTCCGAGGAAATTTACATTATAACTTTCCGACACATGACAGCGAATCACTTCTATTTTTTCATCGTAGCGGTCTTTGACAAAATATTTACCTTTATATTTTTCTGCTTTGCCGGATGCATTAGCGTGTATCATACCGGCTAATACGGTGATATCCACACCCTGATCGCCCCATACCCTGGTCATCTCGTTGAAACGAGAACCGCCGGAGTCATTTTTTTCTAAGAAGTATTGGTGTATTAGTAATATTCTCATGAAGATTATTCTAAGTAATATTTATTAAGTAAAGATTGATTTTTTATTTCTAGGAGCCTGTATAAGGAGGGCGTGCCCCTCCGGGTCGGGCTATCAGCTGCAAGTCCTCGCTCGGGTTTATTTTCATTCTTAAACCATCGATCGGCCTCGCTGTGGGCTTTCCGCTTCTATCCCTCACGCGAATCTCTTATCGCTCATTTATCTATTCTTTCCATTCAATTCTTGTCACTAATTTACTTCCATTAGTTAAGAATGCAATGTCCTTGGTTTGTTCTCTTGATCCATAGTAAGAAGAATACCAGCCCTCTTCTTTTTCAGCTTGTACCGTGTGGCCATCCTGATCTGTGACTTGCCACACCAAAGAACGGTGACCCATCTCCGATGGATGCCAGCGTTGGATCATTGGTAAGGCAAAAGGTTTATTGATCAATTCATCTTCGATTTCCCATACCAACTGGTTTTTCCACTTGGTAATTTTTCTGCGGTGTTGAATCTGCTGCCCTGCCTGAGGGAATGCGGATATGGTACCTGTAAGGATTACTTTTTCATCGTCTTCCTTCATACTGGCTACTGCCAATTTTGTCCAGTACCACCAAATAAAACGAGGGCCTTTGAGCATTTGATCGTAATGCCCCAGCATGACTGTATTGTGTCCTTGTGTACCGGCAAAATAGCGGATGGTCGCTTCGTCTGTATTGTATAAATAAGAACCGGTATCTCTCAATACATTTTCACCTTTGATCCATAGATCAAGGTGTAAGTTATCGGCTTGAGCCGGTCTGTCTTTGTAAGCCCCGCAACGAAGGAAGGTCAGTGAATCCTGATCTTTATGTACGTAATAACCTCCTCGCTTAAATACTTCTGTCGAGGCTGGTAGAACAGCTCCTGATGTTGTTCTTTCCCGACGGCGAACATCAAAGCCATACCAGGCCGCGTCTTCTAAGCAACCTGTAACATCGGTATACAAATTTTTCTTATCTAAAATAAGAGACATTGTGTTTAGTAAAGGACGATAATCTCTGAAGTCTGTATCCGATAAAGGGAAGAACCATGCCCCGTCGTTATTACCATAATTAGGTAATTGACCAGAACTTGCATCCTGACAGGCATATAAAAAATGCATGGATTTGCGTGCTCTGCCGTATACCATTTCGTCCAGCGTTTCCTTATTGAGTTCTGTCAAACGGATCGCCCAAGACATCAGTTGCAAGGCCACCCGATGGTAGTTCATAGAAAACTGCAGGTATGTTCCGTCGGGATAAACCTGGTATACAATCTCCTCCTGTAACCAGCGTTTGCCGAGTATTTTCCATTTTTTTGCTGTCGGATAAAAAGGAAACAGCAAACCGCCAAGATACAAGGCAAGGCATTCGGAGATGGCATGGTTATTACGAACAGCGATACGAGAAAACTCGATGTTATCGAACACATGTTCGAGCTGACGGTAAATAGCATTGTGTATACGCTGCCAACGTTCTTCTGTCAGGCAGGTAGAATATTTATAGAAATGCAAAGCAAAGGTCCAGTTGAGTATACGCAAAGAAATCTCCTGACTGCAGCGATAATGAGGACCCTGGTTCAAATGATTATTATCTATCCAGGAAAGGATTTGTTCCATCACCCACTCTCCATGGTTTTCACCGGAATGGTAATCGTAACGCACGATATCCAATAAAAAAGTAAATCGTGCTTTCTCCCAAACATATTTGATGTCTCCCACAATCGGATCGATGTCTTCAATCTGGGACCAATGCAAGGTCGCATCGTATTCATAACCGGATACTGGATGTGTGTGCCAGTCCTTTACTTTTTTCCAACTGTGAGAAAAAAACAAAACCTCTCCGCCTAAAATACGCTCGGCTCTTTTCTTTAATGCAGGACTCAGCTCCCGCGGCAGCATCACAGAATCGCGGCCTTCAAAAAAGAAAGCAGTGGAAGTTGTACGCCAATCGTCGAGCGAAGTAAAGGTGATGGGTTCTGCAGCTATAGGGAATTGCTTCTGCAATTTACCGGTACGTCTACGCACTTCGTATTTGGTGCGAAACAGGAGGTAGCGCGTCCCCATGTTTTTCCATACCTGATAAATTTGTACCAGCTTATTCATTTTTCTCTATCTATTATTTAGCAAACACAAAATTCACACCGTGTTGATCCAATAACTGAAAACCCATCTGAAGCAAAAGGGCTTTCATTTCTTCCGGTTCATAAACTCTGTCTTTGTATACGGTGCGGTGAGTTTCTATGATTAGTAGTTTGCATTTACTTAATGTCTCTTGTTCATTGAGCAACAGATCAATCTCAGCCCCTTCAATATCACAAATCAGTGCGTATTCGCCAAGTTGATAGGCCTCGACTATTTTTTCCAGACTAATTGTATCAACAAAAAACCCATTTCCTTTCCCCGCTTCTGCTATTTTTCCTAATGTATTCTCAGATCCTGTGGAAAACCAGACTTGTTGCTTTTTGCTTCCATAAGCAGCATGTACTTGTTGCGTACCGTAAATACCATTGGCATTCAAATTTTGTTTTTGAATGTCGAGCAATGGCTTATTCGCTTCTACAGAAATCAATTTTCTGCCCTGAATCTTTTTCCCCAGTTGCACACTTACAGCCCCTATACTTCCGCCCAGTTCGATGGTATCATAGGTCTTGTCCATGTATTTATTTACAAAACGAATCTCTGAGCTTTCATACATTCTCCAAAAAAGTAACGCTTTAGTTCTATTCTTTACTTCCGGATCATGCGTATGAATAAGCGTACCGTGAAAAGGTATTTTGTTTGAAAACAGCACAGCTATTATCCCTCCCACCCAATTGGCACTTAATAAATTCGCAACTACGATCTTCAAGGAATATACCATATCAACTGTTATATTCTTTCAATATATTTTTTATGACGCCTGTATGATAACTGACTTCCCACTGCAGTGCTGTTGTTCTGGCTTGTAAAGATACATTTTTCAATTCTTCTGCAGAAAGTGTCAAAGCTTTAACCAGTTGCTGGCATAAGTGATCGACGTCGCCATCACGGTGCTGAAAACCATTTCTACCGTCTTCGATTCTATCTATTACAGAACCGGCTGCGTCAGAACCGATCACCGGCAATCCGCAAGACATAGCTTCCAATACGGCATTGGGAAAAGGATCTTCGTGAGATGGATGTAAAAAGAGATCTCCAGAGTGATAGAACGCTAATAAATCATGAGGTTCTAACCATCCCAGCAACACTACTTCATTTGTCAATTCATACTTCTTTATCAAGGCTTTCAATACTTCTTTATCAGGGCCTTCCCCAGCTATAACGTACCGAAAACGCAAGCTAGGATGAGTCTTTTTCAATTTACCCAATGCCTCTATGCCCACATCATATCCTTTATGCGCATTTTGCAATCGCCCGGAAGAGAGAATGACTAAAGGAATTGTACTTGTGTATTCTTTAGTAGCATCCGGAACAAAGAATTCTGTATTGGTAGTAAAAGGGAAATTAACCAACTTTTCTTCTTTAATTCCAAGCAGCCTTGCCTTCTCTAATCCAGGTTGTCCGGTCACCAGCAATCGATGCATTTTTTTGAAGATAATATCGAGCACCGCTTTTCTAAAATATTCCCTCAAACTTTTCACGTTTCTTATTCTTGGCGTGTCACTGAACAACAGATACGTTCTTCCTGTAAATGCTAAAAAGGTCAACAACATAATCATAGTTGGTTCATTCCATCCGCCTATGATCAGTATTTCTTTCTTTGTATTTCGTTTACGCCAGAGAAAACGAAAATCTATTCCTGCTATTTTATTCAAGAAATAGACTGGATAAGAAGTCTCGAAATCTGACTTCCACGGATAATTTGCTAGGCCTTTGTGAAAATACACCGCTTCAAATGAAACATCAGGTATAGCAGCCAAATGGTCGAACAGATAGCTGTTGTAGTGATTGGGATGAGGACTACACCAGGTTACTTTTAAACCGTTATGACTTTTACTCTGACTCATCCAACTTATAACGAATAGATCGTCGACAGTTCTTTAACAATGCGTTGAGCAGCCTTTCCATCCCATAACGGAGGAATGCTTCCTTTTTTCCATTTTCCTTCAAATAAATTCTGTAGCGCCTTCTCTAATGCAGCGGGATCAGACCCTAACAATTCATTCGTACCAATAGTACATGTTTCAGGACGCTCTGTTGAATTTCGTAAGGTCATACAAGGTATTCCCATTACCGTAGTTTCTTCTGTGATGCCTCCTGAATCTGTAATAACGCCCTTTGCTTGTTTTACCAAATAGTTAAACTCAAGATATCCCATAGGATCCACCATTTTAACATGGTTTAGCTTGATTCCAAACTTCTCCAGGTTGTTTCTTGTACGAGGATGTACTGGAAAAATAACAGGTAATTGTTTCGTTCCTTTTTCTAGAACGTTAAGCAATTGTTTGAGCTGTTCTGGATTATCAACATTAGAAGGGCGATGTAGAGTCATCACCAGGTATTGTTTTTCTTTCAAGTGCAATTCATTCCAAAACGGAGGCTGAATGAATTTCGGTTCTTGTTTCAATAATGTATCTATCATCGTGTTCCCGACAAAAAAGATACGTTCTTTCTCTATTCCACTCTTTAGAAGATTGTCATTTGCCACATCAGAAGTAGTGAAGAAATAATTGGTAATACTGTCTGTTACCAAACGGTTGATTTCTTCCGGCATTCCCCAATCGCCTGAGCGAATACCTGCTTCGACATGCGCTACTTTTATACCCATCTTTTGTGCAGTGATCGCGCAAGCCATAGTAGATGTCACATCGCCTACCACAAGGACTAAATCCGATGGATGAGTCATTAATTCCTTTTCAAAACGAACCATGATGGCCGCTGTTTGCTCTGCTTGTGTACCACCACCTGCCTCTAGATTGGCATGCGGTTCCGGAATACCTAATTGCTCAAAAAAGTCGCCGGACATTTTCTTATCGTAATGTTGACCGGTATGGATCAAGCGATAATCAATTTTCATCCCTTGTGCTTTTTTAGTTTCAATCGCTTCAATGATAGGAGCAATCTTCATAAAGTTTGGTCTTGCGCCAGCAATAATATGCAATAGCATAATCGTTAATAATTAGGTGGTGAATATTTACAGATCAGTGTTATCCTTAGAAAACTACTGATTAACTTTTTTTATTTTTTTGTAATTGTTGTACATGGTGATGTATTGCCTAAAGCTTGGAGTGGTATAACGAGCAGCCACACCTTGTGTTTTAGCCGTTGAATATAATTCACGAAAATTTCGCAATACTACAATCAATCCCTGCGCTGACAAATCAAATAAGCGAGCGTAATTGAAAGCTACCGTATCTGAGAATGTTTTCCTGAATGAAATATCTACCTCTTCTTGGTATACAATTTCACCTGTATCAATTTTATTGTCAATTTTATGAATAGAATACCCGGTCTTCACCGACTCATTATAAATTTGCCAGATAATGCTTTGTGCATTTTGATAAGCGGGTAATACTTCATGATGGATATTTAACATTCCATAAGTAGGGATAGTAAATACCTGCTCTGTAATGTATCCATTTCCTAAACTGATTCCCAAATCGGCATTCGCCTGGTTAAACAAAGCTATCGTTTCTTTACTATTTACAGTAGGTACCGTAAAGAAAGGAATCCCATTCTGTTTGCATAACACCTCTAAACTTTGAAGCTTGAGGTATTTATCGGTATCTTCATGATACCACTTCCTCATCCTTATTCCATTCAATGCACCTAACAGTCCAATTCTGAACAGTTTATGAATTTTACGCAAATAATATTTTCTCTTGTTTGTAATTACCTGTTGGCTTCTTATCACCATGGCTACTGAACAGACCTTACTCTCCAGAAGCAGAGGTAAATGATGCGCTGCTGTCCCATATAAGGAGCTTGTCAGAATTACGATTCTCATTAATTACTTCTTTGATAAGGAAAGAAATTATTTTGAGGTTGAGCGCTCTTCGAACTTCTTACCAGGAAATAAAATATATGATCGATTTTCCAATTCAACAGCACATGATCTCTCAAGATACACAACTCATCAGTAGCTGGTCTTTTTTCACTGGAAACATGACAACCTCTTTCAGCAGTGGCACAGGATAAAAATCCTGCTTCGAAGCAAGCTTTTCTTCCTTCCTCACTGAAATGAAAGAATCTTCCAAAAGGAAAGGCAAAGTGTTTTACTGCTCCGCATTTATCTGTCAAAGTCTCGTAACTCAATGTCATGTCTTCTTTTATTTCCGAAGCTGAAGCACGCGCTATATTCATATGGTTCATGGTATGAGACCCTATCTCATGCCCATATTTTTGTAAAGTGTCTATATCCTTCCAGTTCAAAAATTCAACTGGTGGAAATTGTAATTGCGTTTTACAATACTGCTCTATGCGGCCGTAATCGGTTTCTCCTACTATAGACGGATTGACAAAAAAACAAGCCTTTGCATCATACTCATTCAAAATTTCTGCTGTTCTCAGATTGTTTTTAAATCCGTCATCTGAACTGATGGCAATATAAGGTTTATCAATTCTATTAGTTAATACCCTATCCACTGCTTCCGAATAGGAAATGAAAGTATGCATTTTCTGAAGCTCCTTTAGCAAGGTGTGCAATTGAACTTCTTCATCCTTGAAGACATGATGAATATAAATGAATTGAACTCTTGGTTTTTTAAGGTAAGAATCAACACCCTTCAATTTATCCATGAGGGCCAACCCAGAGATGGCCAGATCTCTGAAGTACTCCCTTGCACCAGACGGGCTCTTTTTTTCTATTTCGCTATATAAATCGAAATACATCTTATCCATTCAATATTATATGACCGAATACTATTGCACCTTTTCCCATGTTCCTGTTTTAATCGCAGTTAATACAGCAAAACTTGCTTTTGTTGTATTAACGAGGCTGTCAAAAGGAATGGGCTCAAGTCCGCCTTTTTCAATCGCATTTAATAATACAGCAAACTGTGCGCTATGCCCCTTGTCTTGTTTGCCTTTCATAGAAGATAAGCCTTTGAAACCGTAAGCCTGCAAGCTTCTATAATTGTCCATGATCAGGGTTCTTCCGTCCTGGTAAACTTCTACGCGTTCTTTCGAATAAGATTTATCACCGTTGGAAAAATAATTTATCACCGCATTTGAACCGTTTTCAAAACGCAGCAAGATCGAGACATTGTCTGTTTGTTCCGTTACATGAGGTCCGAGTGCATTGGCAGAAACTGCAACGACTTTAGAGCCTGTTAGGTAATTACATAAATCAATGAAGTGGCAAGCTTCTCCTACAATGCGTCCGCCGCCAATCAAAAGGTCATGCACCCAAACGTTAGGAGGAATAAATCCTGCATTCATTGTAGCAACAATATGCATGGGAGTATTCGACAATGCCTTTTTCATCTTTTGAACAAAAGGAGAAAATCGTCTGTTGAATCCGACCATTACCATTTTGCCAGACGCTTGCTGAGCCTTTACGATTTGATCAAGCTCCTCTTCGTTCAAAGCCAATGGTTTTTCAACAAACACATGCTTGCCAGCTTGCAATGCTTCCATTGTCATACGTGCATGCAAGTTATGTCGTGTGGTAATCAAAACGAGTCCGGTATTGGCATCGTTGAGAACCGCTTTGTAGTCGGTAGTGCTGTTTTGTATGCCGTATTTCTTCGCCATAGCTGTACCACTCACTCCACCGGCAGACGCGATATAACTGATGGTTGGCTTTAATGCTTTCATAGCCGGCAACAAAGTCATCTTTGTAAAATTACCTGCACCTATGATAGCGATACCTTTTGTCTTTGAAGCTTCCAGTGATATACCGTTCAGCTTTACGGTTTGTTCGTATGGTGCATTGTCCGGATACTTCAGCAAAGAAGCGATGGACTGCCTTCCACCCATAGATCCATATATTTTTTGATACTCATGCAAATCAATCACTTCAGTGATCAATGATTTCACATCCAGCTTGCCGGAAGCAATGGCAAATAAAATGGCTTCGAAATTTCTTTTCTCCGTCCAGCGCACATGAGCGATAGGATAATCTAGACCTTTGTACTCGTAATCGTCATCGTATCTACCAGGGCCATAAGAACATGATACCTGGAAGGTAATTTCTTTTTCATAAAAATCAGCTCGGCGAATATCAAGCCCTACAACTCCGGTCAGAATTACCCGTCCGCGTTTTCGACACATTTGAGCTGCTTGAGAAATGATGTCATTGTTTTTTGCAGAAGCGGTGATCAATACTCCATCTGCACCTATACCATTGGTCAGTGACTGAACGGCTTTCACCACATCATCTTGAAGAGGATTCACCACTTCTATTCCTTTGGATAAGGCTAGAGCTCTTTTGCTCTCATCTATTTCTATACCAATCACACGGCATCCGTTTGCAAGTAATAGCTCTGCTGTTATCAGACCAATTAATCCCAAACCCGTCACGACTATCGTCTCTCCAAATGTAGGTTGTAACAAGCGAATCCCTTGTAAACCAATAGACGCTATCACAGTAAAGCTTGCTTCTTCATCGCTGACTTGTTCGGGTACGCGGGCTGCAAGATTTACAGGCACACACACATATTCTGCATGTTGGCCATTAGAGGCTACACGATCTCCTATTTTAAAGTCTACTACGCCTTCTCCTACAGCAACAACCCTACCTACATTGCAATAACCAAGTGGTAAAGGTTGATCCAGCTTATTGAAAACCGCTTCCAACGTAGGCATCAAGCCATCAGCCTTTATTTTATCCAATACTTGTTTTACTTTATCCGGTTGCTGACGTGCTTTGGCAATCCATCCGGCCTTACCAAACTCAACAAGCATGCGTTCTGTTCCAAGAGAAACCAAACTAAAAGTAGATTGAATTAAGAGATGTCCTCTTTTGATTTCGGGTGCCGGAACCTCTTCTAAAATTGTGTTTCCGTTCTTTAAATCCTGTATTATTTGTTTCATTTTATATGCACATGTAGAGTCACCCAAGTTACGTCTATCCCAACAAATAACAAAACTGGATATTGAAAATCAACCCTATACAACAATAACAAGCAGAAATTAGAGAAGCCTTTAGAGTTTTGTATATTTAATTGTTTATAATCTTACAATCTAGCGCCAATGTATCAGCAGGATGCGAGAACATAAGGCAGGATTATCATGGTGCGATGAACCTAAAAGTGGAAAAGTATTCCCACAATTATAAAAATGCTTCATGATTCACTTAATAAAAGAAAATAAAAAACTCATTCGGTTTCTGTTGATGTGCTTGCTAGCCTACCTTGTATGGGTTATCCTTTACAATCAATGGTTAGGCCCCGATAAACGGCTTGATTTCTGGCTTTCTGGCATCGAAGCAAAAGAAGTCATAGCCCTCTTTAAACTGTTAGGATATAACCTTGATCAACAGATTGAATACAATTATAAATACATCTTTTATTATAACGGACAAAGACTAGTAGGACTTGCTACATCCTGCAATGGTCTTGTATTGTTTCCTTTGTTCAGTTGTTTTATTTTAGCCACAAATGGTCATTGGAAAAGAAAAATCATCTATACATTGATCGGTTGCTTTCTGATATACCATGTCAATATTATACGCATCATGGGACTTGTAATCATAAAAATCTACAGTCCAGAGAGCCTAGACTTCAACCATAAATACACTTTCACCATACTCGTTTATTCGTTCATCTTTTACTTATGGTACCTATGGATCCATTATTACTCTGTAAGCAAAGAGCAGCATGAATAAGCGCATAGTCCGATGGTTACTACTGTCAATATTGGGGCTGGCAACTTTTAGCCTGGGTTTGATCCGCGACAAATTCATTTTAAATTTCATAAGTCCCTCTCTTCCATTTTTTCTACCAAGAAATACGGCAGAACAAATGGATTATCCTCTCAATCTTACAGATTTGATACAGAGTTTTTTACAAGATCCTCGCTGGTTATCTACTTTATTTTACCTGATCTACCCTGTCATCGGTACCTGTATTGCGGTATACCTGATCTTCCAAAAGAAAAATTATGTGCAGCTTACTTTCTTATTTTACAGTACAGGAATACTTTTATTGACAGTACTGATTTTTTATAGTGTATTTACACAGGATTACGCGCATGGATATACCCTTGCTCAGTATTTTAAGAAAATTTATCAAGAGCCCTATGCCAGTCTGCTGTTGCTTGGTAGCTTTTATTGGGACACAAAAAAAAGGGTGTAGAGTGTGAAGCAAAAGAGATAACGAATAAATTTTCAATACTCTTTATTCATCAACGAACTGCTTCATCCAACTTTCGATAGCGAGCAAAGACCAAATTGTATAAGAAGCATCTATCTTACCGGACTTATTATCTTTTATTAATCTTGTAACCGCATAACTGTTGAAGATCCCACGTGCTTCTATAGATTCAGGCGACAATACCTGATTAATTTTATTGTCCAATTTATTCACCACCCAATCACGAACAGGAGCTCCAAAGCCGGTTTTAGGTCTGTTGATAACGTCAGACGGTAAATATGGTTCCATTGCTTTCTTAAGAATGTACTTCGTCACGTTACCCTTCATTTTCAACTGAGGGGAGATAGTGGTACTGTAATTTACAAGATCTAAGTCAAGGAAAGGAACACGTGTTTCAACTCCCAAAGCCATCGACATTTTATCGGTATAGTTTAAGTTGTGATCGGGTAAGTATGTCTTCATTTCCCAATACAAACTTCTATTCAGCAAACTGTTCTCATTCGGTATATTATCCCATAGTTTTTCAAACTCATCTAAAGGTTGAAACTCCTGAAACATTTTGCGATTGTTGAGTTCCTCACTAAATAAAGATTTATTGATACCTAAGCTGATCCAGCTTAGGTATCCGAACATACGTTCAAAAGGAGTCTTATCCAAATCTGTCAATACTTTGCGCATTCTTCGGATAGATGGGTTGGCGATATTGAACGACCTGAAGCCTTGTTTCAATAAGGCTACACTCCATTTAGGAACCAGCTTAAATATAGGTTCATAGTTGAGCGCCTGGTGTCTTCGATACCCGGAAAATAAATCATCGCCGCCTGTGCCACCCAGCAATACTTTAATGCCGTCGTTTAAAGCCGCCTTGCTGATTTCTAAAACATTTAAAGGCGCCCCATCTGCTTGCGGTTCGTCCATATGATAAATCATATGATCGAAATGATTGATGACATCAATATCAGCCTTGACAATTTTCAACGGCACATCCAGATGCCTGGCTACTTTTTTAGCGTAGAATAAATCACTCGCAAATCCGTCATAAGTATAGTTACCTGAGTCTATGGTATAGCAAGGAAATCTTTCCTTAGGATATAGTTTTTTGGCCATAGCTAAAACCGCACTGGAATCAAGCCCACCTGATAAAAAGAAACCAA
This sequence comes from Cytophagaceae bacterium, assembly GCA_029237685.1. Taxonomy (GTDB): domain Bacteria; phylum Bacteroidota; class Bacteroidia; order Cytophagales; family Cytophagaceae; genus JACMQM01. The sequence continues at coordinate 18,491 of JAQZBV010000011.1, read as the reverse complement.
CGGGAACATCCGATTGTAACTGTCTTTCAACCGCTTTTTCCAAATGTTGCTGCAGTTGATACACATGCTCTTCTTCCGACAACTTGCTATAAATGCCGGTAAAAGGAATATCATAATAGCGAACGATAGAAAAATCATTCACGTTTTTAGAGCTTAGTTTAATGTAATGACCCGACAGTAATTTCTTCACATAAAGAAAAGGAGTTAATTCTCCAGGGCTCCATAAAAAATTGATGTAATTAATGAGTGCACTATAATCGATGCTTCGATCGAACTTCTTATACTCCAATATTGACTTCAATTCTGAAGCGAATAAAAAAACTCCATCCTTATAATAGTAATACAACGGTTTAACCCCAAACTGATCTCTGACTACATAGAGTTCTTCCTTTTTCTTATCTAGTATAGCAAACGAGAAAATACCTACTAGTTTTTCAAACAAACGGTCACCATATTCGATAAATGCATACAATAAAGTTTCCGTGTCGGTATTGGATTGAAAAGAATATTTCAATGACAAAGACTTTCTAATTTCTTTATGATTGTAAATTTCCCCGTTGAATACAATCACATAATTTCCGCAATCGGAAATCATCGGTTGGTGTCCATTTCTTGAAAGATCCAATATAGCCAAACGATGATGAGCGAAACCTACATTCTGGTGCTTGTATATACCCGAATCGTCTGGTCCGCGGTGCGCCATTCGCTTATTCATTCGATCAAGCAAACCTTCATCGATGGGAGTTTTAAAATCAACTATACCAGCTATTCCACACATATTATCAAGTCAACACGATTAAGGTTTTGCTATTTTTGATAAGTATTGCAATGTCTGATCTGCACAAACAGACCAAGAATAAGTTTGGGCCTTCTCGTAGGCTTTACAACTTAATTCTTCTCTAAGTACTTTGTTTTCTATTAATGTAAGAATCGCGTTTTCTACAGATTCCGGTGAATAAGGATCAAAATAGACACCCGCTTCACCTAATGTATCCTTCAATGTATCCTTGTCAGAGCATGCAATTGGCAACCCTGAAGCCATGGCTTCCAACAAAACTAGACTAAATGTTTCACAACTTGAAGCAAATACAAAAATATCTGCCGATTGATAAGTTGTTGTCAATGCGTCATACGGCAAGGTTGAAATATAAGTTATACGATTGGCGTACTCAGGATGTATGTTTATACTTGATTTCAACTTATCCATAGCTTCCGGATATTGCGCTCCTACTAACGTCAATTCTACAGAATAACCTTTGTCGATCAAGCCATACAAGGCCTCTACTACGTTCCATTGATGTTTGTAAACGTCAACAATCGAAACATACAATAGTTTGATCGGATCATTTAAGCTTTTAAGCGAAGGCTTATAATAAAAAACAGGATTAATACCGTGCGGAATCACGCAAAACTTTTTATCCTCGATTATGCTTTTACTTGTGAGGTAAGGAATATTACTCGGTGTTAAAACAATTATACCCTGCGCTTTTCTGAATGCTTTTCTTTGTGCGTAATACAAAAGAATTAAACGAATTCTCATCCAGGACAAACCATACAATTTATTTTCCTGATCATCAAAAGGCAGCAAATTTTGACACATTGAAACCTGGGGATAAAAAGAAACGTGATTTGCGCCGGGAGAGAATAAAACGTCAATGCATTTCTTTGCTTCTTTTGGAAAAATTAAAGCCAGCCAAAGCATCCTGAAGAATATTGATTTGTTCAACCACGGATGTGTTCTTTTCTCCAACCAGGGTTGATCTGGTAATTGATCCAATGTTTTCTTAGCACTCCAGACATATACCTTTTCAAAGCCATGAGACAAAGGATCAGCATAAGTCAACAACTCTTTCAAGTGTGTAATTCCACCTCCTGCCAATATATTTGAAGCTTCAATACCCAATACCATGTAACACTTGATTATATAAAGTCAGGTATTGCTGTGCGATGACATCCGGCTTAAACCGTTCTAAATTTTCATATCCAGCTTTAATACGTTGCGTACGATATACGTCATCATTTATTAACTGTACAAGAGCTCCTCTTATTTCAGATACCTGATAAGGATCCACCAACACTGCTCCTAGACCTGCTACTTCTGGCATAGAAGCACAATTGGATGTAATGACTGCTCTTCCTATGGCTTGAGCTTCCAGTATTGGCAAACCAAAACCTTCATAGGTGGATGCGAAAAAAACCAGATCGCTTTTCTTGTACACTTCGTAGATTTCCTCGTCTGTCAAATCGAAGAACCAGGTGGCCAAAATACCTTGTTGCTTTAGTGAATCATCCAGCTGCTGATCATAAGCTCTCACCAACAGCAATTCACAGGACATGTCTTTAATCGCTTCTACCAACCGACTCAAATTTTTGTGATCACCTCCACCTATTTGAAGAATCTTCGGAACCGGCGACAGCATCAATTTATCATCACGTTTGTACGATGATGGAAAAGCATTGTGTACTACTTTTACTTTATCTGTATGGATAGAGAACTCAGCCATCAATTGTTGTTTTGTAAACTCCGAAACAGTCGTTACAAAGGCAACTTTACGAAGTGGCCAGTCAAACCATACCTTCTTAGAGATGTATTTTTTCCATCCTTTTAGAGAATAAGTATAATGTCCGATGTCATGAATGGTTAAAATAGTTTTGCTTCCATTTAAACCTAATGCGACGAAATTAATATCACCTGTGATATGATATACATCTAACGGCTGGATAAAAGATTTTATCCAGGTAAAAATGACATGGGTAGGATTCGTATGGTAAGCATAAGCCGTGATGTGCTCGCTCAAAGATGTCATGACACGTTTGAACAATACCTCTATGCTGAACACACCTTTTCGAGATGACCTGAAATAATAACCGACCTTCATGTTATACCAGTATATTTTTGTTCTTCAATGTGTTCAACAAAGTCTCTGCCCGTTGATCAATTGAATGTTCAGCCAATGCCCTCGTTCTGCCATTCTGACAAACTTGTTTTCGTTCGCTAGCCTTCGTCAAATAATATTGAACCTTCTGGATTAACTCTTCAGTTCCTTCAAAAAAAACAGCTTCGGAATCTTCCTTGTAATATTGGATAGATTCAACCGTCCTTTCGTGCAACATAAATCCTCCAGATGCAGGAATATGAAAGGTACGGGACGTAATAAGATCTCCACTGGAAGCACCCTGCACCTGCTCAGATAAAATACCAAGGTTAATGCTCGAAGCATGAATAGCCATAGCATACAAATCTCCTACTAATTCATTGTTCTGAATAGCGTTTACTAAATTAGAAGAGGAGGACTTGTGCCAACCGTTGCCCCATATTTTAAGATCAAGCGATGGAATTGCGTTGAGGAGCGCAGAAAGATATTGCTCTTTCTTAAGTGAATGCGTACCAATAAAAGAAACCTGGCAAGTGAGTTGATCCTTTAATCTTCCGGAAGCAATCAAAGGTCTATGAATATCCGGATCAAATCCATGAGGTATAAAGGAAGCTTTGTCAATATTTAATTCCGATTTCATATCAGACAAGCCAAATGTCTTTGTGGTGAAGATCCAGTCATATAAAGGCAAGGTATGAGGCAAATATTTTCCATGCGTGTGGTAGCTGACATCTGGATAAACATTTACAGCTTTTGCTTTTTTCTTCCATTGCTCCAGGTAAGCAGGAATTACAAAAGCACCCTTGTATATTACAATCAAATCTGGTTGAAAGATGTTGAGGGAGCGAGAAACAGCTTCATTAAATTCTATCACATGCTGATAGAAAAACACTTTATCGATAATCTTTGTCAACAGCTTGCGGTTATTCAGGTTGATGTAATAGTTTTCATCTACAACATCAACGAGATAATTCAAACGCGAGAATGCTTTAAATAATGCAGCAGCATTGCTTCCTCTCCATTGCGGACCGACACAAAGTATTTTATGCATGAGTGGTTCGTTGAGTATTTTGAAAATAAATATAGGCGTAATTAGCAATCTGAAACAACAAGAAATAAGAAATCATGGTCACGAAAAATTGCAAATCAATACCAAAGGTAGAAGTCGCAAGGTAAAATAAATACAACCCAAACATTCCTCCCAATACATTATTTGCACTCACTTCAAATCCTGAAATCTGCCACATATAGGCACATAGACCACCGATGAAGAACATTCCAACCATTACTCCTACCAATCCAAAATTGAGGTAAAGTTCTCCTGCTGAAGTCATATTAATCGAATTGTTTGCATTGGTTTCTCCTTCATGTATATAAGCTTTTCCAATGCGAAGTGCAAACCATACTCCTTGTGCAATTACAGGTTTTTCTTTCCATATAAACCTTGGTATAAATGCATAAGAAAAATACGCCATCGTAGTTCCACCGTAAAACCCATCCTCTTTCGCTACCTTAACCACTTGAGAGGTTTGGTTGATATTACTGACTCTTGCCTCAAAACTTTCCTCTCCTTCCTCCTCTTCTTTTACGGTAGCCTCTTTTAGAATTGTTCTGTTTAATTCATCAACTACACTAGTAAATTTTTCATAACCTGAAGCTTTGTTGCGGATTTGCCCCAAGAAAGAAAACACAATAATTGTAGATACCAATAAGACATAGACAGGTATTAATGATTTTTTAAACATCGTTGCGATTTCCTGTTTAGCCATAAATGCTGCAATAAGAAAAGCTATACAAGGAGCCATAGTTGACATGCGGAGGTAATCAAATAATAAGCCGTTTATGGATAAGATATAGGTATTAGCAATACACATGGTTAGCAACCAACTATCATTCTTAGCAATGGAATAACGTGTAAGGAAAAACAAAAAACAAATAAGAAAAGGAAAAGCTAATGCATAAGGTAGACTGCCTGTGAGCAATAATATATTACCAACAGTAACGACAATATTCACATAACGCACCCATTCATGATTCAGATCAATTCGCATGATATATAAAGGGCCGATTGGTTTCTTAAAACGTTGTTGGTAATGATAAAAACCAAGTACACAAAATACATTAGCAACATAAGTAAAGAACAATCCTTCGGCTATGTTTTCTTTGACGAGGTAATAATCAAACAATAATTCATCCGCAGTACCAATACTATTAACCACCATATAATTGCCATAGCTGTATACAATAGTAAATACAGAATAAATGGTGATAAGACTAATGTTCCTGGACTTATAGTAATCTGTATAAATGCAAAATATACTAAATCCCACTTCAGCCAAAATGATTGCATTGGGCAGGTCATTAAAATAGCCCCATAACGCTATGGGTAATGAATAAAGAAAGTAATATGGTTTTGTATATGGATTCACACTCTGTCTATGAAGTCTTAGATTCCTTTTGAAAAACCATAACGAACAATGTACCGAACAACCTTGAAGTATTTAAAAAGCCCAACCCTTTATGGTCAAATGCTGATTCGTAATAATGAACACGGCCTGCTTTTCTGAATCCATTCTCTTTAAAATTTCGGATGATCTCAGATTGGCTCCATGTATTTTTTTGAAACTTGAAATGATGATACGTTTTACCAAAACGTATTTTAGAATACACACGCCACAATGAAAACAGATTAGGAAAACTAATGATGAGTATTCCTCCTGGTTTCAGCAAATGATGGATATCACTTATGTACTGCAGAGGATCCGGTACAAATTCAAACACGCTGGAAGAAACGACAGCATCAAAGGAAGAAGCAGATGCAACAGAAGAATCGGTCAATACATTAAATTGAACATTAGAAAAAGTATTTAATGAGACCGCCTTTTCGATATGATTAATAGCAGGATCGACACCCAGTACATGATATCCTTCCTTTCCCAACATTAAACTAATTCGACCAGTACCGCAACCGTAATCCAATATGGCACCGCCGGAAGAGACGTGTTTTTTAGTTACTTTCAAAAAAAGGTCTCCTCTTTTATACGATCCAGCTTTATACTGCTGTTCCGTATCCTGACCAAAAGCATCGGAATTATTATTAAACAATTGATTGATAGACTCTTGAGTATGCATTAAAATACAATTAGTACAAGTCGGCTTGTTTTCTAACAAGGTAAATTAAGTCCCTCTAAATTAAGGAAATAAATTGTCTTGAGAAGCTTGTTGAGCGGTTTTCTCTTTAAAAACAGTTTTTTCTAATCAGAGCAAACCTAAGGTCGCCTTTAAAATACGATCCAGCTGTAAGGCTTGATATTGGCGGGAGTATCTGGAGTCTGACTGAGCAACAAAACATGTTTCAGGATTGCCGTTTAGCCAATCTTCATATTTTTTTTGTAAAAAATCAACCGCTTCTTCGACTGATTCGGCAGCCATTCCTCTTTGTTGTTCAGTGATCAGATCTTCTAATATACCATGATCACTCGGTACCAATAAAATCGGCTGATCTGTGCCCAGGTATTCAAATATTTTGCCAGGGTATACCCCTTGCTGTTCATAGAGATTCGTTGTTTTACTTAATGCGACAGCATAAATAAGCAATACATGACTACCTTTCATGTAGGCTATGGTTTCTTGACCTTCACAAAAATCTCCTACATCTAAATTAGACTCAGGAATCCCTTTCGCTTTACAATGATGCAAAAACTCTTTATGTGCTAAGCCACGATAAAACAATTGCAAGGTATTGGAACATGTATTCTGTTTTACGAACAAAGCAAATGCTTCCAACGAAGGTTGTATGTCCTGAAAGGCTTGATCAAAAGAGCCGAAATAAGAGACAGTAAAAGACTTGAAGGAATAAGCTTTGATACGATTAAACAATTCCTGATCGAAACCATTCAGAATGATATGTGATTTTTTTTGAAATAATACTTCATCCAAATTGCTCCAGTAATCAGATACAGTAAGTGTGCAGGAAGCCGAGCGAACAATACGCTGCACTACAGGCTTGTACAATCTTGCAAAATATCGCGGTAAAAAGCGTAGGACAGGATCCCTGAAGTCCGCTATCCATGGAATGTTATGACGTGTTGAAAAACGGTCCGCTAAAATAATACCGGCATCGGGACTATGCTCTCCTATGACAATATCAATCGAATGATGATGAATCAATTGCTCGGCAATTTTTTCCGCGACAGGAACCCATGACCAGGAATAATCGCCGTGAAATAATTGATTGTATAGCGTAGCTGCTTTACGAAATAAATTGAAAGGAAATCGCTTAGGCACATACGTATCGCCTACTCCATCTTTTACAGATTGCTTCCAGATCCAATCCATAAAACCATGATGTGTCAATGAAGGCAAAGCCATTACAATGTAATCATCCCGCTCCATCTGATCCTGGTAACGTTGCATGATCTGCAAGGAGTCTTGCTGAAGATCACATTTCTTTAATGTTCGACGCTGTTGTTTATCGCAACACAGCACAATAACTTTCCATCCCAATTGAGAAAGATTTTTGGCAAACTGATAAGGTCTTTGCGCACCAATTGCTGATCCTGTTCGATTGTAAGGATAACATTCGTAAGCAAAAATCAATAGCGTTTTCTTATGCCCCATGCGTGTGAATCAATCCTTCAAACTTAAGCAATTCCAATAACACTTCTTTAAGTTCTTGTTCTGGTTCCCAATTCAACGTACGCTTCAATTTGGAAATATCAGCCAACTGAACTTCTTTATCCGCTGGACGAAAACGAGAAGTGTCAGTTTCAATCGTAATTTGTTCTTCCAATAAAAAAGAGATCTCCTTTACCAATGCATTAACAGATGCCCCTTTCCCAGTTGCAATGTTATAAACTTCGCAGCCTGAATGCACACGATGGCTTAGGCGAATCAAAGCAGATGCGGTGTCCTTCGTAGAAATATAATCTCTGATAGGTGTGGTATTACCCAACTTCAATATCCGGTTGCCCTGTTTTAACTGGCTCATGATTTCAGGGACAATATGCGCATTTGTTTCACGCAATCCAATGTTGTTAAACAAACGGCATAACGTCACTTGAATGCCAGATGATTTCCAACGACATAATTCTTCAGCAAACCATTTGCTGTAGCCATATACATCCACGGGAGCGATAACAGATTCCTCACACAATGCCAGCGGCGAGTCATGGTATACTGCACCAGTAGAAGCAAAAATAAAATGTTTGCAATGATGCTCTACCGCTGCATTTAATACCGCCAATGTTCCTTCGGTATTGACGTGCATGGTATGCTCAGGCTGCGCATTGCACTCCGGAATGTAGTGAATGGCAGCCAGGTGAAAGACTCGTTCGGGTTTCACTTCTTCGAAAACTTTACGTATCTCATCCGCATCTGTAATATTGACAACATAACGTGGGACGTCTTTTATATCATCTAACTGAGGAGCTATTCGGTTTTCATTATCAATAATGGCGACCTTTCTACCGGAAGCTTTTAATTGCCGCACCAATTCATTTCCAATAAACCCCAATCCTCCTGTAACTATATCCATCTTTAATGACTTAATACCTCGTTATATATTCTTCTCAATTCTTGATTACACTTTTCAAGTGAGAATTTTTCTCTCATCAATACATTCGCATTTATGCCCATTTGTGTCCGCAAAGACGCTTCTCGCATTTTTTGCATGGCAAGAGCAAAGGCATTACTATCATACTCTTCTACTAAAAAACCTGTGTGTTCGTGTTGTATGGCTTCAGGAATGCCGGCATGTCTTGTACTAATCACTGGCATTCCCGTGCAACAAGCTTCCAGTATAGCTATTGGTAAACCTTCCTTTGTACCAGCTTGGTCTGTTCGGCAATTGATAACAAATACATGGGCTTTACTTCTCGCTTGCTGCAGTTCTTCTTCGGTTAAGCGGCCAAGAAGTTTCACATCGGATGATTGCGTGGAATGAATAGTTTCCTTGACTTCTTTTCTTTCTTCTCCGTCTCCTGCGAGCCACAATTCTGCTTCACCCTTATTGGGGAAAGCTTTTGCAAAAGCACGCACTAAATCCGGAACGCCTTTCTTCGCAGTTAATCTTCCGGCATGCAAAAAAACAAGCGGTTCTTTATGTTGTGAACGATCTATATAGGTAAATTTATTTACGGGTACTCCCAAATAAGAAACTTTGATTTTTTCTTTTGGACAACCAATAACGATCAAACGCTCTGCCATTTCTTCTGAAATAGCTATTGCGCATGCAATTTGATCAAACAACAATTGTAATTGTTTACGATAAGCAGGCCATCTTAAAGGAGCAGAAGAAATGTCAAACCCATGAAAAGTGACCACCAGCGGTATATTCAGGCGCTTGCACAAGGGTGCGATCCCTACCCCATTGGTGCCAAAGTGAGCATGTACAAGATTAATTTTTTGTGCTATCAATTCTTCCCCGAAAGCTTGAATAGCTTTTTTATCAAGAGATAAAGAAAAATATTTGAAAAGAAACCAAAATCTACCTTTTATATATTCCGATAGTCTTCCGCTCCGAGTACTAGTCACATATCGAGCAATGGGAAATATTTTTTCTTCGGAACGCTGATGACACAATACAGTTTTTACATTGGTTACAGGATCTGAAATTTGACGGTAAATCCAGCCATGCGTATATGGCAAAAAGTCATCTACGTATAGCGCTACCTGAGGATTTAGAGTTGGGCCATTCATATCTCTTTATTGTAACAATGCAGATACAATGTTACAATATTATTTTTTTATGTCGACTTAAATTTTTAGCGATTGAGTATAAATATCATCCAGCAATTCATTGCATTTGACTACATCAAATTGTGCTTCCATCCATTCTCTGGCTTGTTTACCATACAACAAACGTGTTTGTTGATTCATCATACGCTGCATGGCTTGAGACAAGGCTTTATTATCATATTCGTCTACCAATAATCCAGTTTGCTCGTGCAAAACGCCTTCTTCAATACCTGCATGCCGCGTAGAGATAATTGGCAAGGCCGTTGAGGAAGCCTCTAATAAAGCAATAGGTAAGCCTTCTTTATCACCAGACTTCGGCGTTCTGCAATTCAGCACGAAAACATCACACTCCTTTCGCCAATTCATCAATTCCTGGTTGCTCACTTTTCCTAAAAACTTAATTTTCGCCTTGATAAGCGATTCAGAAATGGCTCGATGAACGTCATCAATTTCTTCTCCATTACCCACAATGATGAGTTCCACAGGGTCATTTTCGCCAAATGCCGCAGAGAATGAACGAATCAGATCTGGAACACCTTTAGTAGCAGACAGCCGACCGGCATGAAGAAACTTCACCGTTCCAATGCGCAATGTTCGATCTGTAGGAATAAACTCTTGTAAAGGAACCCCTAAATAAGATACTGCAATTTTTTCAGGCGCACATCCCAGAGCGATCAAACGTTTTTTCATTTCGTTAGAAATGGCAATGCCTGTATGCATTTTTTCAAACAGCTGCATGAGCGCTTTCTTGTAAGAAGGATCGCGGTGAACGGCTGCCGTAATGTCGAAACCATGAAAGGTAACAAGTAAAGGCAATTCCAATTTCTCACAAATCTCCATGAATTCTACTGCCATAATACCAAAGTGAATATGCACGGTAGTGATCTTATGCTCTATCAACGCTTTCATATATCCCTCTCGTTTTTTCGAAGAAACGGAAAACGGAAGATACTTGAGTATAAATTGCAATTTGTAAATCACTTTTCTTATCCATATGCTTCGATGGGGCACTACAGCAATAGGAGTAAAAGGAAACTCCGCCGCATTTTCTGCTTCGTTGCAAATCACCAAGGCAATATTCTCCATAGAGCCCTTCATTTGACGGTATATCCAGGACTGTGTATAGGGGAGAAAGATTTGAGAGCCTATCGCAATTTTCATATGTTATACTATAAAGGGCTATCTTGAGTCGTCTTAGCAATACCTCTTAACCAGAGATCAAAACAGATCATTCGCCAGGGATCAAAATTAAAAGGAACATTTTCTGACTGTATCCTTTCTAGATAAGATGTTGCCTCTTTTTCATTGATCCAATCTTTATTATTCTTTGAAGATTCTTCAATCATTTTCTTAAACCAACTTTTACCTTCTTCTTTTAACCAACGCTCTTCTGCTGAAACAAACCCCATTTTGTCTCGGCGTTGAACGATCTTATCCGGGATTTTCCCTTGAAAGGCTTTGCGAAGAATGTATTTCTTCTCTCCCTTACGGTATACTAAATTTTCAGGAAGTCCTAAGCTGAATTCAATCAATCTGTGATCCATAAAAGGAACCCGTGATTCTATAGAAAAAGCCATTGAATTACGATCTTCATAGCGCAACAAAGACGGCAATGGATCCTGGGTAACCTGCTTCACTAGGGACTCTTTCAATCCATCTGGCCAAACCATCTCATCTTGAACTACAGGCCCTTTTAACCAGCTTGGCGCATGCTGCTTAAATACCCTGAACCGATCAGGCAAATTTCTCATCAATTGTTTAGGCAATTCATGTTGTATGGCCGCTATAAGATAGGCAAAGGGCCATTTACCATGGTACTTTTTATAAGCGCGCACTTCGCTAAACAATTCTACATAAGACTTCTTATTCAACAAGCCAATGTATAAAGAAATATCATTTCCTCCATAACCAGCCAATTGTTCATCAGCTCCTTGACCATTAATCATGACCGGTAACTTCCTTCTCTTAGCTTCTTCAAATACACACCATTGACTAAACTGAGAAGTAGATCCAAATGGATAATCCATATGCCAGATCAGGCGATCAATGTCTTGCAACAATTTACCAAATGAAGGAAAAACTTGAGAAGATGAAGCCCCTACTTGTTTAATAATTGTTTCCGCAAACTCCCATTCATCGTATCGCTTGTCTGCACTACATGAACTAATGGTTGGTATAGAATGTTCGCACAATTGATCTTCGTTCAATATTTCGCGCATCAAACTAACCAATGTAGAAGAATCGAGTCCTCCGCTTAAGGCAGAACCAACCGGAACATCAGACCGCAGGCGCAGACGCACACTATCCTTTAGCAATAAACCAAACTGAACGATGGCTTCTTCATCAGACCCTTCCCATTGCAAAGGATCCAGCTTATACCATTGATGAACAACGGCATTACCTGTCAAAACATCCATTTCCAGGTAGTGACCTGGAGTGAGTTGCAAAATGTTTTCCTCGAATGTCTCTTCGTTATAATCTAAACTGGAAAAACGCAAATAATTGTAGGCCACTTTCTCGTTGAGTACAAAATGATAATCAGGCAGACACCTCAATTGTTTAGCTTCGGATGCAAACGCCGTATACGATGCCGTGGAAGTATAATAAAGTGGCTTAACTCCAAAGCGGTCGCGGATGGCATATAGTTTTTGTTTTTTTGTATCCAGTAATACAAAAGCAAACATCCCGTTAAACTTATGAAGCGCGGCAGAACCCCATTGTTGCCATGCTTTTAAAATTACTTCCGTATCGGTAGCGCTATGAAACACATGACCCAGTGTTTCTAACTCTGCTTTGATCTCGAGGTAATTAAATACCTCTCCATTATAAGTGATTGCAAGACCCGCATCTGACATCGGTTGATGTCCTGCCGGACTCAAGTCCAATATCGATAAACGCCGATGGCCCAATCCAACTTTCCAATTGGTTTGTTCTCTACCTAAAGGTGTAAGATGATGGTATATACTACTCGCAGCAGCTGTGTCTTTCCCAGAAAAAATAAAGGGGAGCTCTTCAGGATTCCATAACAAAAAACCTTCGTCATCAGGACCTCTGTGAGCTACAATGGAATTGGCTTGAACCAAATAATCAACAGAAAGTAAATTATTATTTAAAATAGCGGTGATACCACACATTGTACTTTTGCTGTCGCCGATCTATCCAGGTGTATTTTACTACTGAATGCCTTAAACCAAGTTAAAAGTACATAATTAGACGAAATTTTAGAAGAAGCAGGATTATTTTTCTTCTGCATAAACCTTGCATTTCAACTGCTCAGCCAGGTAACGGGTATACAAACGGGTACCTTCTATATTGGTATGCGTCATGTCCCGGAAATAGTAAAGCTTCTGAAGTCCCTGCACTTCATAAAAATTAATGTAGGGTAATTTATGCCTCAAAGCCAATTGCTGAATATAGGATTGAAACTTCAATCGGTTAGAGGGGGCATATATTCCTTTGCAGTACAGTGGAGTCGTAATTAATACGAGCTTTATTCCTTTGTTTTTACATAAGGCCACAATTTTATGAAAATAGATTTCATCCAGCGGCTCAATGTGCAAGGTATCACGAAAGACAGGTAAAGTATCCTTTGGCTGAAATTGTTTATACTTCATGTTGTACAACAGCTCTGTACCTGCCGTCGTATCAAATTTACAAAGCGGCATTTTAGCCTGGAGCCACAAGAGTGAACCTAATTCATAGTGTTCATTAAATTCTATGTAACGACTCAAAGGAATACCCGTCCATAAGTAATACTTCCATGGCGGTACATTATCTTTGTATACAGCATTCATACTGTCTTCAAAAAAATATGGCATGTACTCGTAATCTTTAAACGGATACGTATATCCTGTCGAAGAATGAAAGCAGATTTCATCTATGTTCAACAACAAGGTATTGAATGTATTCCGCTCTAAGTATTTTATTAGTAAAGCATAATTGTCTGCGTACGAAGAACCGGAAGTACCAATGTTCATTCCCTTCTTTCCTGTGAGCGTATTGAGTAAAGGAACGTCCACCATGTGAAAAACTCTCGAGGAACCTATTGCCGCATAATCGAGCGTATCACCTTTTCGAATTAAAGTCCAGTTCTTTTTAGACAGATCCTGTTTATAGCGGCTAAACAAAGCTGTATATCCCCAACTCAAGACGATGCTTAAGGTATAAGCAATGCAGATAAATAGACAAGAACGCAGGAATAGTTGCTTCATCGGTTAAAACTGGAAGTAAATAAACTCTGTTGCTTTATGGAAATTGATATTAAATAAAATCAGGCAAAGAAGCAGCAAGTAAATACTCCATCGCACCGGTTGATTATAGGAATGAAGGCATACAATAATCCCCAGACCACGTAGGTCCAGTTGGCACCGTGCCAAAGTCCACTTAATAAAAAAACAAGCAATATATTCTCAAACGCTTTTACTTTCCCAAGGCGGTTTCCTCCCAGTGGTATATAAATGTAATCGCGAAACCAGGAGGTCAGAGAAATGTGCCATCTTCTCCAAAACTCTGGAATACTGCGTGAGAAATAAGGTGTTTTAAAATTGAGTGTAAATTCAAATCCAAATAATTTGCCCAAACCAATGGCAATGTCAGTGTAGCCTGAAAAATCTCCATAGATCTGAATGGCAAAATAAAAGACCCCCAGCAGCAATACGGAAGATGGCTGAGTTGTATAACTTTCAAAAATACCATCGGCCAATATTCCACAACCATCGGCAATCACAATCTTTTTAAAATATCCCCACAAGATAAAACGCAGACCTTGAACGGCACGGGGGTAATCAAAATGACGCTGAACAAAAAACTGAGGCAGAAAGTCTTTGGCTTTCATGATGGGACCGGCCACTAGCTGAGGAAAGAAACTGATGAACGCGAAGTAAGCAATAATATCACCAGTGGGCTTCAACTCTTTGCGGTAGACGTCAATCGCATAACTGATGTTATGAAACGTATAAAAACTGATTCCAATAGGAAGTATAATCTTTAAAGTCAGATCATCGACACGAAAACCTGCCGTTAACAACAGTTCAGAAAAAGACGAGGCGAAAAAATTATAGTATTTAAAAAAACCGAGGAAAAGAAGATTCGCAACGATCGTAGCGCTTAGAATGAGTTTACGTTGAAGCGGCTCTGTTTTTCTGTCGATCCAATAACCGGAAGCAAAACCAAACAGACTGCTCAAGCCCATAAGAATTAAGAAACGGTAATCCCACCAGCCATAGAAGACACAACTGGCAACCAGCAGAAAGAAGTTTTGCCATTTGACACGGTGTGATAACACAAACCAATACACCAAAAATACGAGGCAAAAGAATACAAGGAATACAAACGAATTGAAAAGCATGAGCTCGTATTAAAGTCTTTTTAGTAAATTTCTAAACCTCACGATTTGACGGATCACATAGCGGGGTAAACTAGGTTTACGCTGATCAATTCCTTTCAATCTTTTGTTTACAGGAGGTAATTTAATCTTAAGCGGAATACTGAACGACCTTTTCGGTGATGCGGCCTGGATTAATGACTCGCATAAGGTCAGCCATTTTTTCACCACCACTTCCATGGAATGATGTTGTGTTACAAAATGACGCGCATTGATAGACAACGCATGAAACAAAACTGCATGTTCAGCGAGGCGTTCAATGGCACTGATAAAATCTTCGTCGCGGTCATGTACCAATAAGCCTGTTTCACCGTCTTTCACCAACTCCGGGATACCACTTCGAATAGAAAGGCAAACCGGCACTAAACCACAAGCCATGGCTTCCATCAAGATAATCGGCAAGCCTTCATAATCAGACAAGAGTACGATGATGTGTTTATCCGTCATGCGATCCTGAATGTCTGCGCTGGATACAAATCCTTTGTAGTAAACCGGAAGATCTTTTCCTTCTTGCGCAATGATGGCCAATACATCTTCTTTCGCAGGTCCATCGCCATAAATATAAGCTTCTACTCCTTTTACTTCCCTTACGACTTTGCAAAAAGCTTTGGTTAATAAAGATATTTGCTTGGCATCCTCCGTGAGTTTACCAGCGTATACGAGCTTAAGAGGTGAAAGGCATTTGGGTTTGAGGTGAGAAGGAACAGGCGTTCCACAGGAAATCACTTCTACGGGTACACGAAACGGATTACGAATGGCTACTTTATCCTTTAACAATTTCGATACGCAAACGAGTGCACTCAAGCTGAATTCTTTCGAAGCACTGAGAAACTCTTCCTGCATCCATTGAAAACGTTCGTCATCCGTGTGCAATACACCGATCACCGGTATACCGGATGCTTTGATCCACTTCCCGGCGAATAAAGCCGGTATAGAAGAATTCGCTATGAATATATCCGGAGGATTTTGTTTTACTTCTTTGAGACACCACCTTACTCTCGCTTCTGTGGTATCTTTGTACTGAAGGAAGGAATGGTGAGGCAGAAGTTTACAATTAAAACCTAATTCGCTGAGGTAATTAAAGGTAGATGAATCTTTATGTTGATGATCGCTAAAAAATAAAAATGACACTTCTACACCTGTCTTTTTTAAAGCAGGCCCAAAACGTTTTACCCATTCGTAAGGTCCGCCAAAATAATTCTTGCCGTCATGACTACAAATAGTAATTTTCAGTTTGGATGAAATCATTCCGTCGCTTTGGTCAGATTTAATGATTTTAAATGAAAGTAATCTCGCGTACACAAATTCTTCCAGTCTTCCGGATGTTCTGCTTCTATATCCACGAAAAATATGGAAGTAGGTATTACGGTAAGAGGTTTAAACACTACGTCTTCGTTCTCATGCTTCCTCACTTCCAAATAGCGCATTTCCATTTCCAAATCGTATGTCTTAGCCCTACCTGAAACAAGATCCAGGGTAGCGGTATGGTAATGAGTATGAGGAGCCATACTTCTGAACAGCATAAAAAATAATATCCATTGAGCAAAAAGAGGAATAGCTATAGATGCGCCGCTCCTTTGCCTGACATAGGTAACACACAATACGGCATAGTGAAAACACGATCCTAAGAATAAAAAATACAATACATTGACTGTACGTGAAGGAGGTTCAAATCCTATGCTCCAGAAAGCGGGAAAGTAACCGACTATCAAAATGCCAAAAATGAAAAGAGGGTACAAGAATAAAAGAAGAGGTTTAATTTTCCGTTCGGCCGGACTGCTTATTTCCACCTGTTTCAAAAAAGGCAAAAACAAAACCAATAAGACGAGTACATCAAAAAACCAAAACTCTATACGGTGAAACCCGCTAGTAGCAGCCATTAATGTAGCTTTCAAAATATTTTTTTCACCTTGAAAATAAGCCGCTCTCACCGCATTCCCCGGAGCAACAAGAATGATACTTGCTGCAACCAACGACACAAAGAGCAACAGGTAATAATGTTTTGGTATAGAACAAGTGGATGCATATTCAAATGCCATCAACGCCACCAGTATGTATAAAAACTCCAACATGCTGGTTTCATTTGCCCCACAAATCATAATGCATAAGAATACAGCAGCAGCTAACTTCCACTTATAGTTTTCTGCTCTTCGCATAGTTAAAAGTAAGGTCACCGTAACGAGTGTCGCAATATTGGCCAACTGATACGTGATGCCACCGGCCAGCCAATAAAAACCTTCTGTCAAAGAAGGCATTTTGAACAGGTACAATAACACCATGCAAAATGAAACCGCAACGACAGAAACATCCAACGTTTTTTTATTGAGAAGTGCCTTTATGAAAAATAAGCAGGAAACAACCGTCAGCAACAAGAGCATCAAACTTATCAGTTTGTATCCAAAAAAAGATCCGATCGCAAGAGGACTAGACACCAGTAAAAAAGTAGAAATATATCTTCCACTCCAGGTTTGATAAGTACTCCATTGAGATTGCCAAAAACCTCTAATGGCCGCATCTACCACATAACAATAATCATCGGCAGAAGGATGATTGTACATGACAAGGATTACAAAAGGAAAAAGCAAAGCAGCGAACATTACCCACCAAAAAAATTTCTTATTCGCTAAGAAGGAAAGTTTGGAAGCCGTTGCATGATAAAAAGAAAAAAGCATAGTGATGATCTATTTTAATTGTTAAATAATTTCATTGTTCTCTTTAACCATTTTCCTCCAGGCAAGTGATAAATCACATTCAATAGGTTTGTACGGTTGTTTTTGTGTAAAGGGGCAATCCCTAATCCTTTCAAGAAATAAGCTATTGACAATATAGTTTTTTTGTTGGAGGCGTGAAAGTAAACCAACTGTGAATACAGTTCAAAATACTTATTCTTTTTAAAAATATCAGACACAACAATACCCGGATCAGCAAAAATCTTGCGGGTGGCCCTCAGCTGAGGAGTCAAATGATCCTTTATTAAATGAATGGTATTATTCTCATGCATCACTGAAACCACAGTTGTTTCAGCGATGTGTACAACAGGAAACCGACCGGCTATTTGAGCGAATAAATACACATCTTCATTGACAGAAAGTGCCGGATCGAATTTGAATAATGTAAACACAGTCCGGTGAATGCAGACCGTATTGGTTTGTATATGATTGGACAAAACCGATTCTGTAATATTTCGAATTGGATCATAGGCATACTGAACTTGTCGGATTTCAAGACCCTCTGTATTCCTTACTGATACATTCGTATGAATTAAGGCCACCGGGTGATGCCTTATCATGACTTCACGATGCAATGTTTCCAAGTGGTTAGGCAAGTAATAATCGTCGCTATCGAGGAAACAAATAAACTCTCCTTTAGCCGCATCGATTCCTTTATTTCTTGAAATAGAACGTTCCAAGTTACTACTGTTCTTGATCACTTGTATTCTTGGGTCTGTATACTTATTGATAAATTCTATGGTATCATCTGTAGAGGCATCGTCT
>JAQZBV010000127.1 GCA_029237685.1 Cytophagaceae bacterium | reverse complement strand
TAGTCCAACGGGTACCAACACGTATACGGTGACAGGTACCGACGCCAACGGATGTAAAAATACCGCATCAAGAACCATTACAGTAAATACTCTTCCTACTGTTACGGCCAATACCACTACTCCTTCTATCTGTATAGGTGAGTCTGCTACCTTATCTGGCGGCGGAGCTGTAAGTTATGCATGGACAGGAAGTGTGACAGATAATGTATCCTTTAATCCAACTGTTACTGACACTTACACCGTTACAGGTACCGATGCCAATGGATGTAAAAACACCGCATCAGCAACCATTACAGTCAATGATCTTCCTATTGTTACGGCCAATACCACTACTCCTTCTATCTGTATAGGTGAGTCCGCCACCTTATCTGGCGGGGGAGCTGTAAGTTATGTATGGACAGGAAGTGTTACAGATGATGTATCCTTTGATCCAACAGTTACTGACACTTACACCGTTACGGGTACCGATGCCAATGGATGTAAAAACACCGCATCAGCAACCATTACAGTCAATGATCTTCCTACTGTTACGGCCAATACCACTACACCTATTATTTGCTCAGGTGAGTCCGCTACCTTATCTGGCGGGGGAGCTGTAAGTTATGTATGGACAGGAAGTGTGACAGATAATGTATCCTTTGATCCAACTGTTACTGACACATACACCGTTACAGGTACAGATGCCAATGGATGTAAAAATACGGCATCAGCAACCATTACAGTCAATGATCTTCCTTCAACAGCTACAACAGTAAACGAGACTACTATTACAGTTGATCTGGCAGGGGCTACATATCAATGGGTTTCAGATTGTGGTGTCAGTAATGATGTGTTGGACAACGAGACTGGACAAAGTTTTACAGCTTCAGTTGAGGGTAATTATTCCGTTATCGTTACAGAAAATGGTTGTTCTGCCACTTCGAGTTGTATTGCTATTCTATTTACAGGCATTGATGATGCAGAGCATTCCTCATTGATCAATATTTATCCCAATCCAAACAATGGATCATTTACGATACACTCATCAATAGGAGGATCCTATAAAGTGATCAATGAATTGGGCCAAACAGTAGATACTTTCCAACTGGACGGGATAAATGATCTGAATGTAGATTTTACAAACATTAAGAACGGAATGTACATGTTAGTTAGAATCGATAATCCAGATAACAGAACGATCAGTAAAAAGATTGTAATCTCAAGATAGTGTATCAATGATGATGCACGATGAATAATTTCAGTAAAAATTTTTTATAGATAAACAGGAACAAAAAAACAGGCAATAGTCTTGTTCTTTGTTCCTGTTTTTATTTTTAATTCATAAAGATCAATCAACTTCCTCGATTAACCAATGAGCATCCTATCAGCATAAAAAAGCGGAAGCCAGCATTACACTCACTCCGTTCTTAGCTACCCAATCAAATAAAACACTAATACGGCAACTGCACTTTCATCGCATTAACCCAACAACAACAATACATGCTGGCAGAGGCAAGAAAGTGCGTCAACAATTATTAGAGCGTCAGTCTACTTCCTCTTGCCACCGTGAGTTATTGGAACAAAGCCTGGTTAGACTATACGGGTCAAACGGAGCAGGAAGCCAAAGGCAGAGCCTGGGATGGCATCATACATGCGGATGATGTGCCCTTGGTGATGGAGCATTACGCACCCGCTTTCACCAGCCAACAACCTTATCTCATTCCTGCGGTGCGCACCAAACGTTACGACGGGCAATACCGCTGGTATTCCTTCAAAGGCAATCCCCGTTATTCGGCTGATGGTAGTTTCAACGGATACATAGGAGTAGGTTTTGACATTCATGAACAGAAGATTACAGAAGAAAGATTGGAGTTTTTGGTGAACGAACGCACAAAAGAACTGCAGCGTTCGAATGCGGACTTGCAGCAATTTGCACATGTTGCCTCACATGATCTCAAAGAACCTGTGCGGAAAGTCAAAACGTTCACTGGAAGATTGGAAGAGCATCTCAAGGATAAGTTAGATGACCAGGCCCATAAGTTTCTAGATCGCATTCACGTGGCTACTGACCGCATGAAAGTCATGATTGACGGCGTGTTGGCCTATTCAACAGCCAATGCAAACCTGCAACAAAATACCATGGTGGATCTGAATGAAGTGTTAAGAAATATTGAGACAGACCTGGAAGTTGCTTTACAAAAAACAGAAGGAAGCATTCATTACGGTAAACTCCCCACCATAGAAGGTGCACAGGTCTTATTGTACCAGCTGTTCTACAATTTGATCAACAATTCCATCAAGTTTTCTAAATCAGGTGTGAAGCCAGAGATTACTGTTTCTTCGGAAATTCTACAGGAGACTGATAAAAGAATAGCCCATATTTTAGTAAAAGATAATGGCATAGGTTTTAATCAGGACCAGGCTGAGCGGATTTTTGAAACGTTTGCCCGCCTCCATCCTAAAGATAAGTTTGAAGGAACAGGTTTGGGCTTAGCACTCTGCAAAAAGATAGTGGAGCGACACGGTGGCACTATCTCCGCCAGAAGCATGGAGATGGAAGGCGCAGCATTTATGATTACGCTTCCTTTAATACAGGAGAAAAAAGAAATTTAACGCGGGCACCATCTTCTCTAGCTCGATATCTATAATAACCTTTTCATATAAGGCTTTAGCCCCCCCATTGGCACGAGGGGGGAGTATTTGATGAAGTGTGGAATAATTACCCGTACTTATAGTGGACAACGTTACAGATTATTTATCAGCAAAATTCAAACGTTTAGAGTGAGTAAAAGAATTTTTATTTTTTTTAAACCTTTTTTTATCATAAATGTTATCAAATTAACATGTTGCAACTTGATTTCGCTTGTCACAGAAACGACTATAAAATTGTATTGAATATGGAGTTTAAAACCCCAAGCAAAGACAATCAATTTTAACTGAATTGACAAAGGTGATCTCAGTATACTAAACAATTTAGGGAGGAATAAAAATTAGAATTAGGTAATAGCAGAACAGAAAGCAGATAGTTAGTCAACAACTCAAAACGAACCTAATTATTATGAACAAGAACGGCCCTGTAGTCATCCTTGAAGATGACGAAGATGATCAGCAACTTTTTATTGAAATATTCAATAACCTTAAGTATGAGAACGAGATCATCTTTTTCAAAGATGGGAATGAAGCTTTGGAATATCTAAACAGGATAGAGATTACTCCTTTTTTAATTTTGTCCGACATAAACCTTCATAAAGTTGATGGGCTTGCACTTCGAGATAAAATTCAGACAAGTCATCTTCTCCATTTGAAGTGTACTCCTTATTTATTTTTTACGACGACTATCCCTAAAACGTATGTTATTGAAGCATATTCAACTTCTGTCCAAGGATTCTTTCAGAAACCTAATAGCTATGCTCACTTAGAGAGTACAATAAAAAAGATAGTGGAGTATTGGAAAGAATGTTTTGTTCCCGATGAATGTTAGTACTTAGCTGGTATTAAAAAAGAGGTGCTTATATGAATTAGGTTTTTCAAGTGTTTTTTATTGCCCGTGCCAGCAGGTGAAGACCGCTCTTCTTCTGCATAGTTTGATCTCTTATCCTTTCGTAAGAATTCCATTAGCGTATTTCGGAGCGTTCAGGTGAAACCGCTCACCAATTGCCATCGAAGGGCAAATCTCAGGGCAGGGCCGTAAGACCGCCAACCCTGAGGTGCAGCTTCAATCTTTATGGACCAAGACTTTCTTCGTATAGGTATGTTCATGGGTAGAAAGATGAACGATATAGATGCCGCTTTTATCCGGAGAAAAGGTACATGTTTCTGCTGGTGCTTCAGAATGGTAGACAGTATGGCCTTCCAGGTCATTGATGTTGACGGACGAAACGGCTTCACCTTCGGCGGATACCATGATATTGTCCTGCTGGGTAAAGATGATGTGATCGATATCATTTTGCGCTTTCGGAGAAGTATCTGTTATAAATAATGAGCCCATCTCTGATCGCGTAAACGTAAGAGAAAACCGATGGTAAAGATCTGAAGGATCTGCCATAAAAGAATAGCTGACAACTGTTCTGAGATCAACTTCCTGATTTAAGAAACGATCTGTTAGATGAATAGTCCAGGAAGAATCAAACGCGCCGATCTCTTCTGCGGTGATCGTATACATGGCCGCAAATGGTGCCCTGATGTGTAAGGCGACTTCCTTTTCACTGAAATCAGTATTCAAGGCATTGATCGCGTAGTATTCATCTGCTACCGTATAGATGTTAGGGGTAAGATTGGGATTCATCAATTTGTAAGCATCGTATTGACTATTGAAAGAATCGGATGCTTCTGGAAGAAAGCGAACAGCGGTTTGATCGCTTTTAGAGTTGGAAGATAAGGTCAACATTAAAGCTTCTGATAGCTGAGCCTTACAAGTAGAAGTAAAAACTGTAGCGGCCAAAAAACAAGCGAAAATGACAGATGATAGTTTCATAGTTCAGATCGTTTAGAGTAGAAATAATTAAAAACCGGCAAATGTTGGCAATAGATTATTCTTCAAATGAAAATACATTCGACAAGAATTGATGAGTCAGAAAAATTACAGCGCTCCTTTACCTTGGGATCCTGTAATTTTCAAGACGATGCGCTTGAACAAGTTGAGATGTTGAAGGAATTAAAATTTCAAAAAGCATTAGGTTGGATAAACAATATAAATGCAGTAGTAAGAGGTTCATGGTTTTATCTGTTTAGATGAAAATCACTTTTAATTCTACGAAATTGCAGTTATTACCTACTAATTAAATCCCAATACGGATGGTTTTAAGAATGGTTTAAAGTTTTTGTTTTTTTTCGTCCATCCATTTCTTACCAAATATCAATGGATCCACCAAAGCGTTGACGGATCTTTAGGGAATAATCAGCAGAGACCATTTCATTTATCCTCTTGTAACCGATATATTGAAACGAAACACTGCTATAAAAAACAGCCTATGCTAGAAATTGTCATTGACTCCCGCACCGCAGCCATAAGCCCTGAAATGAAGGTCCAGCGCATCTTGCCCTTCAGGCTGCGTAGAATGATCGGTCCCTTTATTTTCATGGATCATGCCGGACCTATTGTAGACATGCCCGCACAGCCCTCCAGTTTAGATGTGCTGCCTCATCCGCACATCGGTCTGTCTACCGTCAGCTATTTGTTTGGTGGCGAAGTCACACACCGCGACAGTCTGGGCGTGCAGCAAATCATCCGTCCAGGCGAAGTCAACTGGATGACCGCCGGCAGCGGCATCTCACATTCCGAACGGTTTGAAAATCCTTCTTCGCTTAACGGAGGCTTGGAAATGATACAAACCTGGGTGGCGCTTCCTGAAAAAGACGAAGAGTCAGCACCTTCTTTTGTCAATTATACGCCCGAACAATTACCCGTCTTTCAGGAGAAAGGCATTTGGATGCGGCTCATTGCAGGTGATGCGTATGGGCTGCAAAGCAACGTGAAAACAAATTCACCTTTGTTTTATTTGCATGTCGTCTTGCAGAAAGGCGCACTGTTTGGTTTGCCGAAAGAACATGCCGAACGTGGCTTCTACATCGTGAGCGGCAGCGTAGAACTGGCGGGCGTTACGTATGCAGCAGGAAAAATGCTGGTCTTCACGAAAGGAGTGGATCCACGTATCGTTGCGAAAGAAGCAACAACGCTGATGCTCCTGGGCGGAGAACCCTTAGGCGAACGCTTCATTTGGTGGAACTTTGTTTCTTCCCGAAAAGAACGCATCGAACAAGCTAAAGAAGATTGGAAACAAGGCCGGATCATTTTACCGCCTAATGATAACCACGAATTTATTCCACTGCCTGACGACCAGTCCAGACCCGCAGGAACAGCGCCAAGGCCGGAGCCTCTGTCCTAAGCCCATAAGCAGTACACAGCATGAACACTGTTTCTGTTTCTCTTTCTGTTTCTCTTTTACCTGTCCGCCCCTTAAATCCCCGAGGACTAGTTCGTTTAAAACAACAGCAAGAATTACTCGTCGTTGATGTCCCGCCACAACTGGCCTTAAGAACATCAGAGGCGTTGTAGCCGCGATAATTTTAAGATCAGATGGCTTGACTGGAGACGCGGTGCATTTTTAGATGCATGAAGACATCGGCGATGATCTTCAGTATAACCAATAGTAAAACAAATACATTCGGCGTATTGAAGAGCATGATCAAAAAAGCCCCGATGATGACTACAAACTGTTGAATAAAAATACGAACATAAGGCAGCATCATCAGTCTAAGCAAGCCTGTTCGTGCATATTCACGCTTGCCTATATAGTTGATCTGAAAAGAAAAGAGATGGCTGATTGAAGAAAAAATAATGCACAGTAAAAAAAGGAATCAGAAATAATTTCAACCCATGCACCATCATAGGAGACTCCGCAGACTTACCTTCCAATACGGTACTGAAAGCCATTTTTAAGATATTCATTAGCCCTATGATAATGGTTTCCATAACATAGATAAATATCACATCAAATACTTCCCAACCGAATAAAAGGACACCCACAGCAGGAATCAGGTTGACAAGAATCAGCAGCGCTACAGAAAGATAATTGCTAAAAGAAGAAGATCGGTAAGAAAAAGCCATCACCTAAAATACTTTTCTTTTTTATGATATCACAATCCCCTCATATCTATTTTTCCCACTCCTCGGCCTGTCCCCTGACAGGCCGAAAGATCTCGGTTTCAATCGCTGTATTTGTTTATACAAACAGATGGCCTGTCAGGGGACAGGCCAAGGGAATACTTTTTTGGTGTCAGGTTTTCAAACCTGACACTGTTGGACAATAGCAGGCAGTCAGCGTTAACTCCATCCGTGTCAGGTCGAAAGACCTGACACCCAGTCTAAATTGCTGTATTTGTGATACAAACAAATGGCTTGTCAGAGGATAGGTCATGGTAGTAGAAGATTTGAATTACGGCGCACTCAAGTAACGCATGGGCCTCATGGATAGCCCCTGGACATAACAGAAACAGAGCGAAGTATTAATACTGTTTCTCTTTCGCCTCCACTGTTTATTCTATCTGATTACCCCCTAAATCCCCTGAAGGGCAATGTCGTTAAGTTAAGGAATTAAGTATGGAGTATGGAGCGCGAGTATAGAGGATCATTCTCCATACTCGCGCTCCATACTCCATACTGGCTTAAGCCGCTGTTCCCATTTTCTTGATGTGCTTAAGATGAGACCAGAAAGCCGTACTCAGCGAAGAAAACTCCAGGTAGGAGACATTGAACTCTTTACATGTTTCCTTCACCAATTTATTGATGGCAGGATAGTGTACGTGGCTGATACGAGGAAACAAGTGATGCTCTACCTGGAAATTCAAACCACCGAGAAACCAGGATAAGAGCTTATTGTCCGTACCGAAATTGGCCGTCGTCTCTAACTGGTGAATCGCCCATCCCTGGTCGATCTTTTGCGTATCGCTATGCGGTTGGGGAAAAGAAGTTTCTTCTACCACGTGAGCCATTTGGAATACCACGGCAATCGTTAATCCGCAGACAAAGGTCATGATACCGAAACCGATGAGCGTATTTCCGAGTCCTGCAAAATAAACGGGCAAGCCGATATAAAGCATCACATATCCTGTCTTTGTAGACCAGAAGATCAAGTGTTCCTTGAAGGTCCATTTTTGATGGACAGCATTAGAGACGATTTTTCCACTGAAGTATTTTTTAAAATCATCAATGAATATCCAGGAGAAATAGGAGATGCCATACAGGAGAATCCAGTAGATGTGTTGAAAGCGATGCATCCAATACCTGCGCTGCGTCGTGTGAATACGCATGTATGGCTGCACGTTGATGTCATCGTCCATGCCTTCTATATTGGTATAGGTATGGTGGTTGATGTTGTGTTTGGCTTTCCAGAACATCGCGTTTCCTCCCAATACATTAAGCGAGTAGGCGGAGATCTTATTGATCCATGGACTTTTGGAGAAACTTTGATGCCCTCCTTCATGCATGATGTTAAAACCTATAAAGGCTAAATTAGCACCCAGCATGGCACAGAGAAGCACTGCCAGGAGAGGATCAGGATTTAGGAAGACAAGGCTGATGTACAAGCCTGCCGCTGAGCACAATTGCAGGATACTTTTCAAATACAGAGCAGTATTGCCTGTAGCGACGCTGTTGTTGTTTTTGAAGTGCAAGTCTACTTTTTCTTTCAGGCGTTGAAAGAAAAGATTGTTTTTGTTGTTGAATGTGATCTTTTGCAAAATAAGAGTTAGCTGGTGTATATATGTTAACGCAGTAACAGGCAAATTGATTTGCAAGCGTAGAAATCGCACATGTACCTATAACGGTGATGTCGATGTATTTAAAGGTGAAAGCACCGTATGGTCACATTATATAGTCAGGGAGAGTGAAAAGGTGTGTAAGTTAATGTGATGGTTTAAACGATAAGAAGGAAGAAAGAATGCAATGAATTACTTTTAAAAATTTACTTCTATACTTCCTCGGTGCATGTTTGGGAAAATCTCGCCACTGTTATGGATAGAGAATAACCGTTTAAATGTAACCATTGGCTTTTTTGAGTGTTCTGTTAAATTTTTTTTATTTTTTGTTTACTTTTTTTCTACCCGATTGTCTTCAAGGAACTAACAATTCCTTCATCAACTAAAATCTAAGAACCAGTTATGAGAAAACATCTTTACTATTGGAGAGTATTTGTAGCACTTATACTCTTTCTGATCCCGAGTTTGTCTTATGCACAGCTCAAAGTAGTGGCTTACGCCGCCTCCTGGTCGGTTGTACCAGCCGAGGTGCAATACGACAAGCTGACACATATCAATTATTCATTTATCCGTCCTACCACTACCGGAGGATTAACGGGCGTTGATCAGGCTTGGAAACTACAGGAATTGGTTACCCGCGGCCATGCCAGAGGGGTAAAGATCGGTATTGCCATCGGAGGATGGAGTAACCTGAACAATACCGATTTTCAAGTGATGGCGGGCAATGCCTCTTATCGTGCGGCATTTGTCACTAACGTCAACAATTTTTTAAATCAATACAACCTGGAC
Source organism: Cytophagaceae bacterium (assembly GCA_029237685.1). Lineage (GTDB taxonomy): Bacteria > Bacteroidota > Bacteroidia > Cytophagales > Cytophagaceae > JACMQM01. The sequence continues at coordinate 7,177 of JAQZBV010000127.1, read as the reverse complement.
GGCGTGGATATTGATTGGGAATTTCCCAAAGACGGAAACGATCCGCAGAACTTCTCACTCCTGATGAGAGACCTCGCCGCTTCCCTAAGACCTAGAGGGAAATTCGTAAGCGCAGCGGTGCAGCCCCAGCCTTATTACGGATCAGGTATTTTAAACAGTGTTTTCCCAAATGTAGACATCCTTAACCTGATGATCTATGACCTGGGCGGCAGCAACCATTCCTCCTGGCAAGCCACGGTAGAGGCCATTGATTACTGGACTGGCAGAGGTTGTCCGGCGAGTAAATTAACACTGGGTGTGCCTTTTTATTCCAGACCGAATGAAAACACATTCAAGGCATTGATCGCACAAGGCGCAAATCCTTATTCCGATTCCTTTAACGGAAATTCTTACAATGGCATCACCACCATCAAAGCGAAAACAAACCTGGCTTATGACAGAGGAGTAGGTGGGATGATGATTTGGGAGATTTCACATGACGCGGTGGGTGCGAATTCACTGGTAACGGCCATGCACCAGGTAAAACTGGAGCGCGAAAATGTAAATATCCCACAGTCACCTTACGGCGGTACAGCACGTGCCATTCCGGGCAAGATAGAAGCAGAGCATTATGATTTAGGCGGACAAGGTGTTTCTTACAGCGATGCATCCACGGCAAACGAAGGCGGCGCTTTCAGAACAGATGCGGTAGATGTGCAGGCTACAACAGATACAGACGGCGGATTTAACATCGGTTATACGGTCGACGGAGAATGGTTAGAATACTCCGTGAATGTAGCGGCAACAGGTGCATATAACCTTGCGTTCAGAACAGCTAGTACCGTAGGCGGTACAGTCAGACTGGAAATGGACGGAGCAGATGTGACTGGTGCTGTGGCATTGCCTGTTACAGGTGGATGGCAAACCTGGGCAACGACGATGAGAAACAATGTTTCTTTAACAGCCGGTGTCCACATCATGAGATTGTTTGTAGTAACGGGAGGTTTTAATATAAACCACCTCACCATCACTGCCGTTCCTGTGGTACAGGGCCCTTACAACAATGCCATCGGTGCTATCCCTGGTAAAATAGAAGCAGAGAATTTTGACACCGGCGGACAAAACGTTGCGTACAACGACAGCGATGCCAGCAACAATGGCGGTCAATACAGAACGAGCGAAAGAGTAGACATAGAAGCTTCCACCGATGCCGGTGCCGGATTCAATATCGGTTATACCTCGGCGGGCGAATGGTTGGAATATACGGTCAATATTGCTTCCGCGGGCACTTATACTTTGCAGGCGAGAGTCGCTTCCATCAATACCGGAAAATCTTTTCATGTAGAAGTAGATGGAGTGAATATTTCAGGAGCAGTAAATGTTCCAAATACTACAGCATGGCAAACCTGGCAAACGGTAAGTGTGACAACCACACCGCTTACCACTGGCCAGAAGATCATGAGAATCGTCATGGATACGGACGGCTTCAATTTGAACTTCCTGAATTTCGTATTGAACCCGCAAGCACCGGTTATCAGCAGCGCTTCAACGGCTTCAGCGACAGCGGGTGTTGCTTTCAGCTATACCATTACGGCCTCTAATAATCCGACCTCTTTCAGCGCAACGGGTTTACCGGCGGGGCTTGCAGTGAACACCACAACTGGTGTGATCACAGGCGCACCGGCTGCTGTAGGTACTTATACGATCACGCTAGGCGCAAGCAATGCGGGTGGCACGGCTTCAAAGGCACTTAGCCTTACGGTAGCACCGAATCAAACACCTTACACAGGAACAGCTATTAATCTCCCTGGTAAAATCGAAGCAGAGAATTACGACCTGGGCGGACAAACCATCGCTTACTACGATGTGACTGCGGCCAATGAAGGTAATGCCTACAGAACAGAAAGCGTAGACATCGAAACCACCACAGACGAAGGCGGAGGGTTCAATATCGGTTACACCGCAGACGGAGAATGGTTGGAATATACCACTAACGTCACCGCAGCAGGCACTTACAACGTAGCCTTTAGAACAGCGAGTACATCAGGAGGCGTGCTCAGAATGGAAGTGGACGGTGCAGATGCGACCGGATCGGTTACTTTACCAAATACAGGCGGATGGCAAACATGGACCACTACTACCAAAGCCAACGTAGCCCTGACCGCAGGACAGCATGTGGTGCGACTATTCATTGTTACCGGTGGTTTCAACCTGAACAGCATCACCGTAACCGTTCCGGGTCCCGTGCAAACTCCGTTCAACAACGTAGTCGTTTCTTTACCTGGTAAAATCGAGGCGGAAAATTATGATCTCGGCGGACAAGGTGTTGCCTTTAACGATTCTTCACCAACCAATGAAGGCAGCGCTTACAGAACAGATGCCGTGGACATTCAAGCCACAACGGATGCAGGTGGCGGATACAACATTGGTTACACGACCGATGGCGAATGGTTGGAGTATACAGTCAATGTAACCACTTCCAGGACGTACGATGTGGCTTTCAGAACAGCCAGTACTTTAGGAGGAACCATCAGATTAGAAGTGGACGGTGTAGATGCCACTGGTGCCGTAGCTTTGCCGAACACCGGCGGCTGGCAAAATTGGGCAACGACAACGAAGACCAACGTTGCCTTTACTGCAGGTCAGCATATTGTAAGAGTATTCATCGTTACCGGCGGATTTAACCTAAACGCTGTCACTGTATCCGTTCCCGTGCCTAACAATGGCTTCCTGCGTGCAAGCGGAAGAAACATTGTGAACAACAACGGAAACTACGTTTTGAAAACGGTAAACCTTGGAAACTGGATGGTGCAGGAAGGCTACATGCTGAACCTGGGTGGCGGCTACCAATGGAACATCAAAAACAAAATTGCCGATGTAGTGGGCGTAGCAGCAAGAGATAAATTTTACAACGACTACCTGGCGAACTTCATCACCAAAGCAGATATAGACAGTTTAGCGAAATGGGGGTTCAATTCCGTTCGTTTACCGATGCACTACAATTTGTTTACCCCATTGGGTCAGCCGGATACTTATTTTGAAAGCGGCTTCGTACATGTAGACAATGTCATCCGTTGGTGCAAAGCCAACAACATGTATGTGATCCTGGATCTGCATGCAGCACCGGGCGGACAAAGCAGCGGAGACATCAGCGACTATGTGGCGGGTCAGCCATCCCTGTGGGAAAGCGCGGCCAACAGAGCGCAGACCGTGAAGCTTTGGAGGAAATTCGCGGAGCGTTATGCCAATGAAACAACAGTAGGCGGATACGACCTGATCAACGAAACCAACTGGACGCTGCCTAACAACAATGCTTTGCTGATGCAATTGATGAAAGACATCACCGCGGCCATCAGACAGGTAGATAACAACCACCTGGTCATTATTGAAGGCAACAGCTATGCCAACGACTACAACGGACTTACACCGAAGTGGGACAACAACATGGCGTACAGTTTCCACAAATATTGGAACGATGTAAACGACGGTTCCATAGGATTTGCACTGGCTATCCGTGACGGACAAAATGTACCGATCTACCTGGGTGAGTTCGGAGAGAACTCCAACCATTGGATCGCGGAAACAGTGAGCTTAATGAACAGACACAACATCGGATGGGCAATTTGGCCATACAAGAAAATGTCTACGTTATCAGCCATTGGTTCCTTCAAAGAACCCAACAACTGGTATGCCTTGGCGAATTACATCAACGGAGGTGCCAAGCCTTCTGCAGCAACAGGACAAGCCATCTTGAATGAGTTGATTGAGAACATCAAGTCCGCTAACATGAAGGTAAATAAAGATTACCTCTATGCATTGATCAACGCCAGCAACAATGAAACGGCACCTTATGCCGCAAACAGACTTCCTGGAAGAGTGCAGGCAGCTCATTTTGACATGGGTAAAAATGGTCAGGCATACAGCGATGCCGTTCACCAGACTGCGCAATTCGGTTCCGGAGGCGGTAGTTTTGTAGCCTGGAACACTGGTTACTACCTGAGAAACGACGGCGTGGATATTCAATATTCCGCAGCAGAGAATGCACCGACAGTAGGATGGACGGAAACCAACGAGTGGATACAATACACCGTGAATGCTACGACTTCCGGTTCTTACGCTGTAAGAGTAAGAGTGGCAGGCAATGGCGGAAGGCTGACTTTATCTTCTGACGGCGTAACGGTGTTGAACAGCATTACGATACCTGCCACCGGCGGATGGGACAGTTGGCAAACGGTAACCTTGGGCAACGTAAACCTTTCAGCAGGTACGCATAAGTTGAGAATGACTTTTGCAGCCGCAGGATTAAATGTCAGCTACCTGGAATTTACCAACGGAGCGGCCATTGTGCCGGGTGCCGCATTTGCCGCCGAAGAACAACAGGCTACCGCTGTCAGCAACGCGCCTAATCCATTCACTGCGACAACCGCCATTACCATTGAAATGGTAGAGTCGGCGGACGCATCTGTCAAAGTGTTTGATAAGACCGGAACAGTTATAGCGACCCTCGTAGACGGCTACCTGGAAAAAGGATCGCATACCTATACCTTTGACGGTTCCACTTTAAACGCTGATGTATATTATGTACAATGCATCTCAGGTGATAAAGTGACCAGCAGAAAAATAATGAAGATCTATTAACGATACCGGATAACGATTAAAAAACGGGAGCCAATTTTGGCTCCCGTTTTTTTTTGATTACAATATGATTTTTATCCCTTCGCTGGCGCAAGAGTATGCTCAGGATTGTTGTTAAAGTATACCGATATCAATGGAAGCATTTGTTATAGTGTCGTAAAAGAATATTATTCCACCAAAGCACCGGTTCGGATTAGAAGAGAGAAAAAGAAATGATAAAAGTTAAGTATTCGCTATCCACTCTGTTTTCTTCACTTTTATTTATCATACGCATATTTCCCCATTGCCATTCCTCAATTCACATGATTAAAATAATAGGGTCGTTTAAATGATCGCATACTTCCTCTATATTTTTTTAGACCGACATTTGTTCAATCGATTGAGATTAAAATATTTGCACTTATTTTTTTGCTCTGTTCATTCATGTTTTAAGCATATAAATCGCCTTTACTTTTCTGATTATATAGTTTTACTTATCCATTAAATAATAGGACAATTTAGCGATCTGTAGGGAGTCAACTTACGCATTCAGATCCCAAAGAAGTCAGGGAGTGCAAATGGATTGTTTACAATTCATCCTTTGAATGGTCTTCATATTACGCACAACGAGACTGAGTCCGCTAATCAGACCAATAGAATATTACAACACATCTGGGGTTAGCCAACTAACAACTATCAACTAAGAACTATGAAACAGCACAAACTAACAGCTTGGCTTGTTATACTGGCATTTTTTGCCGGTTCATTCGCCCAGGCGCAATCACCGGTCGGTGATGTAGTAGGTAAAGTAACAGTAGGCTACCAGGGCTGGTTTGCGGCCCCGGGCGACGGCTCACCTTTCAATGGCTGGTGGCACTGGACCAAAGTAGGAGGAGCACCTTCCGCGAGCAATACTGGAATAAAATCATGGCCCGATACGCGCGAGTACACCACCACTTTCCCAACAGCTTACAACAATGCCCCGAACGGAAGACCAGGCAACCTCTTTTCTTCTTATACGGATCAGACCATCAATACACACTTTATGTGGATGGCGCAAAATGGCATCGACTGTGCCGCTTTGCAGCGCTTCAATCCCACCGGTGGCGAAGGCCCTATTCGTGATGCCATCACAGTCAAGGTGAGAACAGCGGCTGAAGCCCATAACGTGAAATTTTACATCATGTACGATGTGACAGGTTGGATGAACATGCAAACAGAAATGAAAGCGGATTGGATCAATAAAATGTCCATTTACACTTCCTCTCCCGCATATGCAAAGCAAAACGGTAAACCGGTGGTATGCATCTGGGGAATGGGCCTGAACGATGTCGACCATCCTTTTTCTTCCGCGGTATGCGTAGAGGTCATCAACTGGTTCAAGGCACAAGGCTGCTACGTGATTGGCGGGGTAAGAGGCGAGTGGCGTACCGTGAACGACGGATATACCAATACCTACAAGGCGTTCAACATGATCACCCCCTGGCTGATTGGAAAGATCGGAACCATGGAAAGAGCAGACAGTTATTACAACGAAATCATTGTCGCCGATCAGGCCTATTGCAATGCGAACGGCATCGATTACCAGGCTACTATTTTGCCCGGGGATCTACAGGAACGTCAGCGTGTACACGGTGATTTCATGTGGAAGCAATTTTACAATACAAAAAGATTGGGCGCACAAGGCATTTACATTTCCATGTTTGACGAATACAACGAAGGAAACCAAATCGCGAAGACCGCAGAAAACCAATCGCAGATTCCGGTAGGTGCATCTTACCTGGCTTTGGACGAAGACGGTATAGCCGTATCCGCCGATTATTATTTACGCTTGACCAACGACGGCGGGAAAATGTTCAAGGGCCAAATCCCTTTGACAGCCACCCGTCCCACGCCTTACTTTGTCAATGCCTTACCGGTGATCACCAACCTGTCGACAACCAGCGCGCAGGCAGGAACCTACTTGACTTACAACATCGCCGCTTCCGGCGGACCGGCAAGTTTCAATGCAACAGGTTTGCCTTCTGGATTAACCGTGAATACAAGCACCGGAGTCATCAGCGGTATTCCTGTTTCACCCGGAAATTATACGGTAACATTAAGTGCCACCAATAATTATGGAACAGGAACATTTCCTTTAAGCTTTTCTGTTACCACACCTCCTCCGCAAGCCCCCTATGGCGGCACACCTTGGCCGATCCCTGGAAAAATAGAAGCAGAGAACTTTGATACCGGTGGTCAGGGCGTGGCTTACAGCGATGTTACTCCATCAAACAGCAGCGGACAATACAGAACAACCGAAGGCGTAGACATCGAAGGCACAGCAGACACAGGCGGCGGCTTCAACATCGGATTTACCAGCGCAGGGGAGTGGCTGGAGTATACGGTCAACGTGGCCACAGCAGGTACATACACTTTCCAGGCCAGATTAGCTACAGCAGCCACAGGCAATACCTTTCATGTAGAAGTAGACGGATATAATATTTCAGGAAGCATCACCGTACCCAACAGCGGCGGATGGCAAACCTGGCAAACGGTAAGTTTCACTACACCGACCATCAGCAGCGGGCAGCATGTGATTCGC
>JAQZBV010000010.1 GCA_029237685.1 Cytophagaceae bacterium | reverse complement strand
TATTGGTTTATATGGCGTAGAAGTCAATGGGTTGTTTCAGGATAAATTGATGAATGTGGGAAAACTCATCACCCATGTTTCACAACTGAAGCACGTGAAAGCCGGAGAAACCGTAGGTTACAGCCGCAAAGGAAAAGCGACAAAGGCGACTACCATCGCCACCATCGCCATCGGTTATGCGGATGGATTTGATCGACGCTTCAGTAACGGAGTAGGCAAGGTAAGCATAAACGGAGTTCTATGTCCGGTGATTGGCAACGTCTGCATGGACATGACCATGATCGACGTGACGGGAGTGGATGTTAAAGAAGGAGATGAGGTCATTGTCTTCGGTGATTCTCCGACCTTGATCGAACAATCCAAAGCCATTGGTACCATTGCTTATGAGTTGCTGACTGGAATTGGGGAAAGAGTGAAGCGGGTATTTTTTAAACAGTAAGCTGGTGTTATGATTGAACTGTTGGAAAGAAACAAAGCATTAGAATGCAACAAAAATCTTGCTTCGTTTATCGTAGACTTCCAGAAGGTACGCTACGATCCTTCTGTCAATGATAATCTGTATAAGGCCGGAGAGATCATGTATGTAGAGGGTGGCAGCGAACCCAGAGTTATCACGAAGGAAGAATCGGATAAATGGAATAAAGAAGCAATCGATGCATATGAAGGAAATAGAGATCATATAGAGACAATTTCCATCGCGCAAAATTTTAAAGGCTCCGTTATCTATAGATCTACTCCAACAGCTATTCACGCTTATGCTTCACACCTTGCAGCTCGTATCAAAGAATTAACGGAATGTCTAAATTGGGAATCGATCATTTTCCTTCTTGATTATTCTACGCCTTGGTTGCAGCAAGAAAATGACTACGAACCCGTAAAGAGAGCAATGGATTATTTAAGGCAGCTTGGGATGGACAAAAAGTTTACCGGAGGGATCAAAGCGAGCGGTTCCGATCAGGCAGATTTTGTGGAACATCTGTTCTGGCTTACGCGATGCAACGGCTCATTGCCCACCTGTTACTTTTCTGGAATTGAAAGCCATACGGTGTTTAGTATTTGCAAACACGGGAGTGTGCATAGTGAATTTTATTCTGAAGAAGAAAAAAATAACGTCAGAAAGGTTGCAAACAGAATTGGAATGATTGAAATTAGGGATAGTCATTGTGACGAAAATTTTTCCGAAACGGGCTCGATAGAAGGAAGACAGATTATAGTATAGGAAACGTATCGTTGAAAATTGAATTAAAATAAGATGGCCACCGTTCAACCCGCAACATTAGAAGACATCCCTGCTATGGCAGAATTGCTGGCGCTTCTGTTCATGCAGGAAGCAGACTTTTCACCCGATTTGTTCAAGCAACAGGCCGGACTGAAAAACATCATCCAGAATCCTCACATAGGAAATCTTTTTGTGTACAAGGAGAAAGAAGTCGTGATCGGTATGGTCAGTTTGCTCTACACGGTCAGCACCGCTATGGGCGGCACCGTGGCCATTCTGGAAGACTTGGTCCTGAGTGCGGAAAGCCGGGGAAAAGGTGTGGGATCAAAATTACTCGAAGCCGCGGTGGAGTTCGCCAGGCAGAAAGGTTGTCTGCGCATCACCTTGCTCACCGACCCGACAAACCGCAGAGCCATAGAATTTTACCAAGACCATGGATTTGTAAAATCAGCGATGAAGCCGCTGCGTTTGATTTTGTAAAGCTCTTTGCGTTAGGATCGATCGTAAAGCCCGAAGTGCGTGGGATTTGTCTGTTGGGCGGACTTGGAGTGAGAGCCCGACCAGCAGGGGAACGCCCTACTTATTCTCATCAAACTCCGCTATTACCATTTCTACCCCTAAGGTTTCCTTCAAGAAGGATTCAACCCGAACTTTCCTTCATTTTTAACCGTTTTAAAAGCCATAAAAACACTCAATTAGTACCTAAAAATTGGGGTATAATACTGCCTTTTGTCCTGATTTTTCACTAAATTTGTGGTTAACGCATTTCAAAAACATTTGTCTTTTGCCGGCTAAAAACCTTCAGGAGGCATTTATTACACATCATTATGGGAAATAAGATTTATATCTTCGACACAACTTTGAGGGATGGTGAGCAAGTCCCGGGTTGCCAATTGAACACCAACGAGAAAATCATTGTGGCCAAGGCACTCGAGGAACTGGGAGTAGATGTGATCGAAGCGGGTTTCCCGATCTCAAGTCCCGGTGATTTTAATTCTGTGGTAGAAATATCCAAAGCGGTTTCTAATCCGATCATCTGTGCGTTAACCAGAGCGGTAGAAAAAGACATCGACGCGGCAGTTGCGGCATTGGAGTATGCCAAGAGAAAACGCATCCATACCGGCATCGGTAGTTCTGATAACCATATTCAACATAAGTTTCGCAGCACGCGTGAAAAAGTATTGGAAACAGGCGTTGCCGCAGTGAAGTACGCACGCAAGTATGTAGACGATGTAGAATTCTATTGCGAAGATGCAGGCCGTGCGGACATTGTATTTTTGGCGCAAATGGTAGAAGCAGTCATTGCTGCGGGCGCTACGGTAGTCAACATTCCGGATACGACAGGTTACTTGTTGCCTTGGCAATACGGTGAACGCATCAAGTATTTGGTGGACAATGTGAAAAACATCGACAAAGCCATCATCTCTTGCCACAACCACAACGACTTAGGTTTAGCTACTGCTAACGCCATGGCCGGCGTAGTGAATGGTGCACGTCAGATCGAATGCACGATCAACGGCATTGGAGAGCGTGCCGGAAATACGGCCCTGGAAGAAATCGCTATGATCATCAAATCACACGCTGGTTTGGGATTGGAGACAGGCATCAATACAAAAAAATTAGTACCGATCAGTCATTTGGTCTCTACCATGATGAACATGCCGGTGCAAGCCAATAAAGCCATCGTGGGCCGCAATGCCTTCGCGCACTCTTCCGGTATTCACCAGGATGGTTTCTTGAAAAACCGTGAAACGTACGAGATCATGGATCCGGTAGATGTGGGAGCAGACGCTTCTTCTATTCTCCTTTCCGCACGCAGTGGCCGTGCCGCGTTGAATCACCGCTTAGCCAACGTGGGCTACATGCTGAACAAAGAACAATTGGATATCGCTTACACCGCTTTCCTGAACATGGCAGATAAACTGAAACAAGTCAACGACGATGACTTGCATGTTTTAATGAAAGAGGTATCGATTGAAAAAGCCAAGGCATAACATGCCGTCCGTAGGGGCACAATGCATTGTGCCCCCACTGTTATGGTATGCATTGCACCCCCAACGGGTATTTCGCTACGACTGTTAATCATCATCAATAATTGTAATCAATCATAAAAAATGGGTAAGACCTTATTTGAAAAAGTGTGGGATGCACACGTGGTGACCGAAATCGCAGGCGGTCCCAGCGTGTTGTACATTGACAAACATTTGGTGCACGAAGTCACCAGCCCGCAGGCATTTGGCGGTTTGGAGAAAAGAGGCATCGGACTCTTCCGCTTGGATCGTACCGTAGCGACTGCGGATCACAACGTGCCTACAAAAGATCAACACCTTCCGATCAAAGAAATCTTATCCCGCCAGCAAGTCGATAAGCTGACAGAGAACTGTAAAAAATTCGGCGTGACGCTCTATGGTTTGGGTCATCCTTACCAGGGCATCGTACACGTCATCGGTCCCGAGTTGGGCATTACCCTTCCGGGCATGACCATTGTATGCGGCGACAGTCACACGTCTACGCACGGAGCCTTTGGATCTATTGCTTTTGGTATCGGTACTTCTGAAGTAGAACAAGTGATGGCTACTCAGTGTCTGATGCAAAGCAAAGCCAAAACGATGCGCATCAACATTGACGGTACGCTGGGTAAAGGCGTTTCGTCTAAAGACATTATTCTCTTCATCATCTCTAAAATATCTGCTGCCGGTGGTACAGGGTATTTCGTAGAGTATGCAGGTTCTGCCATTCGCGCGTTGTCTATGGAGGCACGTATGACGATTTGCAACATGAGCATTGAAATGGGTGCACGCGGCGGCATCATCGCTCCGGATCAAACAACCTTCGATTACGTGAAAGGCAGAGAGTTCGCTCCGAAAGGCGCGAAGTATGACGAAGCGGTAGCGTATTGGAAAACATTGCAAACGGATGCAGACGCGAAATTCGACAAAGAATATTCATGGACAGCGGAAGAGATCACACCAATGATCACTTACGGAACCAACCCGGGTATGGGTATCGGCATTGCGGAACCCATTCCTACGGAAGCATCCATGGAAGAAAGCAACCGTCCGACCTTCCACAAAGCATTAGAGTACATGGATTTCAAAGCCGGTGAAAAACTGATCGGCAAAACAGTCAATTATGTATTCATCGGAAGCTGCACCAACTCTCGCATCGAAGATTTGCGTGAAGTGGCTGCCTTCCTGAAAGGAAAGAAAAAAGCAGACAACGTGAATGCCTACATCATTCCAGGTTCTAAGCAGGTTGAAAAACAAGCACAGGAAGAAGGCATCGATAAAGTATTGGCAGAAGCCGGTTTCGAATTGCGCGAGCCTGGTTGTTCCGCTTGTTTGGGAATGAACGAAGACAAAATTCCAAAAGGTGAATATTGTGTGTCTACCTCCAACAGAAACTTCGAAGGTCGTCAAGGTCCGGGTGCACGTACCTTGCTGGCTAGCCCATTGACTGCCGCTGCGACTGCGGTGGCTGGAAAGATTGTCGATATCAGAGAAGCGTTGAAGAAAGAAACAGCGACAGTATAAAAACGTTGTGTGAGGGATAGAGCGGAAAGCCCGCAGCGAGGCATCATACAGAATTAACAATCTAGTTTGATCCGAGCGAGGACTTGCAGCGATAGCCCGGCCCGCAGGGCACGCCCAAAATAACAGTAACTATGAAGAACAAACTTTATCCTTTTCTCTTAGGCCTTTCGTGCATCGTGATCGTTGCACTGGTTTCTTTTAAGAACAGTGAGAAAGCTGTAGAGAAGGAGCAGATGATTATTACAGTTCAGAGTACCGGAGATGTTAGGAACAGATACATTATAAGTGTCCATACAGCAAGTAAAACAGAGAAAGAGGCTATTGAATTTGGCAAAGACTTTAATCTAAAAGACTTATTAAGCAAGATCCAAGATTATACAAAACAAGGTTGGGAAGTAATTGATAGTGGTGGAGGATCAAATTACATATACTATTATAGTTTAGAACGCGAAAAACAATAAATCTCAACTTTTACAAAAGTAAAATAATGAAAAATAAAATCTATCCTTTTCTCTTAGGCCTTTCCTGCATCTTGATCGTTGCCTTGGTTTCTTTCAAGAACAGTGAGAAAGCTGTAGAGAAGGAGCAGATGATTATTATAATTCAAGGTTCATATGGCAAATACGAAATGTCTGTTTCTACTTCATCCGGTTATGAAAATATTAAATTAGAGGAAACAACTAAATCTGCTTATAACTATTCAATGGTGCTTAATAAAATTCAAGAATTTCAAAAGTCTGGCTGGGTTGTAAGTAATAATAGTATAGGTTTTACACCTTATGGTATCGCTAGCAATAGCACAACTATTAATTATACATTAGAAAGAGATAAACAATAGAAACATAACCATGGAAAAATTCACCACCATCGTTTCAAAAGGCGTACCGCTTCCTATCGAAGAAGTGGATACCGATCAAATCATACCTGCTCGTTTCTTGAAAGCGACGACGAAAGAAGGTTTCGGAAACAACCTGTTCCGCGATTGGAGATACGACGACAAAGACCAGCCGAAAGCAGACTTCATCCTGAACGATGCGCATTACAAAGGGTCTAAAATATTGGTAGCCGGTAAAAACTTCGGTTGCGGTTCTTCCAGAGAGCATGCGGCATGGGCGTTGACAGACTACGGATTCAAAGTGGTGGTTTCTTCATTCTTCGCTGACATCTTCCGCAACAACTCTTTGAACAATGGTTTGTTACCGGTACAAGTGTCTCAGGAATTTTTGAATGCCATTTTCGAAAAATCGAAAGCAGATAACAACTTGGAATTGAAAGTGGATCTGGTAGAACAAAAAATCGAAATCGTTGGACATAATATGTCGGAAGGATTTGAGATCAACAACTACAAAAAAACCTGCATGATCAACGGATACGACGACATCGACTATTTGTTGAGCATCAAAGACAAGATCGAAGATTACGAAAAGACAAGTAAGTATTTAAATATCGTTTCATAATACAATGAATAAGAACATCGCAGTTTTAAAAGGAGATGGCATCGGTCCGGAAGTGACCGATCAGGCATTGAAAGTATTGGGTGCCGTGGAGAAAGTATTTGGACATACGTTCACTTACAAAGAAGCATTGATCGGCGCAGTGGCCATTGACGCGACAGGCAATCCTTACCCGGATGCTACACATGAAATTTGTCAGTCTTCTGACGCGATTTTGTTCGGCGCCATTGGTCACCCGAAATATGATAACGATCCTAAAGCACCTGTTCGCCCGGAACAAGGTTTGCTAAAGATGAGAAAATCACTTGGCTTGTTCGCCAACATCAGACCGATCAATACTTATAAAATATTGGCCAACTCTTCGCCTTTGCGTGCAGACTTAGTAGATGGTGTAGACTTCGTCGTGTTCAGAGAATTGACCGGTGGCATTTACTTCGGAGAAAAAGGAAGAAAAGACAACGGCGATACAGCCTTTGACAATTGCCAATATACCAAAGAAGAAATCCTGCGCATTTCTAAACTGGCTTTCGAAGCAGCCATGAAACGCAACAAACGTTTGACTTTAGTAGACAAAGCCAACGTGATGGAAACATCACGTTTGTGGAGAGAAACCGTAAAAGAATTCTCTGCTCAGTATCCTGAAGTAGCGGTTGACTACATGTTCGTAGACAACGCCGCGATGAAGATCATTCAAAACCCAAGACACTTTGATGTGGTGTTGACAGAAAATTTATTCGGTGATGTATTGACCGATGAAGCTTCTGTGATCACAGGTTCTCTAGGCATGTTGCCTTCAGCATCTGTTGGAAGTAAGGTAGGTTTGTACGAGCCGATCCACGGATCTTATCCGGAAGCAGCCGGTAAAAACATTGCCAATCCAATGGCGGCGATTTTATCCGCAGCGATGTTGCTGGAAACTTCTTTCAACCTGAACAAAGAAGCCGCAGCCATTCGTCAAGCGGTTGTTCATGCCTTAGAAAAAGGCATGGTGACTTCAGACATTCAAAAAGATTCTAAACACACCACTACAGAAGTAGGCGCGTTCATCGCGGAATACATCGTGGCAAATAAATCAGTATTAACAGTAGCTTAAGTATACGTGGAAAATAAAATCAACAAGACCAGTGCAACCTTAACAGAAGATCCGAACCAACCCGCTTCACAGGCGATGTTATTCGGTGCAGGCTTTACAGAAGCCGACATGCACAAAGGACAGGTAGCGATTGCATCTACCGGTTACGAAGGTAACACGTGTAACATGCACTTAAACGGTTTGGCTGCTTCGATCAAAGAAGGAGTAACCAAAGCAGGATTGAAACCTTTGCAATTCAATACCATCGGTGTCAGCGACGGTATCTCTATGGGAACGCAAGGTATGCGCTACTCTTTGGTATCTCGTGACGTTATCGCGGATTCTATTGAAGCTATTTCTGGCGCGCATTATTACGATTCATTGATCACCGTTGTTGGTTGCGATAAAAACATGCCGGGTGCTGTCATTGCGATGGCACGCCTGAACCGCCCGGGTATCATGGTCTACGGCGGCACGATCAAAGCCGGTAACTGGAAAGGTGAATCGTTGAACATTGTTTCTGCGTTTGAAGCCTTAGGTAAAAAATTCAACCACGCCATTACCGAAGAAGATTTCAAAGGTGTCGTGCAAAATGCTATTCCGGGTGCGGGTGCATGCGGTGGTATGTATACGGCCAACACCATGGCTTCTGCGATTGAAGCGATGGGATTGTCATTACCTTATAGTTCTACTTCTCCTGCCACAGGCGAAAGAAAAAAGCAAGAATGTTTGAATGCCGGTGAAGCCATCAAGCAATTGTTGCTGAAAGACATTAAAACCAAAGACATCATCACGCGTGAATCCATCACTAATGCAGTGCGTGTAGCGATGATACTGGGTGGTTCTACCAATTTGATTTTGCACTACCTGGCGATTGCAAAAGCTGCCGGAGTAAAATTCACGTTGAAAGATTTTCAAGAGTTGTCTGATAAAACACCATTGCTGGCTGACTTGAAACCAAGCGGTAAGTACATGATGGAAGATCTGGAAAGAATCGGCGGTTTGCCTTCCATCATGAAAATGATGTTGAAAGAAGGCATGTTATACGGCGACTGCTTGACAGTGACCGGTAAAACAGTAAAAGAAAATTTGGAATCCGTTGCAGACATGCCGGAGAACGATATCATTGCTCCCTTGAGTAAACCGATCAAAGCAACAGGTCACTTACAAGTGTTGTGGGGTAACCTGGCAACAGAAGGGTCTGTCGCGAAGATCACCGGTAAAGAAGGAGAAAAATTTGACGGTACGGCGATCGTATTTGATTCAGAAGGAGAATTGAACGACGCGGTAGAAAGAGGAGAAATCAAAGCGGGACAAGTTGTTGTAATTCGTTATGTAGGACCTAAAGGTGCACCGGGTATGCCGGAGATGTTGAAGGCAACGTCTTTGATCATGGGTGCAGGTTTGGGAGATAAAGTAGCGTTGATTACAGACGGACGTTTCTCAGGCGGCACACACGGATTCGTTGTGGGTCATATCACACCGGAAGCGCAGGAAGGCGGCAATATCGCTTTAGCGAAAAACGGTGATCGCATTGTGATCGACTCTGTCAACAATACCATTGACATGATCGTCTCGGCAGAAGAAATTGAAAACAGAAGAAAGTCATGGGTGAAACCTCCATACAAAGTAAAGAGTGGATTACTCTATAAATATTTGAGATCTGTTTCTACGGCTTCTGAAGGTTGTGTGACAGACGAGTTTTAATCAAACTGTCTTTACCCCTAAATCCCCTGAAGGGGACTTGAATTAAAAATAAAGAATGCGCATTGAAGTTGTTTAGTAAAGACTCCATCGAAAAAACTAACAACTAACAACTAACAACAAACAACTAAAACATCATGATACCAAAGATAAAACTCAGAGGTGCCGAATACATTGTCAAGCTCATCGAATTGCTCGATGCAAGAGATTTGTTTGCCTATCCCGGCGGAGCGATTTTGCCTATTTATGATGCATTAGCGTTTAGTAAGTTGAACAATGTGTTGGTAAGACACGAGCAAGGTGCGGCTTTCATGGCC
Organism: Cytophagaceae bacterium; assembly: GCA_029237685.1. GTDB lineage: Bacteria > Bacteroidota > Bacteroidia > Cytophagales > Cytophagaceae > JACMQM01. Next base: position 28,994 of record JAQZBV010000010.1, on the reverse strand, counting down.
AATGGCTATGCACGCGTTACCGGTCGTCCGGGATTTTGTTTAGCGACCTCAGGTCCTGGCGCAACCAATTTGGTCACAGGTATTGCAGATGCCTATGCAGATTCTGTTCCAATGATTGCCATCACTGGTCAGGTGGGTTTACACTTGATTGGTTCAGATGCGTTTCAGGAAACAGACATCACCGGTATTTGTATTCCGATTACTAAGAAAACATTCTTGATCAGAAACCTGGAAGAAGCTGCGGCTATTTTTCAGGAAGCCTATAGAATAGCCATCACCGGCCGTCCGGGTCCTGTGTTGATTGATGTGCCTCGTTCAGTGCAAGGCGAGTTCGTTGATTTGGATGAAGATTGGGAAAAACATTTTGTAAAACCTACCGCTACACCGGTAGGAACATTTGGCGACAAAGAAATTGCAGCGGCGGCAGCGTTGATTGCTTCAGCAGAACGTCCTTTGATCATGGCAGGACATGGTATCCTGTTGTCCAGAGCATGGGAAGAATTGAGACATTTTGTACACCGTGAAAATATACCTGTCATCTCCACCATTCTTGGAGTGGGCGCCATGGAGCACGACGATCCTTTATACTTCCAATGGTTAGGCATGCACGGCATGAAGTACGCCAATCAAGCCGTACAGGAAGCCGATGTCATCATTGCCTGGGGTATTCGTTTCGATGACCGGATCACCGGTCGTTTGGCGGACTTCGCTCCGAATGCAAAAATTTTACATGTGGATATTGATCCAAGTGAAAATGCGAAGAATGTAAAGACAGAAGTATTTGTACACGGTGATTTGAAAAAAGTCATCGATATGCTTCCTGACACACGCAACGACAACAACCGTGTGAAGCGCGCGGAATGGTTGAAACATTTGGAAGAATTAAGAGAAGAATATCCATTGATGCCTGCTGATTTAGAAAATTTCACGCAAATCACAGCGATACAACTACTGGAAGAAAACCTGAACGACAGCGCTATTGTGTCTACCGATGTTGGACAGCATCAAATGTGGGCTGCTCAGTATTGCCTGCGTTTGAAGCCAAATCATTTCTTAACATCCGGAGGTTTGGGTTCCATGGGATTCGGTCTGCCGGCGGCCATGGGGGCTCAGGCGGGTATGCCGTTCAATGAAACCTGGTGCATCACAGGTGACGGTTCGTTCCAAATGAACTTACAGGAATTGATCACCTGCGTGCAGGAAAAATGGCCGGTGAAAGTATTGTTGTTAGACAACAACTACCTGGGCATGGTTCGTCAATGGCAGGAACAGTTTTACGCGAAAAATTATTCCGGGGTAGAATTATTGAATCCTGATTTTGTGAAATTGTCCGAAGCATTCGGAGTGAACGCGGTGTCTGCTTCCAACGCCACAGAGTTCAAGGCAGCCGTGAAACAAGCACAAGAAACAAAAGGACCTTTCCTGATTCATGCGAAAGTATTGAAAGAAGAAAATGTGTTACCGATGGTTGCTCCGGGAGCGAGCTTGTCGGAAACGATATATTATCCCGTGAAACCGAAGAAAGAAAAAGTATAATGAACAAAAAGTAATAGTAGAAAGTAGTAAGTGATAAGTAACTTACTACTTTCTTTTTTTAACCATACTTATCACTTATTACTTTTAACTTACCACTCATTAGTTATGGAAGACCGAATCAAAGCCGCGGAATCACGCATGTTCAAAGTCGTGTTTCCACCGATCACCAACCATTATGATACATTGTTTGGCGGTATGGTGATGCAGATCATGGATGAAGCGGCTTTTATAACCGCTACGCGCTATAGCCGCTTGAGAATGGTCACTGTATCTTCTGAAAAAATTGATTTTAAAAAAGCTATTCCAGGTGGCGTCATGATTGAAGCGGTGGCCAGTGTATTTCACGTGGGGAACACCAGTATGAAAGTGAAGGTGGAAATTTTTATGGAAGAAATGTATTCTACAAAAAGAGAATCTGCGGTAGAAGGGATGTTTACTTTTGTCGCAGTCGATGAACATCATAAGCCCGTTGCGATAGAATAGGTCTATACGTTAAATTTTATTTCACGTAGAAAAACTCTACAATAGCCTCTTGTTTGAACCCACAAGTGGATTTTATATTTTTAATTATACTTACTAATTGGTATTTTTTTATTGTGAGGGTTACTCTTATTTGCTGAGAAGCATATACCAATAGTATGATTTCAAAGAATAGAAATAGCTTCATGACTCTGCGGCATCAAAACGGATGTAAGCGTTTTCTTTTTTTAGTGGTCGTTCTGAGTTTATTTTTAAAAGTGTCTGTATCCGCACAGGTCACTTATACATGTGGTACAGATGTCTACAAGGCCTGCGGACCTAACTTAGCAGTGAATGGTAACTTTGCAGACATGACTTGCCCTCCTACAACATTTTCAAGTCAGCTGATTGCACAGTGCGCACCTAATCCTGCAGTATTCACTCAGACATTAGGGCCCGGTCATTTTCATTTAACAACAAGTGCAAATTTGTGGAATGGACCATGGGCTTCAACGGATCATACAGGCGATGGAAGTGGTATATTAATCGGTGATGCATCAAATGCTGGTGATCGTGTAATATGGAGCCAGGACATTGTTGTTACAGCAGGTGAAACGTATTATTTTTCTTCATACGGTACAAACATTGCAGGTTCTGCTTTTCCGGGGCCGGGTCTAACATTTTCGATCGATGGCACACAGTTTTTTAAGAATGTTATTCCGAACAGAAGTTGGCAGCACATCTGTACCGTTTGGACAGCGCCTGTTTCAGGGCCAATCAGTATTAAAATATTTTTAGATGCCGGTACTTTCGGTGGACATGATGTAGGCATTGATGATATTCTTTTCCAAACGGTTTGCCCAGTGAATGAGTGTAAAGTGAATCTGCCTGATTCTACTTCGATCTGCCTCCATGAATCTACTACTTTGCAAGGTAATGGTGCAGGTAACTTTTCATGGAGTCCTTCGAGCGGGCTCAGTGATCCATCCATCGCTAATCCTGTCGCCAGTCCATTAAATACGACTACTTATACCCTAACCGTTACAGATATTTTTAATTGTTCTGCAAAGGACAGTATTGTAGTAGTGGTGGATCCTTTACCTGTAGTGACGCTTAAAGCAGACACTATGATATGTGAAGACAGTGAAATCAATGTATCTGTATTTTTTCAGAATGCAAGTTACCTTTGGAATACTGGATCCATAAGCAATGCTATACAAATTAATGAAGCAGGAGTTTATACTGTAGAGACTACCCTTGGCAATTGCAAAGCGACAAACTCAATAAATGTTACCTCGTATGTCTGTTGTGAAGGCAATTTTATTCCCAACCTTATTACTCCAAATGGAGATGGATTAAATGACACGTTTAACATTGGCTGTGTGGGCAGAGATCAATGGGTGTTAAAAGTGTATAACAGATGGGGTTCTCTTGTGTATGCAAACGAAAACTACCAGAATCAATGGGACGCCAAAGGTCTAAGTGATGGAGTCTATTATTTTAACTTAGAGAAAAAAAAGGGTGTTTCTTATAAAGGATGGTTGCAGGTAGTGCGTTAAGTTTTTTTGCAATTATTTTTTTGCTTCCCACCTTTTGAAGAGAGCCGGTATTTCAGCATTGACAAATTCAAGAAAAGAAATCATCTCTGCTAAGGTATTATTGAATTCTTTGGAAGACTTCGGACGTTGTTTATTGATCTCTTTCAGCAAAGCACTTACGGATGTCATTTGACTCATGTTTTGAATCATATCCACCTTCCAGTTTAAAATCTTCGCCCGGAAATAGCGCTTGCGTTCTCCGGGACGTGTAATGTATTCTACTCTATTTGCCGTAATCAACAAATTAATGGCTCCACTGGTGGCACTTTTACTGATGTTGAGAATTTGCTGGATTTCCTCAAAAGTGAGTTCCGTCTGGTCGGAAACAATCAAAAGGGCCATCACACGACAGGCAGCAGGTTGCATCCCTGATTTTTCATAGTAGACACCTAGTTTTTCTACCAATTCTTTCTGTGCCTGTGTGATTTTGAATTCTGTCATTTTCCGTCCTTTTGTTTCCCCGGAGGGCTTTTTTATCGATAACAATCTTAAAGATACTAAATTATCTCATGGCATGTACTTTTTTCTCATAAAGTTCTGATTTTTGTACTTAAATTACATGGTTCTGAATTTGCAGAACTAAGTAAACATTTCGTAAGTTTGTTTCCATACAATAAAAGTATCTAAAGAACGACTATATGAACGTGACAGTAGCACAAAAGCGATTGATCGAAAAATTAGGAGTCTTTTTTGAAGGACAAGGCAGAACTCCGGCCGAAGCGAGGATCATTGGTCTCTTGCTGGTTGGAGATCAGTTAGAATTGACGCTGGAAGAAATTCAGCAAACCTTAAGCATCAGCAAAAGCGCCGTGAATAACGCGATCAATGTATTGTTATTGACACAGCAATTGGAATATGTGACAAAGCCAGGTGACCGCAAGAAATATTACCGGTCTAAAATTGAGCAATGGATGTCTCATGTTGAGCAACACGTAGAAAAATCATTGGAGGGTCGGACGCTATTAAGAGAAGCCTTAGAACAACGCACAAAATCAACAAAGGAGTTTAATGTGGCATTGAAGGACATGATCGATTTTATGGAATTTGTTCAGTCTCACCACCTGGATTTATTTGCCAAGTGGAAAAAATCTAAAGGAAGATCCTGACTCAAGCATTAGAAAAAATAATTAAATAAGTTATAGGTATGAATGATATAAGAAGTTTAATCCGAATCACCGCCTTCATTATACTACTGACGTGTATTTCCGAAGTCGCCAAGAGTCAATCTACGGATAGTGTATTCACCTTGAAGAGTAGTATAGAGTACAGCTTGAAAAACAACCCAAGCAGTACAATTTACAATAACGAGGTAGAAATCGCCCGGCAGAAAAACATACAAGCCTTATCGACTTACTTGCCACAGATAGCTGGTAACTTTACCATAGACTATAATCCAATGTTGCAAACGAACATCATCACGGTGGGTGGTATGGAGCAAACCTTAAGGTTTGGCCAGTCCCATGCTAACGGCGCTGTGGTGCAGGTAGATCAGAAAATTTATGATCAGTCAGCAATTGAAGCCATCAGTGCTCGCAAAGTAAATAATGAAATTGCGCAACTGAATATCCTGAAGAACAACGAAGCACTGATCTATAATACTTCGCTGGCTTATTACCAGGTGTTGATTTATAAGGAACAGGAAAAACTGCTGCGTGAAAATGAAAAACAGTATAAAGAATTATTAGACATTCTGAAGCTTCAATACGATCGTGGAGTCATTCGTAAGATAGATTACGATCGTACGAGGGTGAGCGCAAATAACATTACTTCGCAAATTACTTTGATTCAAACCAACCAAACCTTGGCATTGAATAGATTAAAGAATGCCATGGGAATGCCTTTAGAAACAACAATTCGCATAGAGGACAGCAGCTATACGCAGACAAAGGCGGATCTTCCTCAAGCGGCTCAGCTTAATTTGGAGAACAGGTTAGACTATCAGATCATGAATCAAAATATTTTGGCACAAGAGATTGATGTAAGAATGAAGAAAGCTGCTTTTGCGCCTGTGCTTGCTGCTTATGCGAGGTATGGCTCAAATTCTTTCGGTCCTGAGTTCGCCACTTCTTTTAATAAATGGTATGATTATTCAGCCATTGGTGTGAAACTCAGTGTACCTATATTTAGTGGTTTTAATAAAAGCAGTCAGCTCAAACAATCTCGTCTTGCGCTGATCAATGCCAGAGAAAATGCAAAGCTCAGCATGCAAAATTATAAGCTTGACTATGAAAATGCGAATACAAAATTGCTGAGTTCTTATACCAGTCTTAACAAAGATAAGGAAAATATGGAGTTAGCGAAGGAAGTGTTTGAAACGACAAACCTTCAATACAGACAAGGTACAGCTTCTCTTACGGATTTCCTGAATGCAGATTATTCATTAAAAGAAGCGCAAAGCAATTACATTAATTCATTGTTGAATTTTATGTCGGCCAGAGTCGATTATGAAAAATCTCAGGGTACATTACCAGCATACATCAATCAACTTTAATCATTACTAGCATGAAAAAAAATATAATAATTATAGCAGGTTTGGTTGTCATCATCTTGGCCATAACACTGACATTGGCAAATAACAAAAAGAAGATTAATGCCAGCAAAGAAGTGGTTGATCGTTCAGAAGTACCGGTGTATGTTTCTACTTTTAATGTGGAGCAATTACCATTGCAAGGCGCTCTTAATGTCCCTGCTGTTCTTTCCGCAAATGAAGAAGCAAGCATCTCGGCAGGGACTTCAGGAAAAATTGTTTACCTCAATATAGAGCTGGGATCAAAAGTTTCCAAGGGTCAAGTGCTCGGTGTAGTAGACGTGAAGCAAAAAGAGCTGAACTTGAAATCTACGGAATTGAATGTAGAAAAATTGGAGAAAGATTATGAAAGAGATAAGGTCTTATTGCAAGGGAATGCGGCTACGGAAAGTGCTGTTACGAAAACAAAGTACGACTACGAGACCAACAAGATTCAGGCAGATGTAATTAAACAGCAAATTAAGGACGGTAATATCGTGTCTCCAATCAATGGTATCATCACCGAGAAAAAATTGGTTGCAGGTGAATATGTAAATACCGGAGCAAAGGTCGCATCGGTAGTTGATATTAGTAAGTTGAAAGCGGTTGTTTTTGTAAGCGAAAGCGATGTTTTTAAATTAAAAGAAGGAGATCCTGTGAATGTTTCTACCGAGGTTTTTCCTGGTACGGTGTTTAAAGGAAAAATAAGTTTCATCAGTCCTAAAGGAGATGACAATCACAATTACCGTGTAGAGATTGCTGTAGCGAACAACAACAGCATTCGTTTGAAGGCCGGTATTTATGTGATTGCGGAGTTCAACGTAGGAGAGACATCTACAGCTCTTCAAATTCCTAAAAGGGCTTTAGTGGAAGGAGTTAAAAATCCATATGTATTTATTGCATCCGGCAATAAGTCGCTGAAGCGGAAGATTTCCATTGGCCGCGAGGTTGGAGAAAATGTAGTGGTGTTGAGCGGATTGAATCCGGGTGAACAAGTCATTACAGATGGCCAGATCAATTTGATCGATGGCAGTAAAATTGAAACGGCTAAAAAATAATGTTATGTCAATTACCTCAGTAGCCATAAAAAGACCATTACTGATTACAGTAATTTTCTTTACCCTGATCCTCTTTGGATTCATCAGTTACCGCACACTGAATTATAACTTGTTGCCGAAGTTTGAGGCCAATGTTATTTCAGTAGCCACCGTTTATCCCGGAGCTTCCTCAGACGAAGTACAAAGCAGTGTGACCAGACCGATCGAAGAAGCCGTCTCCGCAATAGAAGGTGTGGATGTTATTTCTTCTGCTTCCAGAGAAGGGATCTCCGCTGTTACTGTGACGTTGAAATCAGGCTTCAGCAGTACCTTGGCACAGAACGATGCCGAGCGAAAAATCAATCAGATCAAAAAAACCTTACCGGATCAGGTAGAAGATCCTGTGGTGAGTCGATTCAGTACGGATGATTTTCCAATCCTGAAATTCAGTATTACGTCAAAAATTCCTCAAACGGAATTGTATGATTTCATTGATTTGCAAGTAAAACCGCTGATCACGAACGTGGCCGGCGTTTCACAGGTCAGTATCATTGGTGGCAATGAACGCGAAATCGAAATTTATTTAGACAACGACAAACTGAGTGCGTATAACATCTCCGCTACTCAAGTGAATATGATTGTAGCAGGCAATGGAATATCTTACCCTGCGGGAAATATAAGCTCTATGCAAAACCGTTTTTCTGTGCGCTTGGATGCTAAGATAAAGAAGGTAGCAGATTTGAGAAACTTGATTATCCGTGAGAATACAGATGGCAGCCGCGTTTTGCTAAAGGATGTTGCCACTGTCACAGATGCGCAAACAGAACCGACCACACTTAACCGCATCAATGGAAAACCCGCGATCGGTATTCAGGTGTTCAAGCAATCAGATGCCAACGCAGTAGCCGTGAGTCAGGGCGTAAAAGAAAAACTGAAGGTGATCAAAGAGACATATAAGTCTAAAGATTTCAATTATGAGATCGCTTCTGATCAATCCGTTTATACGCTTGCTTCAGCGGATGCGGTGATGCATGATTTATATTTAGCTGTGTTTATTGTAGGTTTAGTCATGATCCTTTTCCTACACAGTGTGCGAAGCTCTTTATTCGTCATGGTCGCTATTCCTTCTGCCATGATCCCTACGTTTATTTTGATGTGGGCTTTTGGTTTCTCTCTGAACCTGATGACCTTGATGGCACTCTCCTTGGTGGTAGGTATTCTGGTGGATGATAGTATTGTGGTGTTGGAAAATATTTACCGACACATGGAGATGGGGAAAGATAAACGAACCGCTTCTCTGGAAGGTCGCGATGAGATTGGTTTTACAGCGATGGCTATTACCTTGGTAGACGTGGTGGTGTTCTTGCCGTTGGCCTTGGCCGGTGGTTTGATCGGTAACATACTTAAAGAATTCTCCTTGGTGATTGTATTCTCTACCTTGATGAGTTTGTTTGTTTCGTTTACACTGACTCCTTTACTGGCATCACGTTGGGGTAAAATAGAAGTGCTTAGCAAAGATACTTTCTGGGGTCGCATGAATTTAGCTTTCGAACACGCGATTGATTCGGTCAAGGAATTTTATGGAAAAGTGTTGATCTGGTCCTTGGGTCATAAACGTTGGATCATTATTACGGTGGTTGTTTTATTTGTAGGCACGATCGGAGGATTGGGCATGGGAGGATTCATCGGAGGAAGTTTTGTCGGCAATGCGGATCGAGGTGAGTTGATCGTGCAAATTGACATGGCAGCTGAAACTCCCTTGAATCAAACGAATCAAACGGTGCAACGAGTAGAGGGCATGATTCTGAAGCATCCGGAGGTATTGAAAATATTTTCTAATGTAGGAACACAATCCGGACAAACCGCAGCCAATGCTTCTTCTTCCAATAGCAACCTGGCGGAAGTGTCTGTGGTATTGGTCGACAAAGAAAACCGTTCTTTTTCAAGTGATGAGTTCGGCCAAATGCTCAGAGATGAGTTATCTATCATTCCCGGAATTAAGATTACCGTGCAGCCTGTAAGCATAACGGGTAATAGCAATACACCGATCATGATTGCAGTCAAAGGGACAGACATGGACAGTCTCATTAAAGCGGCTAACATAGTGAAAGAGGTGGTCATTAAAACGCCTGGAACAGATTATGTACAATTCAGTACCAAAAATCCGAAGACAGAAGTGGCCATTAATTTAGACAGGGATAAAATGTCCAAGCTTGGTGTGAGTATTTCGGACATCGGTCAATCTGTGCAGCTGGCTTTCCAGGGAAATAATAATACGAAGTACAAAGACAAAGGAGAAGAATACGGCATCAACATCATCATGGATAAGACGGACAAGACGACGATTGAAAGTGTGCGTAAGATGAACATTCGTAACAACAGAGGTGCAATTGTGCAGTTAGGTGACATAGCGAATGTAACGGAAGCTGTTGGTCAATCGGTGTTAGAGCGCACAGATCGTATGAATTCCGTAAAGGTATTATCTGCTGCAGTGGGCCGGCCGACCGGAACAATTGTCGAAGACATACAAGCAGGCATAGCGAAAGTGAAGTTACCGGAAGGCATTGTGTTGGATTACCAAGGTGACGCGAAGAACCAAAAAGATTCATTTGCGAGTTTGGGTCTTGCCTTGGTGATTGGTATTCTTTTGATTTACCTGATCATGGTAGCGTTGTATGAAAGTGTGGTCTATCCTTTCGTTGTATTATTCTCTATTCCCGTTGCCTTGATCGGCTCTATATTGGCTTTGGCATTGACCATGAACCCAGTCACGATCTTCGCGATCCTTGGTTTGATCATGCTATTGGGCTTGGTATCTAAGAATGCCATCTTGATTGTCGATTTCACCAATCACTTGAAAGAAAAAGGAATGCCGGTGAGAGAAGCCTTGATTGAAGCGGGTAAAGAAAGATTAAGACCGATCCTGATGACTACGCTCGCCATGATCTTTGGTATGTTGCCTATCGCTCTGGCTTCGGGCGCTGGTGCTGAAACTAAAAATGGAATGGCCTGGGTGATTATCGGTGGTTTGACAAGTTCGATGATCTTTACGTTAGTATTGGTTCCCTCTGTTTACATGATCATTGATGGTTGGAAAGACAAAGTAAATAAATGGTTTGCCAAGAAGTCCGAAGCTGCTGCACTCCATGATTAAAGCAGGATCGTTTGAATGATGTTGATCAGTCCCTGAATGAATTATTCAGGGACTTTTTTTTTGCTGGTTTTTGTGGTACGATACCGTATTATTGGATGAGATCAGGCTAAATACACGTATCATAAAAATAGCCCATAATCCTGAATCGTTCTCTAATAAAGGATTACAGAGCTTTATTGTAACAGTGGCATTCTTCACGTAATTCCTGAAAAGTTTTTTTTATGTCGCAGTGTTTTTGTTTGCTTTGTGAACTCATAGTCTACTGATTTAGTATAGTTATACATTTCAGGTCTATGAATAATCACGGCTTAATTACTATTACTACATGAAAATTCAAAAAGCACTACTTGTTGTGCTCCTCAGTTTTGCAATCCATGCGGTTCATGCCCAAACCGTCATTCAAGGTACTTTGATTGATGAAGTCACTAAATTACCAATAGAAGAAGCCACCATCGTTGTGAAGGGAACGCAAGACGGAGCCACCTCTGACTCTGCAGGCTTTTATTCAATCACCACTACTGCTGAACCTCCTTTTGTACTGGCGGTATACGGCTTAGGCTATGACATCAAAGAAATAGATGTTTATGAAGTAGATGGTCGTGTTGATATTCCATTAAAAGCAGTAGACGAAGACGAAGTAGTGGTAGTAGGATACGGTGAGCGTACCAAAAAAGAATTGATCGGAGCAATTACCAAAGTCGATGCGGAATCCGCCAAGACTTTTCCAGTAGCCAGCTTTGACGCACAATTACAAGGTAGATCATCCGGTGTGCAGGTAAATACGTTTTCAGGAACACCGGGTGAAGGTGTACGCGTTCAAATACGGGGTACCGCTTCTATCAATGCCGGTAATGATCCCTTGTATGTTATCGATGGAATTTTTATCAATAACAATTCACTCGCAACAATCAATCTTGGCAGTAAAAAAACATCTCCTTTAGCAGACATCAATCCTGCGGATATTGAAAGCATAGAAGTATTGAAAGATGCCAGTGCGATTGCTATTTATGGTTCCCGAGGGGCCAATGGGGTTATTTTGGTAACGACTAAAAAAGGGGATTACGATCAGGACGGACCGGTTGTCAATTTCAATGTGTCACAAGGCTGGCAATGGGCGGAGAAGAAGAGGTTATGGAAATTGGCTTCGGGACCGGAGCATGCGACAATTGTAAATGAACAATGGATCAATTCGGGAAATGATAATCCTGCGCTGAATCAAACGTATGCCAACAGACCTTTCCGTCCTACAACAGAAGTAATAGATGGCGTGGCCGGTAGAGGTAATCCAGAGGATCAACAAACGTATGACCGATTATCAAGAGTACTGAGAACGGCGCAAGTAAGAAGTTATGATTTGAATGTATCAGACGGAAATAAAACAACGCGTTATTATATAGGATTGGGTTACACCAAACAGGATGGTATATTAAAACCGTCCAGCTTCGATCGATTCGCTGTCAAATTGAATTTTGAAACGAAGCTAAACAAACGATTAACTTTCGGTTCCATCAATGGAGTATACAGAACCTTCAGACAGCAAGTGCGTGGTGGCGCGGGCCAGGAAGGCGGTCACTTATTGGCGGCACTTCATGCACCTACCTATCAGCCTATTTACAATCCGGATGGGACTTATGCAAGACCGTCCTTGTATGAAAATGTCGACATCCTGACGAATACAGATTTGTACAACATCAATACCACCAGTATTCGCTATGTTGGAAATCAATTTTTAGAAGCTGAAATCATAAAGGATCTTAAATTCCGTACTTCATTCGGATTGGATTATAATCATTACAGAGAGAAGGAATTTTTCAGCGATAAAACAATCATCGGTGGAGTACAAAATACCGGTGGCTATAGAAGCGATGCGTTGACAGCTTATACCATCTTCCAAAATGAACAAACCCTCTCTTATAGGAAATTGATAAGAGACAAACACAGTTTGAGCTTCGTAATTGGAAACAGTATTCAGTCCAGTACGGCGGATGTAACGAGCGCTACCGGTATTGGTTTTCCGAACAACCAGTTTCAGCAAATATCTGCCGCTTCCACAAGAATTTCTTCTCAAAGTAAAAGTAAATCAACCTTGGCTTCTTTTTTCGGTAGGGTCAATTATGGTTTGAGGGGAAAGTATTTTTTAGAAATAGCATTGAGAGCTGATGGATCGTCTAAGTTCAACGCGAAGAACAGATGGGGTTACTTTCCCGCTGTAGGTTTGGCTTGGAGAATTAAAGACGAAGATTTCCTAAAGAACAGCACACTGTTTTCCGATTTGAAGCTAAGAGCAAGTGTTGGACAAGCGGGTAACCAGAACAACATCGGAGATTTTGCATCACAAGGTTTAATCGGAGGTAACGGCGCTTATCCGGATAACCTGACCGGTGGCCCTAGACCCGGTACTTCACCTACACAATTGGCTAACCCTGACTTGAAGTGGGAGACGACAACCTCTTACAACGCCGGCTTAGATTTCGGATTTCTTAAAAACAGAATATTGGTTGATTTCAATGTGTATTATAAATATACCAAAGATGTGTTGTTGTCTTTACCTATCCCACAATCTACAGGTTATACATCGATCTTATCCAATCAGGGAGAGATCAGCAACAGAGGAATTGAATTGGGTATTGCTACCGTAAACCTAAAAGGTAAGGACTATTCCTGGAAAACATCGTTCAATATTTCTCGCAACGTCAGCAAAGCGGAGAAGTTGGTTAACCCTTTAACATTTGAGTCAAGGGAATACATCAGAACAGAAGAAGGCGAGCAGCTTCAAAGCTTCTGGCTTTACAAACAATTGTATGTTGACAAGCAAACAGGTAACGCTGTGATTGAAGATGTGAACGGTGACGGTGTCATTAACTCATCCGACAGACAATTGCTTGGAAATTTATTCCCTGACTTCTATGGTGGATTGAGCAACACGATTGAATACAAAGGGTTTGATTTAGGTTTCTTGTTTTCTTATCAGTATGGAAACAAAGTATTCAACTTTAACAAGTACATCTTAGAAGGCGGTGGCACAAGAGATGCATCAAGGTCTATTTTAGCCAGTCAGTTGGACAGATGGACAGCTCCTGGTCAGGAGACCAATACACCTCGTGTAACAAGTGTAGGAAACAACTATAACCTCGAACAAAACAGCAGGTACTTGGAAGACGGTTCTTTCATTCGTTTAAAATCTGTTACCATTGGTTATACTCTTCCTAAGAGATGGACAAATATTGCTAAGCTTGATAAAGTAAGATTGTATGCTCAGGGATCGAATTTATTATTGTTTACCAAATATACCGGTCCTGATCCCGAGTCTTCAGGCAGTGCGATTCCTAACCAACAAGGTCTCGATACAGCAACACCTCCTCAACCGATGGGCTTTTTGTTCGGTGCAAATATTACCATTCGATAATAATGAAAAATTTAACTCATACACGTATGAAAACGCGATACATTAAATCAGGAGTCCTATTGGTATTATTTAGTTTGATGCCTTTGTTTTCCTGCAAAAAATATTTGGATGTAAAGCCTTATGATTCTATATCAGATGAGGCACCTATCGTAGACAAGGCATCTGCTGAAGCTGCTGTGAGAGGCGCCTACCGAGGACTTGCTTCTTTGAGTTACAGCACTGCTTTTCAGAAGACAATCATTCTTTCTGCGGGGGATGTAGTTTCAAAGAACAATGCCCAAACAGATTTGAACGTCATCAATTACGACTTGCGCTCAGATATTGGTTTTCTGGAAACTTTCTGGGGAAGCTTTTACAATACCATCAACAGAGCGAACCTGGTGATTGATAAGTTACCTTCCGTGCAGGATAATGCTTTAACCAGCGACTTAAAAAATCAATTATTGGGAGAGGCCTATTTTATAAGAGCCTATTCTTACTTCGATCTGGCAAGGACATTCGGTGGTGTTCAGATTTTCTTAACGCCTACTAAATTAGTTGAAGACAAGATCGGTAAAGTAAAAAGTACGCAGGCAGAAGTATATGCTCAGGTGTTGAGTGATCTGAATGCTGCAGAAGCTTTATTACCCAACACGGTGGTTAGAAACAGAGCCACAAAGTATACGGTCTATGCGCTAAGAGCACGTCTTCATTTATATACAGATAATTTTGAAAGCGCAGAGACAGATGCGAGTTTGGTATTGGCCAACACAGCGAACTATAGAGTCATTACACCTTTTGCGCTTCCCCTTACCGGTTCTACCGAGTCTGTGTTTGAAGTGTCATTCAGCGCAAACGACATCAATCCAGGCTTTGCTTTGTGGAACGGTAACAACAGACAATTGGAGCCTAAGGCTGTATTGCACAATTTATTGCAGTCTACTACAGACGGCGGTGGAAGAAAAGTATTGTCTACAGTAAGTGGCAGCTCTTTTCTCGGAAGAATTTTTGCTTCCAATACCGCTTCTACTCCTTTGATCAGAACAGCGGAAATACAGTTGATCAGAGCAGAGGCTCGTGCTCGAAAAACCACTCCGGATTTGACAGGTTCACTGGATGACATCAATGTGATCAGAACAAGATCTGCCGTGCCCATTAGCACTTCCGCTACAGTAGATGACTTGTTGTTGGATATTGAAAAAGAAAGGCGTTTGGAGTTTGCATTGGAGCCTCATCGCTGGTTTGATCTGGTAAGAACAGGCAGAGCGGATGAGGTGTTGAACGCAACCGATCCTGATAAATATATTTTTCCGATTCCGGGAAGTGAAATACGCGTTAATCCGAGTTTAGTTCAGAATCCTGGTTATTAAAAAATTGTAAGAGTTCAGCGATACGAGAGTGTTGTGAATCGCTTTTATATTTCTTCAAAACGTATAGTTACAATGGCAGCAAAAGAACAAACAACGTCAAGCCCAACAGGCTGGTTGAAATTATGGAATGATTACTTACACAGAATCGTCAAGCCCGATTACCCATTTACAGTATGGAAGTCATGGGAATTGCCTCTTTTTCGCTTTGCTTTTATTTTCTTATTGCTGTTGATTATTCCATTGGATTGGAAGTTCTATAAGGAACTTTTTTCGATCAATTGGCTTCATTTGCATTTCCATGATTTGTTGAGGTTGTCCAAATACCTACCACAATTATTTCCTCAAGTGGTAGATGGTGTACCTATTTTCGGTGCCGCAAGTTATGCTACCTGGTTAGTGCTGCTAGTACTTGCCGTCGTAGGAAGTTTTTTATGGGGCAAGCTGGATCAAACCAGCAGAGAGTATACGGTGCTTTATTATTGGTTGAGAGTTGCCGTGCGTTACCGTTTGGCCATCGCGTTGGTTACTTACGGTTTCTTCAAGTTTTTTCCTTTGCAAATGCCGTATCCTTCGTTAAGTAATTTGTTAACAAACTATGGTGATTATTACGCTTGGAAAATTTATTTCCAAACGGTAGGTATCGCGCCCAATTATGAGTCTTTCTTAGGCTTTGTAGAAATTCTAGCGGCATTCTTAATCTTCTATAGAAGAACCGTAACCTTTGGTGTAGGTCTTGTGATCGGATTCCTGGGTAACGTGGCAGTAGCCAATGGTTTTTATGAAATCGGAGAGCAGGTGTTCAGCAGCTATCTGGTTTTATTGGCAGCATTTTTATTTGTAGCGGATGTTCCACGGTTATGGAATTTACTGGTGAGTGAAAAATATACTTATGCCAACAAATTGATTCCGGATTTTTCTGATGCCACACTTAAGAAGATCAGGGAAATAGCGCGTTACAGTTTTATTTTCTTTACGCTCTTGTATGCTTTCAAAACCTATGATTCATGGGCAAATGATCCTTATAAGATACCCAAGACACCTGGGCTTAAAGACGCTTACGGTTATTACAATGTAAAAGAGTTTATTATCAACAAGGATACGATTCCGTATTCAAAGACGGATAAAAGAAGGTGGCAGGATGTCGTGTTTGAAAAATGGTCGACATTAACCATCAAGCAAAACAGACCGGTGATCATTGACAATACCAATGCCGAAGCTTATCATGAAAAAGACATTGAAAGAAACTATGAACTGGCGGGTTATGCGGGAAGGCATTATTTCTTCTACGAGGCGGATACGATCAAACAGACTTTGTCTCTTCAGAATAAAAACATTCACCACAGGACAGAAACGTTGCAACTTCATTATGAAAGACCCAACGACAGCACAATTGTTTTGAATGGTATTGACTACAATAAGGATTCTATTACTGTAGTCCTGAATAAGTTCAATAAAAAGTATATGATGTTTGAAGGAAGAAGAAAACCAGTGAAATTATAATTTTACAATTTGAACGATAGAACATATGGAATCCCTTGAAGATAAAAAAATAGTGACAAATGAGGCGGTTGGTACAACGGCTCCTATTCAGGAAAAGAGCCATGAAAATCCAAAACGGGAATGGACCTTCATTCAGAAGTACGCATTCAGAATTGGCTTTATCTATATTCTGCTATTATGCATTCCAACCTATTCTAATTTTTACAAGCACTTGGCGCATTTGGAATTTGGTAAAATCACTTACCATGATTTTCAATCCATCGTTGCCTTTTGGCCACCGCAGATTGTATTGATAGAATCGGAAGAAGGAGTTTTTGGTATTCTCAATTACATCAACTTAATTCTGGTATTCGGTATTGCTGTTATAGCGGCATCCGGCTGGACGTTAATGGACAAAAAATCGTTTAACTATAGTAAGTTGTACTATTGGATCAGAGTGCTGGCTCGCTACAGACTCGCTTATGGTATGGTAGGCTGGGGTTTGAAGAAAGCATTTCCGATGCAAATGGTATACCCTACGGTGGGTATGCTGAATACACCATTTGTAGACATGGCCGAAAAAAAATTGTATTGGTCACATGTTGGTGTTTCTTTTGAGTATACAGTATTCCTGGGCTTTGCGGAAATCATACCTGGGTTGTTGTTGCTGCATCGAAAAACAGCAGTGCTTGGTGCTGCTTTAGCTGCGGTTGTTTGTTTCAATATTTGTATTGCAAATCACGCTTACGATGCTGGCGTTGCGGTACCCGCGGCTTATTTTACCATTATCGGTATTTTTATCGCCTGGTATGATTTGCCGAAGATTTGGAATTTGTTAGTAAATCAGCAAGATGTTGCTCCTTATCGTTATTACCCAGACTTGACAAAAACGTGGCAACAGCATTCACGTACGGGTGTTAAATTAGTTTTCAATTTTATATTTGTTCCGCTCGCAGCAGTAGCGTGGGCCTATGGTTTCTTTAATGGTAATAATTATAATATTCCAAGTACACCCGGATTACCGGATTCTAAGGGTTATTATGATGTGGCCGAATATAAACTGAACAACAAAACAATTGCATACAATCCTTTCGATACATTAAGATGGCAGGATGCTACGTTTGAGCAATGGTCATCCCTAAGTTATAAGACCAATCGTGGAGCCATCGCTGATCGCATGATTGGTTATTCTCCTCTCCGCGTAAAAAATGATAAAAAGAACAGTAGGTTGAACCAGGTGAATACACAAGATTCAGACCGGTTGGCTAAGCAAAAGAGGAACCGTGACCTGGGTGTAACAAGATGGGAAGTTGGAGGAATGGCCGGAGAAAGAAGGTATTTCTTCTACAAAGCAGATACAACAAAGCAGATACTTTACCTGCAAAACAAAAATAAAAACCACGAAGACGAGACACAGGTATTGCATTACGAAAGACCATCTTCCAATCAAATTGTTTTAGATGGGGTCAATGAATTTAAGGATTCCATTCACGTAGTACTGAATCGCAATTTCAAAAGATATCCTTTGAAAGAAGGAAGAACTTCTTCCAATAGTTTCTATTAAGAAAAACCAGATTAAATTAGCAGCACTTCTTATATTAGCCATGCAGTATGGTTTGTGTGAGATATTTCATTCTTAATACAAATCCCATCTTATGCAATTGCGAGATGTCTATTGAATTCATGAAGTATGATTACGATGCCATAGTGGTAGGTTCAGGTCCTAATGGATTAGCCGCTGCGATACGCTTGCAGCAGGAAGGACTTTCTGTGCTCATTCTCGAAGCGAAAGCAACGATCGGCGGAGGCATGCGTACAGCAGAATTGACATTGCCCGGTTTCAAACACGATGTTTGTTCAGCTGTTCATCCTATGGCAGTAGCTTCCCCCTTTTTTAAAACCTTACCACTGCAGCAGCAAGGGTTAGAATTCATATACCCTGAATTTTCTACGGCTCATCCTTTTGATGATGGTACCGCTGCTGTGCTTGCCAAATCAATAGCAGAAACAGCAAGTTTGTTAAAGGAAGATGAAGAGGCTTATCTAAATTTATTTCGTCCCATCGTCAATAATTGGTCGAAGATTGATGAAGACTTATTGGCACCTTTGCATTTCCCCAAACATCCTTTGCTGTTGGCCCAGTTTGGATTAAAGGCTTTACAGCCTGCTTTAAGTTTGGCTAAACAGTTCAAGACCAAGGAAGCAAAAGGCTTATGGGCCGGTATGACTTCACATGCTGTGCTACCGCTTTCTTCCCTGAGTACATCGGCCATTGGCTTGGTGCTTACCGCTGTCGGACATACACAAGGATGGCCGATACCAAAGGGTGGTTCGCAAAGTTTAGCAGATGCCTTAGCCGCGCATTTCCTTGCATTAGGCGGGAAGATTCAAATCAATACTCCCGTTGCGTCGCTTGATCAATTGCCTTCTGCAAAAGCCGTTTTGTTTGACGTTTCTCCACATCAATTGTTAGATATTGCAGGCTATAAATTTTCAGGCCTCTATAAATGGCAATTAGAAAGGTATAGATTTGGGATGGGTGTCTTCAAAGTCGACTGGGCTTTGGATGCGTCGGTTCCTTTTACTGCGGAAGAATGTCAGCGCGCGTCAACGGTACACATTGGAAACACCCTAGAAGAAATTGCGTTAGCGGAACAACAAACTGCAAATGGGAAACACGTAGATAAGCCTTTTGTAATGTTTTCTCAGCCGAGCTTATTCGATGATACACGTGCACCCCAAGGTAAACATACAGCCTGGGCTTATTGTCATGTGCCGAACGGTTCAGGAGAGGATCGTACGGAAGCCATCGAAAAACAAATCGAGCGTTTTGCTCCCGGTTTTAGAGAACGCATTATCGGAAGACATGTGATGAATACGCAAGACATGCAAACGTACAATCCTAATTACATCGGCGGGGATGTCAATGGAGGGTCTATTGATATCACACAATTATTTACGAGACCGGCTTTACGTGCTTCTCCTTATCGTACGTCAAAAAAGGGATTATACATTTGTTCAGCCTCTACACCACCCGGTGGCGGTGTACACGGCATGTCAGGTTTTCATGCCGCCGAACAAGCATTAAAAGATATATTCAAAAAGAAATAATACAACTAACAACTAACAACTAACAACTAACAACTAACAACTAACAACTAACAACTAGTATTTCTTCCATGTCTACCACCACACCAAAGCCAATCTTACACGAAGACTGGACTGCTGTTCTCATCGGATTTGCGATCATTGTTTTTGCAGTATTCGGATTTGTAATTGCTACACCCTCTTTTAACTGGAGCAGCGTTGAAGAATTGTCTTCGAAAGTTTTTGCGACGGACAATTTAATCAAATTGCTCTCGCAGTTTTTATTTATCTATAGCCTGGGTAGCATTGGCGTTTGTTTGGTTGCGAAACCAGTCAAAGCTTTTTTGGCAAGTTTCCCTATCGTGTATGCTTTGACTACTGTTGCCTTGCTCATCGCCGGTAATCAAGCGGTGAAGTCTACCAATCTGGAAGCGGTGATTTTTAGTTTGACCATAGGCTTAATCATTGGCAATACTGTTACTTTACCCGATTGGTTTCGTTCGGCCTTAACGACAGAGTTTTTTGTAAAGACAGGCTTGGTGCTGTTAGGAACGACGGTTATTTTCTCAGATATCTTAAAGGCAGGATCCTTGGGTTTGGTGCAAGCGTTGGTGGTGGTATTATCCGTATGGTATTTTGCTTTTTGGGTGTGTAAAAAATTTAAGATCGATGAAGAACTAGCCATGATGATTTCCAGCGCAGTTTCCATTTGTGGCGTATCCGCTGCCATTGCTACGTCTGGTGCCATCAATGGCGACTCAAAAAAATTATCATATGTCATTTCTATGGTTTTGATTACTGCTATTCCGATGATGATTGGTATGCCTTATATCGCGGTCTATTTAGGGCTCTCACAAGAAGTCACCGGAGCTTGGCTGGGCGGCAGTATTGATACGTCCGGAGCCGTAGTGGCTTCCGGAACATTGGTGGGAGAAACGGCATTGAAGATCAGTACGATTGTCAAGTTTTCTCAAAACGTATTATTGGGTATCGCCGCCTTTGCCATTAGTATTTATTGGACCATTAAGAAAGACGAGAAGAACCCAGAGCAAAAGACAAAACCTTCTTTGTATGTCATTTGGGAAAGGTTTCCAAAATTTGTCATCGGATTTATAGGCGCATCACTTTTGTTCTCCTTTGTATTATCTGCTGATACCATCGATGCTGTAAAAGGCAGTTTGAAGAATATACAAACACTTTGGTTTGTGTTGGCCTTCACCAGTATTGGTTTGGAAACCAACTTTGCTGACTTGTTTAATGAGAACAGTAAAAAGCCTTTGTATGCTTTTTTAATCGCGCAAGGGTTTAATATCATCGTGACATTGATCATTGCGTATCTTTTATTTTAGTTGCCATTAGAATGCAAGATTGAAAGACTTAACACGCTGAGAATAAAAAGAGTCAGAGCGAAGAGCGTCGTATCTTGCGCTCCCTTTTTGTGGTACAATTCCAGATGAAGCACTTCATACCTTGTCTAACAGTTTTTTTCTACAGGAGAAGGTAAAGATTCTAAGCTTAGAAAAATTCTTCTCTAAAGAGCTCAAATGATGTATTCAAATGTGCCTTATTTTAGACTTCCTTTTACTAAAAATATTTTTAGCAAAGGAAGTCGTTGTTCAAATGTAAAGAAAATGTGCTTCCATTTTTAAATTCCGCATGTTTCTGGATTAATCGGGATGTTTACCACTAATTAAGTCTACTAATCCTATAGAATTTATAGTATATTAATTAAGTTTGTACATCGTTCATTCAAACATGAGTTATTATGAATTTACAAGGAGTATCATACGTATATAAGAACGAAGAGCTTTCGATAGAGGCTTTTAAGGAGTACCGTTTAAATAAAGGTGTAGTTTGCAAGAAATGTGGTTCACAACACCATTACTGGTTGATGTCGAAACAACAGTTTCAATGTGTGGATTGCCGTTTCAGAACTACTTTACGCAGCGGCACCGTTTTGCAAGGAAGTAAACTACCTTACTCTTATTTTTTCATCGCTGTCAACTTGTTATCTAAACAAGGCAATCGTTTGACCTTGGATGAATTTCAAAAGCACACCGGACATAAATATTATGAACCCTTGTGGGAGTTTTTGAATAAACTAAAGATAAAACTGGACGAACAGGAACGCAGTTTGATTTTATCGACATACAGCGACATTTTAAGTAAGCGATTCCGTTTGGGATTGATTACCGACAATACCTTTCCATTGAAAGCTGAAAGACAATTGGTGCATGCAGAGCAACCGCAACTGGAAAGAGTAGCAGCCAGATAATACTCAATGAGTATGAGGCTCAGTGGATGAATAAATTCTGAAATGTGGTGGACAATGTTTAGGATTTAGATTCCGCTGGTCTCATACCCATTACTGTAACGATTAATATAAAAGGAGATCCACATGAAAAAGCGAGCATTTAATACGCTGATGCTTGGAGTATTGCTACTTGTTTCACAAGCAGCAGTGGCACAATCTACGGCGTCTGCACCCAATAGTATCACCATTTCTGGTTCACGTTTTACCTACGATCTTGTCCGTCAGTGGATCCAGGATTTTAATGAAGAAAACCCTGATGCGGTGATTCAAATTGTACCTAGGGAAACACCTTATGCCGAACAAGCCAATCTGGTCATTAACGCACACAACCTGGATACGCTGGAGAAAAGAGCGGGATACGAGTACATCAAGTTAGGAAGGTATGTCATTTTCCCTGTAGCCAATGAACGCAGCGCCGTGGTTCAGTTGTATAAGAATAAACCCATCAGACAAAAGGAGTTGAGAAACTTATATTTCGATCCGATTGTGCAAAAGACAGACGACGTCTCCTCTCCTCAAAAAGCAAAAAAGGAAATTGTGCAAGTGTATACCAGAGAACGCATCGCCTGCGCGAATACGGCATTTGCAAGTTACTACGGATTCAAGGCGCAGGACATCAGAGGCAAAACCATTGTGGGAGAAGATAAACATTTGATATACGCGATTTCAAAAGATACCGCTGGAGTGACCTACAGCATACCGGGTATATTGTATGATCTTGATACAAGAAGAATAAAGAAGGGAATTACAATTATAAAAACAGAAAGTATTGCCAACGCCATCGCGCAACAAAAATTAGAGTTGTCAAACCTGGATTCGTTGACGAATTATTTGGAGAGCAATGCATCAGCATTGGATATTCCTATCACTTATTTCCACATATCGCTGAAGAAGGATACTCCTGCAAATTCCATCGAGAGAAAATTTTTACAATTTATACTGACGAAGGGTCAAGCCTCCTTGCATAAGTATGGCTTCTTAAGTCCTGAAGAGCCTGTTAGAAACAAAAGCATTCAACAGGTGAGTTTCTAAAATTTTGTTTGTTTATTAAATTAGCCAAGCCCTTCTCTTATTGGAAGGTCTTGGTTTTTTACACCTTTGCTAAAGTGCTGGTGTAAGTACTGACTTTGATTACCCTACGGTTTCTGTCGGGCTTGTTCAATGAGAGCAAGGATCTTTTATGGAATAAAGCGGGTGCTCACGAAAATAAGACTGACTAACGAACTTTCCTGTTTGATTGTTCCGAAGGTGTACGTTCTTTTTTGATGTGGTGAAATTGTTCCGCTTCTTCTATCGAATGAGATTCTGTGATTTTCCCTTCCTGTTTTGCCATGTGCGATAGTTTGCTGTAGAACTTACGTAACACTTTCATTTCTTCTTCTGTGAGCTCTTCTACACAAACTAATCGATTACTGGCAATTTCATTTGTGGCGAGTAATTCATTTAACTTGAGTTGGATGGAAAGCGATTCTTTGTTCTGTGCTTTCTGGATAACAAATACCATGAGAAACGTAATGATGGTGGTGGTAGTATTGATGATCAATTGCCATACTTCGGAAAAACCAAATAAGGGTCCTGATAACAACCATAAAATAATGAGTGTTAATGCACTCACAAAGGCATAAGTACTTCCTGCCGCTTCTGTCACCGCCGAAGAAAACTTTTCGAAAAGCACTTGCTTATTTTTTTTATCTTTTGTCATAAGAGTTTTTTACATATTAATTCATAAAAAAACAAGACAAAATCATGGCCAAAAAATAAACAGTTAATAGGTCAGTAATCGTCGTTTTTATCGAATGGCATTTCCTCAATGTGTGGATTTTTTTACATGCATTTATCTCTGTTGCTTTTATAGGGTGTGGAAATCAGGTCTTGTAGGAGTAGGCACAGCTTTTGTACAGCTACAACTATTATATTATGGCTATGGAAAATCTATCAGAAGCAGTACAAAACAGAGAGAAGCAAGTGGCAATAGTTGCTGCTAATGGAGTAGATGAAGGGTCTCTTTTTAGAATGAAATCCGCTTTAGAAGAAAAAGGTGTGCATACAAAAATAGTATCTACACAGCAAGGAGCCATTTGTAGTTCTAAAGGAAAACAAATAGAAGTTGATCAGGTGTTCATGACAGACTTTCCCATTGATTTTGATGCCGTATATGTTCCGGGTGGAGAGGATAGTATTTTTACGCTACAGACAGAACCAGGAGTCATAAGATTTATCAACGATGCCTATAAAAGCAGCAAGCCAATTGCAGTGGATGGAGAAGGGGAAGAATTGCTTTACATCACAGCCGCTGGAACAGAGCTGAATAAAGGTTCTGTAGAAGGCATTTTCATTAATCGTGCCTCAAAGGAGTTTGTTAAGGCAATTAGCCAGCAGCACTTTTTATCATTAGAGAAGCAAAGAATTTCTGCTTAATAATCATCAATATTAAATAATTACTTTCATGGCTAAGAAAAATTCTGCGAAGAATGCCGCGTCCAATGCTAAAATTGAGGACCTGGCTAAAAATACTGTTTCTAATGATGGGGCATTGATGACTACTGATCAGGGTTTGAAAATCAATGACGATCAAAATTCTTTAAAATCGGGAGAGCGTGGTTCTACTTTACTGGAAGATTTTATTCTTCGTGAAAAGATCACGCACTTTGATCATGAAAGGATACCCGAGCGTATCGTTCATGCGAGAGGATCGGCGGCACATGGTGTTTTCGAGCTGTATGAATCCATGGCAGAATATACAAAAGCCGGTTTCTTGCAAACACCTGGAAAACAAACACCAGTGTTTGTAAGGTTCAGTACGGTTGCAGGATCAAGGGGTTCTACCGATCTGGCAAGGGATGTCAGAGGATTCTCCGTGAAGTTTTATACCGAAGAAGGGAATTATGATTTGGTGGGAAACAACATGCCGGTATTTTTCATACAAGATGCGATGAAGTTTCCGGATCTAATACACGCAGTAAAACCGGAACCTCACAATGAAATTCCACAAGCAGCATCCGCCCATGATACCTTCTGGGATTTTATCTCTCTGATGCCTGAAAGCATGCACATGATCATGTGGGCCATGAGTGACAGAGCAATTCCAAGAAGCTTACGTATGATGGAAGGTTTCGGAGTACATACTTTCCGTTTCATTAATGCAGCTGGTAAATCTGTATTTGTAAAGTTTCATTGGAAACCTTTATTGGGTGTACATTCAGTAGCTTGGGACGAAGCGCAAAAAATATCTGGTAAGGACGCGGATTTCCATCGCAGAGATTTATACGAAGCCATTGAAAATGGCGCCTTTCCTGAATGGGAATTAGGTGTGCAGATCGTGCCTGAAAAAGACGAACATAAATTCGAATTCGATTTACTGGATCCTACAAAATTAATTCCTGAAGAATTAGTGCCTGTAAAGATCATTGGCAAGATGACTTTAAATCGCAACCCGGATAACTTCTTCGCAGAAACGGAACAAGTAGCTTTCCATCCTGGACATCTGGTGCCCGGCATTGATTTTACGAATGACCCCTTGTTACAAGGAAGATTGTTTTCTTATACAGATACGCAATTGTCAAGATTAGGCAGTCCTAATTTTCACGAGATTCCGATCAATCGTCCGATTGTACCGGTACAAAATAATCAAAGAGATGGACATATGCGTCAGCAGATTGACACAGGTAAATCTAGTTATAGCCCGAACACAACCGGCGGCGGATGCCCTTTTCAGGCAAAAGCTGTGGAAGGTGGATTTACTTCTTATAACGAAAGAATTGATGCGAAGAAAATCAGAGCGAGAAGCCAGAGTTTCTTTGATCATTTTAGTCAAGCGCGCTTGTTTCTAAATAGTCAAAATACGGCGGAGCGAAATCACCTGACAGATGCTTTGCGCTTTGAATTGGGTAAAGTGGTTTCCGATGACATTAGAAAACGCATGCTAGGCTTGTTGACTCAAGTAGATCAAAAATTGGCAGAAGATGTTGCGGATGAGTTGGGAATGTCAGTACCTAAGAATCCTGAAAAGCCCATGAATCATAGTATTCCTGCTGATGGCAATCCAAGAAATTTTCAACCGATTCAGGTGGAATCTAAGTTGAAAAAATCTGAAGCATTAAGCATGGCCAATACGGTTAAGAACACGATCAAAAGTAGACAGATCGCTATACTTGCCGCTAATGGTGTAGATTCAAATGCATTGAATAATACTAAATCGGCATTGGAAAAAGGAGGGGCTACGGTGCAAATCATTGCTCCTAAACTTGGCTTTATTAAAAATTCTGATAAACAGGATGTGAAAGTGAATCAAAGTTTTCTTACAGCTTGTTCAGTCTTGTTTGATGCTGTTTATGTTCCAGCAGGGAAAAACAGCATAGACACTTTGACTCAACAACCAGACGCCATTCATTTTATTAATGAAGCCTATCGCCATTGTAAAGCCATTGCGGCAGATGGAGAAGGAGTGGATTTATTGAAGAGAACTGCAGTTGCAAAAGAATTCTCGGGCGATAAAAAAGTAGATCCTTCAACAGGGGTCGTTGTTGATCGACCAGCAAAGGATTTTGTTCAAGCCATTGCCAAACATAGGGTTTGGGAACGTGAAGCTTTTAGAAAAGTTCCTGCTTAGTTATTCGTAGCATTTCAATAAGAAGGCTGGATAATTTATCCAGCCTTCTTTATTTATAGTGATTGAACAAAGGGGATGTAGAGATGAAACGTTGATCCTTTATTCACTTCGCTTTCTACATCAATGAAACCATGATGGTTGTCTATGATTTTTTTTACGATGGAAAGACCTATCCCTGTGCCTTGGTATTCTTCTTTTCCATGAAGGCGTTGGAACACCTGGAAGATCCGTTCTTTGTATTGCAATTCAAAACCGATTCCATTATCAGCTACCATTAAATGATGGTAATAGATTTGTTTATCTACAGCAGAGGATGGAATGTCTTTTCCATGAATCGACGCGGCTTTGATGATGATAACAGGAGCGATTTCGTTTTTAGAAAACTTAAGGGCGTTGCTGAGAAGATTAGTCAGTAGTTGTTCAAACTGAAACGGTATGATCAACAGTTTAGGCAATTCATCAGACAAAATCTGTGCATTTTTTTGCTCCACTGTTTCTTTCAAATTTTCTTTTACAGATTCCAGTAAAGAATTTAAGTCCACCGGTTCAAATAATTTTTTACCGGCATTTACACGAGAGTAAGATAAGAGGTCCAAAATCAATTGTTGCATTCTTTGCGAAGAAGCTTGAATGCGATTAAAATAATCTTTTCCTTTTTGACTCAGGTTTTCCTTTTCAACATCTATGATGCGCGTAGTGAACGTTTGAATTTTCCGAAGCGGTTCTTGCAAATCATGACTGGCGACATACGCGAATTGTGCCAGGTCATCGTTTGATTTTTGTAAATCTTTATTGAGTAAGGACAACTGCTTTGTACGTTCACGCACATTTTTTTCCAGCTCGTCGATGAACAATTTACGATCGTGTATGTCGGTACTGGTTCCCACCCACATCAGGATGTTTCCTTCTTCATCCTTTTGCGGAATGGCACGACTCAATTGCCAGCGGTACTCACCGTCTTTTCTACGGAAGCGATGCTCAAAGTGAAAAGAATTGCCCGATGATATGGAAGCAGTCCACTGCTTAATATTTTCTTCCCGATCGTCTGGATGAACAATTTCCAACCAGCTCTTTTCTTGTAACTCTTGAGGTGTTAAGCCGGAGTAATCATAGACCGATTGACTGAAATAATTAAGGATTCCATCCGGTTCTCCTGTCCAGATCAACTGCGGCATCGAATCGGCCAGTGTACGGAATTTTTTTTCACTGTGCTCCAGAATTTGCGCCGACCGCTTACGTTCCGTAATATCCATCATCGTGCCTAGCATTCGATAAGGCTTATTCCCTGAATCAAAAAAGACTTTTCCTACTGTTCTGATCCAACGAACAGCTTTATCAAGTTGCACGATGCGCGCTTCGTATTGATAGACGCCTGTTTGGATGGCTGTTTCGAAAGCTTTTTCTACGATGGTGTGAATGTCATCCGGATGTACATGATGGCGCATTTCCTGATGCGTCATGACATGATGTTCCGGGTATCCGAAGAAGGCCGTAAGTTGTCCGGAATAAATAATGTGTTTGGTATTCAAGTCAAGATCCCATGTTGCAATCTGAGTACCTTCAGTAGCCAATCGTAAACGTTCGGCAGATTCTTTGATGACTTGGCGGCTTTCTACTTTCTCCGTCACATCCATCACAGTGACCATGATACCTGAAGTGCTTTGATCAAGTTCACGCAAGGGAGCATATTCAAAATCAAGGTAATGTTTTTTCAATCCCTTCGGTGTGCTCAGGTAAGCTTCCGCTTCCGCCTCTTTGTACGTTTCACCGTTCTTTAATACAGTTCTTAATAGTTCAGGAAACTTTTGGTCTTTCAGTTCAGGAAATACGTCCAGTAGTTTTTTCCCTATTACCTCATGCGCTTGTTTATGCCACAAGGTTTTCAACATGACTTCATTTCCTAGTTCAATGATGAACTCTTCCCCTCGAAAAATAGCCATAGGAATAGGTGACTGTGTTACCAGATTCCGGAATTGATTTTCACTTTCCAGCAAGGCAAATTTGCTTTCCACTTGTTTGGTCACGTCAGTTACAACGACCATGATGCCGTTAATTTTTCCATCTTCGTCTTTTAACGGATGGTAAACAAAATTAAAATAGCATTGCTCTTGTTTGCCAAAACGATTGATGGGCACCTTGATCTCATAGCCATTAAAAGGAATGCCTGTAGTAAACACGCCATGGAGCAGATCTTGTACCGTTTCCTTCGCTTCAGGAAGCGCTTCGAATATGGGTTTTCCTACAAACTCTTCTTCAGTACGGTCTACCAGTTGCAAGTAGGCCTCATTCGCCAACTCCACCGTATAAGTCTCACCGCGTAGGATAGTGATTCCCATCGGCGCTTGTTTAACAGTATTGCGAAATTTCTTATCAATGACTTCCAGTCTTTTTTTAGTGTTGATTTGTTTGGTAGTTTCGTTGCAGACCACCAAAACTCCATTTACATTTCCGCTTTCATCT
>JAQZBV010000193.1 GCA_029237685.1 Cytophagaceae bacterium | reverse complement strand
TGGCCTTTTTTGTAGGGTTGGTATGATAGAGTTCTTTCGAGTGTATTAAAAATCAAGCCAAATATATTTCCTGAAGAAAAATGGCTGGTATATAAGCGCTTCAAAATAAAACACGCTATGAATACATCTATGTAAGCTCGATTGTTTCATTCAGGAAATCAAACGGTTTTATTTTAAAACTCCCCCATACAAGCCTAGATTTGGCATATAAAGTGCCGCCATCATGAGACCGCGAAGCGTTTGGATATAGTGCTCTATCGTGGTTCTCCAGGGCAAAAACTCCTAACTCACATCTTGAAAGAATTCTAATGCGGCGGGAGTATTATGCGAAAGAAGTGTAACTGCAAGTGAAAACTAGAGGGGTAAGTTCTGTCCGCTGTGTCAAACTTGCGCATGAAGATTTGGATAGGTCTGTAAAATATTGCTGTTGGTAATGTTGGGCTGTTTTCTCAGGAAAGGTCTGTTTTTTACCTCTCCTCTCCTGATAGAATCTCGTATCTCTCTCCCTTTTTTGGCGCACAATATGTTGAAATACCCCATAGGTTATAGTGATTTTGGAGACATCATTCGCGAAGAGCGCGTATTGGTCGATAAAACTCACATGATTCCAAAAGTGATGGATGATGCCAAAGTCTTGCTTTTCACCCGTCCACGCCGTTTTGGTAAAACGCTCACTTTGTCCATGTTTAGATATTTTTTCTCTCTACATGAACAAAATACAGCAACCTTGTTTGACGGTCTTAATATTAAAAAAGCACCAGCTTCTTATTGGGCCCATCAGGGCAAGTATCCAGTGATCTTGTTGAGCCTAAAAGATATTAAAGCTGGTACATTCGATCAGGCCTATAAAAGTATTCGAGAACTTATTTCAAGATTGTATAGTGATCATTATATCTTGTTCGAAAGTGAGCGCTTGCATGAGGGTGCTAAAGCTCGTTTCAAAAGAGCGCTTGACCAGACAGCAACATTTGAAGAAACAAAGACGTCATTGCGAATGCTATGTGAATGGTTATCTATTCACTACGGCCAAAAGCCAATATTGTTAATTGATGAATACGATACGCCTATTCATACGGCCTATGTAGAAGGCTATTACGATGAAATGATTGGATTTATGCGTGAATTCTTTGGTGTGGCGTTAAAAGATGATAGTTATTTTTATAAGGCGATTGTGACAGGTATTTTACGCGTGGCTAAAGAGAATCTGTTCTCAGGTTTAAATAATATAGAGGTGTATTCTTTTTTATCAACGGAGTATGCAGAATACTTTGGATTTACCGAAGAAGAAGTGGATAGGCTCTTTAAGCAGGCCAGCTTGAATCATAATATGCCGATGGTCAAAGCCTGGTACAACGGCTATCAAGTGGATGGAACAACTTTATATAATCCTTGGTCAATTATAAGTTGTATTAAACACAGTGGTCGCTTGAAACCTTACTGGGTAAATACCAGCGATAACTCTCTGATCGGAAAATTGCTCGTAACAGGTGGGGAGGATATTCAGGAGAATTTTGAACAATTAATGCAAGGAGAAATGGTTACATCCATACTCAGTGAAAATCTAACTTTTCAGCGCTTAACAAATAATCCAAAAGCTATTTTAAATTTATTGTTTATGTCAGGTTATTTGAATGCAATTGCAGATGATGTAGTTGCTGAATCAATGGAAGAGGGTATGGCTTATAAGCTGCGTATCCCAAACCAAGAAGTCTATAGTTTATACCGTGGACTTATTCACGATTGGCTGGATGGGAACAAAGGTTCATTTTGGTTTTCAGAATTTCTGCAAGACTTAAGAGAAGGTCGTTTAGATGTGTTTGAGAAGAAACTTCAAACATTCATCAAGAATGTATTCAGTTATTATGACATGAAAGGGCAAGAACCTGAGAAATTCTTCCATGGATTTACCCTAGGTTTAGTTGCTGATATGCACAAAACACATTGGATTCGATCTAATAGAGAAAGCGGTGATGGTCGTTATGATGTGGCGCTGATTCCTAAGGATAAAACAGCTAGTCTACCAGGATTTATTTTTGAAATTAAAAGCGTGCCTGAAGCAAAACAAGGTCAATTGAAGTTATATGCCCAAAAAGCCCTTGATCAAATAAATACCCTAAACTACGGTCAAGAAATGAAAGCACAAGGTATAATAAGTAAACTCACTAAAATCGGTATGGCATTTTCAGGAAAAGATATTGCCATGATAAGCCAGGTGGATAGTAATATTCTTCTCTAGTAATTTTCCTTCAGAGCATAATGCAGCATCTCTCCTAAAGCGCTTCTGTAATGTTAGATTTTTGCCTATGCGCTGATATTAAACATCTCGCAAAATCTTCTCAATTATAGCCATACCATATAACTCATCCAATTTTGGTGGCTTTCTCTATTTGGTCGTGTGTAGAGTAGGATACCTTTCACGTTGGCTCATAATTTACCTAACCGAAATAAAATTAAACTTTAATATTTCCTTAAGAATCGAATGATAGGATGCATGCAGGGAATTGTTTTTCGCAGCAATAAGCAAATGCTGAATTGAAAATAACATTCATACAGGGAAAACTCCATTTTCAACAACATGCTAGATAAGATAGAGGTAGATTTATGGCTGACGAAAGTAAGCACCAAGAACTGCAAGAAAAAGAACGGCAGGAACGGCAAAAAATATTAGCTGAAGCCGAAAATTTAACACGTGAATTGGTTTTGACAGAAAAAACATATTTAGATGTCAGAGGCAATCTTTCTGAAAAGCTCACAAATTCTCTGGAATGGAAAAAAGCAGACAAGAATGTAAAAAATATAATAGAAATTTTAGTTCAAGCTCATCAGAAAATTTCGAG
>JAQZBV010000126.1 GCA_029237685.1 Cytophagaceae bacterium | reverse complement strand
ATTTTGTGAAATTATTAAAAAGAGAAGCACTGTCTAGCGGATCATGTTTATAGACAAAGAATGAATCGAGTGCAGGATCATATTTATATAATCCTCCTCCATAAGAGCTGAACCATAAAAAACTTTCCTTGTCCTGCATAATGGTAATGATGACATTATTAGTCAAGCCTTTTTTGCCTGCCTCGTAATGTATGATATTTTCTTCTCCCTCATTCCTTCTGTAAATTCCTCCACCATCTGTGGATATCCATAAGGCATTGCGCTTATCCTTCAGAAAACCTGTAATGATACCTTTATGAATAGAGCGGTTTGAATTAGGATCGTTCTTCTTTAATACAAAAAGGTTTGTTGTGGTATTGGAATAGTTCATGCCATTCAAATAGGTACCGGCCCAAATATCACCTTTGGAATCCATGTACAAGGAATTGAGATTAGGACTTGATAACTCATCAGAGTAATGATAAAAAACTTTCTTTTTAGTGTCGTACATGTCAATCCCTAATCCATCAACACCTATAAGGTAGATGTCTTTCTTATAGGGAATCACATTATTCAGGTTGTTGCCTCCTAAACTGTTGCTGTTTTTATCATCGTGTTCGATGCGGGTTAAGCTACCATTCTTAGAAATAATTTTTAGCCCTTCAGTAGTAGATACCCAGAGGTTTTGCTTCTCATCTTTATAAATGCTGCGCACTTCGTAACCTCTGCCATATTGAGGCCGCAGGTCTGTGAATTTTTCAGTCTTTTTATTGAACCGGAATAATCCATCCCAGCTTCCTATCAAAAGTGTGCTGTCATTTTCCGGGATTAAAAAATCGAGGTGTTTGCAATTTTCTTCAAAAGGAGGAGACATTCTTTTAGGAACCTTGTCAAGAGAGACAATCTTGTACAATCCATTGTCTCTGGTGGTGACCCAAATGATGCCATCTTCATCTTCCGTGATGCCTTCAATGTTTCCTGATAGCGGTTTTAGGGCCGCATATTTATTGTTGTTGAAATTGTAAAAAATGTCAAGTAAAGGGTCGTATAGGTTCAAGCCATTGCTGGTTATGATCCATAATCTTTTCTTACTGTCCGAAAATAAATGTGTAATATTTCTGCTGCTTATGCTATACGGATTGTTGAGTTCATTCCTGTATATTTTAAATTCATAACCATTATACTTGTTGAGTCCGTCTTCGCAACCAAACCACATGTAGCCTTTTTCATCTTCTATGATTGCTCGAATGGTATT
Organism: Cytophagaceae bacterium; assembly: GCA_029237685.1. Classification (GTDB taxonomy): domain Bacteria; phylum Bacteroidota; class Bacteroidia; order Cytophagales; family Cytophagaceae; genus JACMQM01. Next base: position 8,826 of record JAQZBV010000126.1, on the reverse strand, counting down.
TTCAGATAGTCCGTCGGCTACTGTAAGATGATGAAAAACCAGTGGAGGTTTTTGACCTGCTACGTGTAGGGAAGTGCAAACAATAAAAAATGAGACTACAAGAAATCGAAACATTTATTCGCTTAGTTTTCAATTAATTATATTTAACGAAAATCTAAACAAAACGGACGTACTTTGTTTCGTTTTTTTTGAAAAAAGGCTATTTGTACCTAAGATGAGGTATTAAAAAAACGCTAAGAGTTAGAACGAAATAGCAGGGAGATGCTAGCGTTTGTGTTTCCATCTTTTGTGTGTCCAAAGCCAGATTTCTGGCTGAACAAGGATGTCTTTTTCCAATCTACGCGTATGCTTTTCTGAAATTTCGTTTTCCTGACATCCTTTAGGATTGTCGGTCAGCAGCTCCAAATCTACGGTGTAAACACCTCTTTTAGGCCTCAATACGGAGACATACAGCACAGGATAGTTAAGTTTAGTGGCTAACTTTTCAGTGCCCTTAAATACCGGTGTATCCTGGTGAAGGAAGGTAGTCCAATAAGCTCCTTCAGGGCTAGGTGTTTGATCTGCGATAAAAGCAGTCGCAGTGACTTTATCACGGTCTCTCAGCATACCTCTTAAGGATTCATTCATAGCGTATAACCCATTGCCCAGTCTGGTACGCATGTGATAGACTAATTGATCGAAACGTTTGTTCGATAAAGGATGGTAAATAATATAGAGCTTAGGAGAAGAGATCAATTGACTGAAACCAGCACCTGCCAACTCCCAGTTTCCCATATGGCCCATCACCAGTATTACACTTTGTTTACTTTCATTGTATTTTTTAAAAGCAGCCACTGCTGCTTCTGAGAATACAACATGTTTTTTAACCTGATCACGAGATACTGTCAGTGTTTTTAGTGATTCTAAAATCAGGTCACAAAAATAGCGGTAAAACTTTTTACTGAGAAGGGTGATTTCATTCTCAGATTTTTCCGGAAAAGAATTTCGTAAATTTTGAAGTACTACTTTTTTACGGTATCCGATGAGGTAATAAAAAATAATATATAATCCATCAGAAAGAAGATACAATAACCAGAAGGGTAGTATAGATATGAGGTATAGAAAAGGCAGGGCGATGTAATAAGCCATGGTTAACGGTCAATTTTATGCTAAGTTAAATAAATTGACCCCTTGAAAGCAAGTGATGGGTGATTTAACTCACTCTCAATCCCATGACCAGTATGTCATCGATTTGTTTTTCTTTGGTTCCTTTCCAATCTTCAATAGCTTTGTCCAGAAGTCCTTTTTGTTTATCAAACGGTTCATGGTGTATAGAAAGTAAAAGTTCTTTAAAGTTTTTAATCATGAATTTCTTTCCTTCAGGTCCTCCAAATTGGTCTTCAAATCCATCTGAAAACAAATAAACGGTAGTAGGTTTATCAATGGCGATGGTATGTTTGGTATAGATTCTATCTGATTTTCCCTGAGAGCCGCCAATCGGTTCTTTGTCTCCTTTGATATGCTCCAATACACCGTCTTTGATGATAACGATAGGGTTCTTCGCACCGGCATACTCAATGATTTTATTCTCTTTGTCAATGCTACAAATGGCCATGTCCATGCCGTCTTTGTTGTCATTTTTATATTGTTGCAAGGCAAATCGTACACTCCGGTTCAATTCTGCCAAGATTAAATCAGGTTCATGAATGTGTTTGCTTACAATCATATTCAATAAATTGTAAGCAATCATGGACATAAAGGCGCCAGGAACACCATGTCCTGTGCAGTCAACAGCGGCTACAATGATTTTCTGAGCAACCTCTACAGAAGCATCTTCGTTTTCTGCATCGTAATCATTTAAGGCACTTCCTGTTTTTACATTAAAAAACCAATAGAAGTCTCCACTCACTACATCTTTGGGTTTAAACAAAATAAAAGAATCGGGAAACTGTTGATGAAAACTATGTTCATGCGGCAGCATCGCATTTTGAATGCGTTGGGCATAGGTAATCGAATTGGTAATGTTCTCATGCTGATGACTGATGATCTCTAATTGACCTTCAATTTGCTGACTGTATTTTTTCTTTTGTTGTAGGTTTCGATAAATATAAAAAGCCAGGATACCCAATGTCAATAGCCCCAGCACTAATGAACCAAGAATCACCCAGGTCAATTGTTCTCTTGCTTCTTTTTCCTTAATCAATAGTGCTTGTTCTTTTACTTTCAGTTCTTTTAACTGTTTTTCTTTATTCAATAAATCAATTTGATTCTGACGTTCTCTGTTGACAAGATCTAGTATGCCTAAAGAATCTCGTGTGATCAATAGTTCGCTAGACTTTTGTACCACTTCTTGCTGAGCCAATTCTTTGTCGAACTCGTTTCTTTGGTTCTCTTCTTTTAATGTATTGATCGCAGAGGCACTTTTCTTAAGAAGGGATTCTTTCTTTTTATTGCTAAACTCCAGCTCCCGCTTTTCTCTAGCGGTTTTAGTAAGGTTATAAAGGATTCTGAACTCTTCTACTTTCTTCTTATTCTTTAGTTCTGTATGGTATTCAAGAAGAAGTTGATAGGTTTTTTCTAGCAAAGCGTCATCTCCAAGCGCTTCTACTTTAGGAAGGATTTTCTCTAACTCGTTGATCGCTTTCTTGGTTTTCCCATCTGCATGAAGCTGTTCTGCTTGCTTGAGAGATTTATTGATGATACCGGGTTGATCATCCGCAGACTCGTTAACAGCAGACCTCGTATTGCCTGCATAACCGCTGAAATCAACTAGGAATAAGAAAAAGAAAAAGAAGGATAGAAAGGTAACTTTAATAAGGGTTCTCATTAGTCTTAGGCTAGTATTAGAACTTATAAACATTTGTACGCAAGCATTTGGTAGAAGTTGTATTTTCCCTCTATCTTTATTCGAATACCCCACAAAATGATGGGTGACTTATTATTTGTGGATAAATGCTATATTTATATGTACGTTATACGCTTTAATTATGATCGTTGCAGTTCCTAAAGAGACAAAGCTTAAAGAAAACAGAGTAGCCCTGACTCCTGATGTGGTGAAAGAGTTGGTAAAAAAAGGATTTAAAGTAGAGGTGCAATCTGGTGCCGGATTAAATTCCTTTTTCAGCGATGAAGCCTACAGTGCTGCCGGTGCGGTTACTGTATCAGATGTCAAACAATTATATGCCAATGCGGATGTCGTATTGAAAGTAAATGCTCCAGGCAACGAAGAAATTGCTTATATGAAAAAAGGTGCTGTTTTACTTTCTTTTTTATGGGCAGCTACTAATCTTGAAACGGTGAATGCCCTTGCTAAGGCAGGTCTTTCCGCTTTTTCAATGGATGCGGTGCCCCGTATTTCCAGGGCTCAGAAGATGGATGCTTTAAGCTCCCAAGCCAACCTGGCAGGATACAAAGCGGTATTAATGGCTGCTAATGCTATAGGGAAAATTTTTCCCATGATGACTACTGCAGCGGGTACCATTAAACCTTCCAAGGTATTGATATTTGGTGCAGGTGTAGCCGGCTTACAAGCTATCGCTACCGCTAAGCGTCTGGGAGCAGTAGTAGAAGTCACCGATATTCGTCCGGAAACAAAAGAACAAGTACAGTCTTTAGGTGGAAAGTTTATTGAAGTGACCGGTGATGACTCCATCAAAATTGAAGGTGGTTATGTAAAAGGTGTTTCAGAAGATTTTTTAAAGAAGCAACAGGAGCTTATTGCCAAACACATCAAAGAAGCCGACATCGTCATCACCACTGCCTTGATACCCGGAAAGAAAGCACCGGTATTGGTGACAGAAGAGATGGTAGCGAGTATGAAATTCGGTTCTGTCATTGTGGACATGGCCGTTGAGCAAGGCGGTAATGTAGTAGGAAGTGAACTGAATCAGACCATCGTTAAAAAAGGAGTCACCATTATCGGTGAAAGCAATATTCCCAGTTTGCTGCCCATGAACGCCAGTGATTTGTATGCTAAGAATATTGCTACCTTATTGTTCCACCTAGCCGAAGACAAAGGATTTAAATGGGAGATGGAAGAAGACGTGACAAAAGGAAGTCTTATTGTACACGAAGGAACTATCGTTCATCCCTCAGTTGCTAAATAAAATCAAACTTTATACTCATTAAATCTATGGACTCTATCTTAGCTTTATTTACTGATCACATTTCGATGATCTATTTTATTGTACTGTCAGTCTTTGTAGGCGTAGAAGTGATTGGTCATGTACCCACGGTATTGCATACACCACTGATGTCCGGAGCCAATGCGATACACGGTGTCGTAATCGTAGGAGCCATTTATGTGATGTTGAATGTAGATGCGAACGATTATGTCAGCCTTTCTCTTGGGTCTTTGGCAGTGTTACTGGGAACACTCAATGTAGTAGGAGGTTTTGTGGTGACCGACCGCATGCTGGAAATGTTTAAGAAAAAATAGTACGCCTTATTCTTTATACTCATGAAATTATCATTGCTTGAAATTTGCTACCTGATCGGTTCGATCACTTTCATATTGGGATTGAAGATGATGGGTAATGCCAAGACAGCCCGCAAGGGAAACCTGATTGGTGCAGTCGGTATGGTCATTGCCATTCTGGGAACTGTTCTTCTATTTGAGAAGAAAGATTCAAACGGTTTAGTGATTGAAAACTTCACTGTGCCCACCATTGTTTATGTATTAATTTTCGGTGCTATTGCTTTGGGAACAGTCATTGGTTGGTTGACCGCTAAGAAAGTTCAAATGACCAAGATGCCTGAACTGGTATCTATGTTCAACGGAATGGGAGGAGCCTGCGCCGCGCTCATTGGATTGATGGAGTACCATCATAACATCGGTCATACCGGCGCTTTGATTGCTATCATTGCAGGTTTGATCATTGGTAGTATTTCTTTTAGCGGAAGTGTGATTGCCTATTTGAAATTGAACGGAACCATGAACAAGCCTGTTCGTCTTCCGGCCTATAACATCATCAATACGGTATTCATGATTGGTGTATTTGCTTTCGGTGCTTTTGTGGTGTATGCTCAACCTCATGGCGCTGGATTTTTGTATGCCTTGTTTGTTGCCGCATTAATCTATGGTATTTTATTTACGGTGCCTATTGGTGGTGCAGACATGCCGGTAGTGATCTCCTTGCTCAACTCCTTTACAGGATTAGCCGCGGCTTTCGGAGGTTTTCTTTACGACAATAAAGTCATGTTGACCGGTGGTATTTTAGTAGGTTCTGCAGGAACACTGCTTACATTAGTGATGTGTAAAGCCATGAACAGACCATTGAGCAATGTAATCTTCGGTGCTTTTGGTGGTGGAGGTGCTGCTGCAGGTAGTGGAGCAGAAGTGAACGGTTCGATCAAAGACATTGCCGTATCTGATCTTGCTGTGCTCATGAACTACAGCAAAAAAATAGTGATTGTGCCAGGTTATGGTTTAGCGGTTGCACAAGCACAACATGTCATTCACGAATTGGAACAACTCTTGGAAGAGCGTGGGGTAGAGGTAAAGTACGCCATTCATCCGGTGGCCGGCCGTATGCCTGGCCACATGAACGTGCTGCTCGCTGAGTCTAATGTATCGTATGATAAATTGGTAGAGATGGAAGACATCAATCCGGAATTTGAACAGACTGATGTTGTACTGGTAATAGGAGCAAACGATGTGGTAAACCCTGCTGCTAAATCAGATCCTTCTTCTCCTATTTATGGAATGCCTATTTTGGAAGTTGATCGGGCGAAGCACATTATCATTAACAAAAGAAGTATGAGTGCCGGATATGCCGGTATCGACAACTTGTTGTTCTATGATCCCAAATCAAGCATGTTCTTTGGAGATGCTAAAAAAGCATTAACAGAGTTGGTAGCAGAGCTAAAAACGATGTAATCGAAAAAAAACAAAAAATAATTTGGGATTTATTTCATTTCCTTCTATACTTGTAACATGAACAACATGAACACTATTCTACTCCACGTCGCATCTGCGAAGAAAGCTGTCCCAGTGAAGGGCCGGATGTGATAGGATATTGTCTTAACGATACTTATAAAGCACCCGGTTCTCATTGAGCCGGGTGTTTTTTTTATCCTGTTCTGTAATTGAATAATTGATTGATTAACTCTTTTGTTATGATGGGCATGAAAAAGAGGGGAAAGGAAAATACCTCTTTCTTCATGCTCTCATAGCATAAAATAATTTGATAATAAAAAATTGGATGAAGTGAATATAGTATGATATAAGAATGAAGAAGATTTGCGCGTGTCCCTTCGGGTCGGGCGAACTAGCGTTCGTAATCTTCGCACTCTCGTGCTCGATTGTGCTCTAAGTCCTCGCTCGGATCGTAACTCATAGGATTATCATACCTCGATGCTCGCTGTGGGCAGCACTGCGTGCGCAATTTTCGCACTATCGTGCTCAATTGTGCTTCTATCCCTCACGCAACATTAACTACTATAAACATCTTCTTTTAAAATAACTCAACTATTAAAAACATGTTCACCCTACCTTCTACATCGCTCCTTCATAAATCGCCAGCAGTCGCGGTCGTGGTCTTCATTTGTCCCGGGTAGGATAGTAGTGCATATTCATGTAACCATATACTAAGCCCGGGTAAATCCCCCGGGCTTTTTTTATGCCTTAATAATTTTAACTCAACCTAAATTCAATTCATCATGACAACAACAGCATCTACAATCAACACGCTCTTTTCTGACAGAGCACAGCAAGTGCAATCTTCATTCATCCGCGATATCCTCAAAGCCGCTGGGCAATCCAACATGGTTTCTTTCGCAGGAGGATTGCCTGAACCTTCTTTGTTTCCAGCTCAGCATTTGGCTAAATCAGCCTACCGTGTATTGATGAATAATGGACAACAAGCCTTGCAGTATACGAATACAGAAGGCTATATGCCGCTGCGGCGATTCATTGCGGAGCGCTACTTGCGACAGCAAAAGATACCCATAGATCCGGAACAGGTATTGATCACCAGCGGATCCCAACAAGCTTTAGACTTAATCAGCAAATTGTTTTTGGATCCTGGTGATGAGATTATAATGGAGCGCCCTTCTTATTTAGGAGCAATACAATGCTTTAGTCAATATAGTCCTGTCATTAAGGAAGTAGATTTGTCAGAGCAAGGGCCGAATGCTGAACAATTACAAGAACTGACTCAAGAGGGAAATATTAAATTCTTTTATACGATCCCCAATTATCAGAATCCTACCGGTAAAAGACACGGTCTCTCTTCAAGAAAAGAGACCGCTGCTATTATCGCACAGTCTGAAACATTCATTATTGAAGACGACCCTTATGGAGAGATACGATTCGATGGAGAGCAATTGCCGACATTACATTCTTTATTGCCAGAGCAAACTATTTTATTGGGGACCTTCTCTAAAATGATTGCTCCCGGATTGCGCATAGGATGGGTGATAGCAACACCAGAGATCATCAGGAAATTAACCGTATTGAAACAAGCTTCAGATCTTCATTCTTCCCATTTAGATCAACAGGTATTGTATGACTACCTCACACATTACGATTTAGAAGAGCATCTTCAACGTGTTAGTAATTTATACAGCAAACGCAGAGACATCATGTTAGAGGCGATGAAGGCATATTTCCCTGAGAGTGTTACCTATCAAATACCGGAAGGAGGGATGTTCTTTTGGTTGGAGTTTGGCAAACAATTTAACGCTATGAAGCTTTTGGAGAAAAGCATGAAAGAAGGGATTATTTTTGTTCCCGGAGAAACATTTTATGCCTCCAATCCTGTTTTCAATACGGCTCGTTTTAATTTCTCCAATACAGAAGAAGATAAAATGACTCAATCTTTGGCAACACTTGGAGACTTGATTAAAAAAATGGAAAGAGGAGATAAACCGACCATTAAATGGTGGCCGCTTCCCTAATAAAAAAAAGACACCGGGAAAATCCTGGTGTCTTTTTTTTATGTAGGTAAAACTACCAGTCTGTTTTATTTGCCGGATCCATTTGGTATTCCTTAATGACTCTTTTCAAATCATCCGTCAAAGCTTTCATGTTGGAGTTGGTTTTATTCTTTACCGTTACCCAGCCTTTACCGGACATCTTTGTAGCACCACATTCAGGATTGACAGCCTCTAGTTTACCACCATTATCTTTTGTTTTAGGATCACCTTCATGCACAAAGTCAGTCAGGATATAGCGGTATTTGCCTTCTTTACAGAAAACAGAAAGTGAAAATTTCACTTTCCCTTTTAGGTTAACAGTACCCGCTACAGGAGGATATTCTACAGTAGTAGAAGCATCATAAACCAGTTTTTCCGCACCATCTTCTTTTAAGGTAAAACCTTGTTTAGTGGCCCATTCTTTCACCACTTTATTGAGCTCAGTAGATTTAACACCTGAAGCGTCTACTACTTCCAGGTATGTTACTTTACCGGTACCTGGATCCATTGGTAGCTGGGCCTGAGCAAAATTTATAGCTCCACAAACAAGAGCAAAAGCAAGAAGTAGTTTTTTCATAATCATGGATAGAGTAAGTTTTCAATGTTATAATATAGAATAAAAAACAAAGAAGCAAGAGTACCTCTTTTACTTTGTCAAAAAAAAAGGACGATTACTCGTCCTTTGACATGGAAAATAGTTTTTCAATTGAAAGACTTCCCGGTGATGAAACATCAATCCGTTCTGAAATAGGTTTATAACCTTGCGCTTCCACTAAGATGAGGTATTTTTTACCTTGGGACAATTCGATGGGATTTGTACTTGGCTCTAATGTGATGGAATACTCTTTGATGTTGCTTGTTGTTGATCCTTCATTATCCAATTCGTAGATTTTCATGATTGCTTCTATCGCAGCATGTGAACGAGCATCT
>JAQZBV010000125.1 GCA_029237685.1 Cytophagaceae bacterium | reverse complement strand
CAGCACAATCAAACCCAGTGTGATAAGCATAGTGAGATTGGTATCCTTTTTAATCTGATCACTGTTTTGAAAAGCAATCAATGCACCACCATACACGTAGGACTCTGCTTTCAATTCATTGACCTGCATTTTTTGGTCAATGGTTCCTTTGATGTAATGGTATATAAATTTATTCTTTGCGTAATCATTTTTAGCGGCTTTTGCTTTCACAAAAAACATCACATCTTTTTTCGATTCGGACACAAAAAATCCTTCATCCAATGTGATGTCCTGCTCAAAGCCTTGTCCGAATTTTTTCAATACCAAAGGAGAAAGTCCTAATGGATCACGTACAAAATACTTCTTGAGCACCATGCCAGCGGGTGACAACAAAGCATTATACTGCCTTTGCACCACCTGTGTCATCCTGTCTTTTTGAATCAGAGAATCTATGGTCAGGTAATCTTTCTCTTCCAGAAAAAATGGTAAATAGTCGTGTGCCAGTCCATACAATTGATCAATTTTACTGTTATCCACTGCGTATTGCACGTACTCAAATAAAGAATCATTGCCTTCTGAAGTCAGCGAATCGGAGATCTGCTCAATCGTTCTCTTGGCATTGTCTAAGTCATTGGAATCTTTGATGGAAACAATGATGGTGTAGCGGTCAAAAATTTCCATGTCGTTCAGGTAAGAGGAAATTCCTTTTTCCTTTTCAGACAGAGGGAAGACATTGGTAATGTCTGTATCAATCTTCATCTTGGGAAGATTGATGGCAAACAACGTGCTGACCGCTAAAAGCACAACAAGAATCCAATATTCTTTGATGAATGAGCGCATGGTGTATTAATTTCTTTTTGACAAGCGTCTGCTTGCTTTCATGATGATATAACTGATCCCTCCGCCTGCAATGGCCAATGCGACGCCTAAGGCTATACTACCGATGACATAGATCCAAAGCGATTGAGAGATGTCGCCTAATGTAAATGTACTAATGGAACGTGATAAAATATCTACCTTATGCCCTGTTATCCATTCTCCCATTTTCAAACTTCCATAAATGATAAATGGAATCATGGGAGGTAAAGAAATATTGGCGGCAAGGAAGGCTATGGCTTTATTTAACTTGAAGAAATGTGCCAGAGGAATTCCCACCAACAATTGATACCCCCATATTGGCGCTACACCGATGAAAAGGCCCCAAGACACGGATAATGCTTTAATATAAAGCGGTTCATGAGGTGCCTTAAATGAGGTGTAGATCATTTCACGGTAAGACTTTTTTTTTACGCCAAACAGCACTCGTTTAGGAATATAATAAACGACGGCCAAGGTGGTCAACCAGGTATTGAGCACACTGATGCGAGAGAAGTCTTTGAATGGTCTGAAATGTGAAATGCGTTCTTCTTTCACAGGATAATACACGTCAATGGGAACAGCCACCACTTCTATACCTCTCCAGGCAGACTTTACAATGACCTCTATTTCCAATTCATATTTATTGGTAAAAAGGCTGATGTCTTTCATCAGGTACAAAGGATAAAGTCTGTAGCCTGTTTGTGTATCCGGCATGTCAATGCCTGTTTGCAGTTTGAACCAAAAATTAGAAAATTTATTTCCAAAACTACTCTTCCCGGGCACATTGGCCTGTCCCATATCCCGAGCTCCCATCATGATCGCAGCAGGATGTTTATCGATATTCTCTATGAAATGAATCAAATCCGAGGGCTTATGTTGTCCATCCGAATCAATCGTAATTACATAACGGGCGCCTAAGGATTGCAGGTATTGGAAGCCCTGTCTGAGCGCATAGCCTTTCCCTTTATTCTTAGGGTAAGAGACTATGGCTATATTACGCTGAGCTGCCAGAACCTCCGATGTGTTGTCTGTAGAGCCGTCATTAACAACCAACACGCGATTGGTATAGGCCTGCACAGAAGCGATCACCTGAGCAATGGTGGTCGCATTGTTATAGGTGGGAATCAGTACGTATACATTGTGTTTTTCAAATAAAGCTTGCAACTCCATAGCTATCAATTGTAGGTCGCTGATATTTTGAAAAATGTCAATTCATTGAATTTCATCTCCCCTTTTACGTAAATCAGGCCATCTGCTTCTTTTACAATTTCATTGGTATAGATAAACTCCGGATTTACTCTTGGATCTAGCAGATTTAAGAACTTGATCTGTGAGGCATCTTTCAATTTAATCGATTTCCCTGAAATTTTCTCTGTCAAAAAACGAGAGAGGTAAACCATCGCTACCCCTGGCAAAACAGGTTGATCAGGGAAGTGTCCCTGAAATACTACGTGAGCAGGATTCACTTTCACATGATAGGACTTTTTGGTTCCTTCTGAAGGTTGCTCCTGTATATCAAATAATCCTTCTAACATATTAGTCTAAGGTTTGTTTTTTTAAAGTCATTTTAAACTTAAAGTTCCGGTGCTTCACTACCAGAGATGAATCTGTTGATTCTTCATAAACTTCAGTCTGTATTTTATTTTTACCAGGTACGGTTTCTATTATTTTATAAACCTCACCCGAATCCAAGATATAATAATACACATCTTTCTGTCCTTTCTGAGCAACAACTCCGAGATGGTTAGCAGCAGTATATACTTGTGAAGCCATTACTTCCTCTTCGATGGAAGAGATCAAACTAAAATCATGGCACAATAAATTCAGCACGACAGGATTTTGTAATTGTTCTACGGCATATACTGTACTACAGCCCTCTTTCGCAATTTGCAAATCCAACAGTTTCAGTCCGGTATGTGTGGTAAACAGCACACGTAACGCTGTATCCTGCGTATTCTTAAAATAAGTGACACCTGACAAGTATTTACCATACGTCTCTATTGCGGTTGCGTAGGTTTGCAGAGAATCTCTTTTTACCTGTATAAACTTCACCATTTTTTGCTCAGAATTTTCTTTTTGCAAAGTATAATCTGAAGGCATGGTATGCTTCTTTCCACAGGAGCAGAGTAAGCCAATACTAATGAGTAGCAAAAACCTTGTCATCGATCGGCACATTCATTTTAACATTCTTAAACTTCATGACCGTCACATCTCCGGAACGTTCAAACATGGTCATGGACAATGCTTTCAACGTCGTTTTGTTGGTCACGAATTCTACTTCCTTCAACAAATCTTTAATGGCGCCTGTTTGAGGAAATAGCCTAATCTTATAGTTTGTTTCTCCTTTGTACAATTCGTATTTGAATTCTTTGTTATCAGCCATCTGCCCTCCTAAGACACCTGCCATCACATTTTGAATCTGTGAAAACATCTTACTTCCCTTTCCGTCGATCTTTGTTTTTTTGTCGCCGTCTTTGATCAGCATTTTGCCAGCTGCCATCACCACCAGGTAGTAAGATGGGCTGGTATACTCTAGTCTTAAACTGTTTTTCTGTTTGAATAAAAACTTTCCTTTAGAAGTGATGATATTTTCCAGGATGTCTACTTTCTTTTCCTGAATAAAATCCGCATCAATCGTATTTGAAGCGGCCCTGATCTGATCGAAGATTTGCCTGGCTTCCTCTGCATTGCTCACTAACGTGTATTTTTCTGCTGTTTGTGCTTTCAATGAAGCGATACAGCAAAATGTGAAAATTACAGACAGAAGTATGTTAATCTTTTTCATAAGCTTCTATTTTAAACAACTCACTTACCGTAGCAAAGGTATAGTGCTGGTTCAATAATTGTGGAATAATAGTCTCTAATACCGTTGTACACTTCTTTCTATCATCGTGCAACAAGACTACCGCACCCGGCTTTACTTGCTTCAATATCCGTTGAATGATCCTTTCAGCAGACTCCCGCGTAGTATCGAAAGAACGTACCGACCACCCAATAACATTCAACTGCAATTGTGAGACCACTTTCGCCAGATTGGGTGTAGTGACGCCAAAAGGAGGTCTATATAATTTCATGTTCAAGCCGGTATAGTTTTTTACTACCGCACGTGTTGATTCAATTTCTTGATTCAGCTTTGGAACAGGATAAAATCCCGTGGATTTGGAATGATGATAGGTGTGATTTCCTACTTCGTGTCCCTCTTCCACCAGCCTCTTCACTACATCCTGTTGGGATTCCACTTTCGAACCAATAAGGAAGAAGGTGGCTTTGATGTGGTATTTTTTCAGGATGTCTAATACCTCCTTCGTATTTTCAGATGGACCGTCGTCAAAGGTTAAAGCGATTCGTTTATCGGTTACACTTCCTTCATTGTACAAAGACAGAAAGAAGCCTGCACGAACCGTGAAGACACCGTATATCACTACTCCAAGATAAATAAGAGCCAGTATAATCGCTACGTACAAAAACACACCTCCATAGATCAAGTAGCAGATGAGGGCTACAGAAGAGAGCAGCGCATGGATAAGACGTACATTTTTATAACTTAGCATGCTTCAACTTCCAGGTATGAACAACGACCTTCAGGATAAACATTGACCAGGGCTATTTTTTTCAAAGAAGAAACGGTGATGCCCAATGCTGATTTCGCCTCGGGACTGGACAACAATTCGTCCGCCAGGTAAAGACCAAATGCAGAGGCCGAAGAAAACTCACCGCATAAGGTTCTGTAATCAAATACAGGAACCTCGGTAGCAATGGAAGAGGAACTTAAGATAAGATCCGGTTTGCTTTGCCTGATCAAATCCAGTAAGGTCTCATCCATTGCTTGTGTAAAGGTAATATTGGAAAGTTTAGCCGTTTTTTTCTGATCACTGTGGTTGTGAAGGATAAAGCAGGTAGCGGCTTCCGCTACAGGATGAGTCCCATCGAAACATTTTGCCTTCTCAAAGATCCCGGCAGAAAAATTCGTCAGTTCATCGATCCCGCCGACATAACAATTCATGGCTTTTTTATTCTCCTTCATCAACAATACAGCATCCAGCAAGCTGGTTTCAAACGACATGAAATCGTGTGAGATGGTATTGTTGTATCCGTTGCACTTCACAGACATGGCAATGAGTCCGCCGATGGTATTGTGTGTCGATTGAATGAACGAAGTAGGTGAAAGCAATTCTTCTCCCAGGCTTTCAAAAGAATCCAGAAACTTAGTGGTATCCTCCTGACAGCCCCAGGCTGTGCCTGTGATCACCGCATCGAGTTCAGCAATGCCTAGCTGCTCCATGGCTTGTTTGGCCGTTAGTAAAGCATTCTTCAATACCTTACTCATTCGTCGTGTGGCCGTGGGATCCAGGAACTTCTTATAGTCCGGAGCGATGACCTTCATCGGTTCAGTTGACAATGGTTTGAGGGACTCAAACCAATTCGGATTGTCGAAAGTTTCCTGAACAGAAACACAGCTTGAAGAACCGATGTAAATATTTTCTAATTGCATATCATCTTCCAAAAACAAGTGAGGTATTGTTTCCTCCAAAACCAAAAGAGTTAGACAGGACAATATTTACCGGTTTGTATTCTATTTGTTGTTGTGGAATTAAATCCAAATCAGCGATCGCGGTTTTGAAACGCAGGTTAGGATACACCACCCCGTTGTTGATGGCCAATAAAGAATAAGCCGCCTCAATGCCTCCCGAAGCGCCGAGTGTATGGCCGGTATACGATTTGGTAGAACTAAAAGAAGGTACCTTTCCGTTGAATACCGTTTTTAATGCCGTTCCTTCAGACAAGTCGTTATTTTGTGTACCTGTACCGTGCACGTTCACGTAATCAATTGCAGAAGGTTGAATACCCGCCATTTCTATGGCTCCGCTCATGGCGAGCACCGCACCTTTGCCTTCGGGTGAAGAAGCTGTTTGATGGTATGCATCGCAGGTATTCGCATAGCCCAATAAGCGACCAAGCGGTTTAATGCCTCTTTGCTTCATCGATTGTTCAGATTCCAACACCACATAACCGGCACCTTCCGCGAGGTTCAAGCCAACACGGCTGTCGTCAAAAGGTCTGGTCGGTTCAGTATCTAATATCTTTAAACTATTGAATCCGTTTATGGTAAACTTTGACAAAGGATCTACCCCTCCTGCAATCACGACATCTGCCAACCCTGCTCCTATCAGACGAGCGCCGTATATGATGGCATTGGCAGCAGAAGAACAAGCTGTTGATATTGTAGTCGAAACCCCTTGTACATTCAACGCTTTCGCAGCAGACTCGGTATGCTTGTAGCAACCGTGTTTTCTAAACTTAGTGACCAGCTCTCTCTGTCCTTCCAATTCATAACCTTTGTAATAACGTTCTGAAAGATCCATCCCCCCTACGCTGGTACCTGAAATGAAGGCGATGCGTGTCCTGTCTTTGATATCACCCAGACGAGCATGGTCATGCGCTTCTGCAGCAGCTTTAATCGACAGCAGCTCAGTGCGTGAATAAATGTCACGCTTATTCAATGCCAGCAAATCAATCAATTGCTCATTGCTCAACTTCACTTCTCCTACAGGCAATATACTTTTGTGATACGTGTCGATGTATTCGGTATAGCCAATGCCATCCTGGCGCCCCAACAACGATTGATAATTGGAGGCGACATCTAATCCTATAGCGGATACCGCGCCTATGCCTGTGATCCAAGTCATGGTGTATTATGCTTTTTTATAGGCTTCAATGAAGTCAGCCATGGCACGTACTGAAGAGAATATTTTTTGTCCTTCTTCTGCTGTCGCTATTTTAATGTTGTAATTCTTCTGCATCAACAATATCAGTTCCAAGGCATCAATGGAATCCAATCCCAAACCCTCTCCAAACAAAGGAGCATTTTCATCAATAGTGGCAGGATCTACATCTGCCAGGTTTAGTTGTTCTACAATCTGTTGTTTCAGTTTTGCAATTAATTCACTCATAATTCACTAGTTTGATACAATTGTTTTAAGTACTCTTCCGTGAAAAGCATCGTTGCTTTTTCATCTGTTGTTGTTTCTATAAAAGCCAATACACTTCTCAGTGTGCCTCTGTATGCCTCTACCCATCCTACCAAACACTGTTGACACAGCTCTTCTTCAAATAAAATAGAGACGTAATTGACCAGTGAAGAAGCATCAAATCCTTCACTGATCAGAAAATTATTTTCTCCTTTAATGCCGTGGCGAATACAAATCTCACCGGCAACGATATTGGCCAATGTATACACGAAGACCGCCGGACTTGGCAAAAACTCCTCTTCATTTTGCAAAGACAGCTGATACTGCTCGTCCGTATCCAAGGAAGACTTACGATTGGACAATACCAACGCTACGTCTTGGGATGGAGTTCCATCAAACAATTTTCCATCTTTCGTCAAATACTCTGCACTCAGCCATCCCAATTTGGATTGCGCATCCATCTTAAAGAATTTGGGATAAGCCACTCCCAATGCGCGGTAGGCGAATTCCAGCTTTTGATCTGCTGTATCATCAGATTTTAAGGTTAGTTTACGTTCACCGTTCAAGACCACCTCATGGTCATTGATGCTGCTCCAGTTTCTAATCTTTAGCTTTTTCATGCTTTCTTCAAGATTAAAGCTGCATTACATCCCCCGAAACCGGAAGCTGTTTTCAACACCGTTTGAATATCTTTTTTTATAAATGTCTTGGCGACGTTTACCTTTCCATCTGTCCCCTGTTCGTCATAGCCCAATGATTTAACTACCGTATTGCTCAACATAGAACGTATACTGATGATTACCTCCAACACACCTGCCGCACCTAAAGTATGACCATAGTAGCCCTTTAAACTATTGAGCGGGGCATCGCTAAGACCCAGTTGCTGGAAGGCCAGAGATTCCATGTTGTCGTTGTACAAGGTCGCAGTACCGTGAGCATTGATGACATCTATGGCTGACACAGGGCTATGCTTGAGCGCCTTCTTAACCGCCAAGGACAAACCGCTTCCATCACGGGATGGACCAGAAATATGATTGGCATCGTTGGATGAACCATAACCGGTCAGCTCTACCGCATAAGTTCCTTTAGCGGTTGTCGGATCATTGGTCAACAAAACAGTGCCCACCGCTTCCCCTAAATTGATGCCGTCGCGATTTTTATCAAAGGGTTTACAAATCCCTGCGCTTAATGCCTTAAAGGAATAAAAACCGGACAAGGTGAATTTTGAAAACAAATCCCCCCCTGTAACGATGGCATGATCGATATAACCATGCTTGATGTACAAAGCAGCTGTTTGTATCGCTAAAACTCCTGAAATGCAAGCGTTCGATACAACGGTGGGTGTATGCTTTAATCCTAATTCCTGTTGAATGAAAGCAGCCATAGCCGCTAAATGTACACGATCTGAAGAGGGTGATTTTTCGTTTTGCAACAAGTCTATATTTCCCTTTGTAGTAGATACAAACAACATCAATCGGTCGTTTGAAGATTTGAGGTTGCTTTGACGCAACAACTGCTGGATGGAATACAAAAATAGGTTTTCCAATTTGGTGGCAGCCGAGGTTATTTGTTCGTAGTCCTTTACCTGTGAACCATAGATCGGCTGATCAGCAGGAAACAGAGGATCGATAAGAGCAATCCCGCTCTTTTCTTTTAATACATTCTCCCAGTTGCTATCCGTAGAAGTACCGATGGCAGATAAGATATGATCGTTAACTATGTATACAGGTTTTTGCATTACTTACCTATATTCATTTTTTGTTTCCATGCTTCATAAAAAGGAGGACAATACAACTGCAACGCAAATTGTTTATCCAGGAATACTTGTATCGTTTCTCCCGTAGCGACTAACTCTCTTCCTTCTTCTTTCTTCTTATAGATGTTGAATTGAAAAATAATTTTCGCTGCAGGTGTCTCTTTCAAAATAGTTTCGACAATCATTGTGTCTCCGTAAGCGAGTGTCTTTTTGTAATCAATCTTTACACTTACGATAGGCACAAGGTAGCCTTCGGCATATATTTTCAAATAATCCAGTCCATGCTTCAAGCCGAAATCTTCGCGTCCATCTTCAAAATATGTGACGTAATGGCCATGCCATACAATGGCTAGACTATCGACTTCATTAAATCTTACGGTAACTTCTTTCTCTGATTTTAACACGGTTGTTATTTATTAATAAAAACTCTGACTTCCGCTTCTGCCATTAATTGTTTCCCAACATAAATACGGCCTTTTACAATCGAAAAATTCATCACATCATTGACATGTTCCGCTTCAGTATAGATCTGGTCTCCGACTTTAGGATAAGCAAGTACTTTAAAATCTTTGATGGCTGTGATGAACCCTACCGGTACATCTAAACCCGCTTCAATGAAGCCGTATCCCACTCTTGTCGCAGCGGTCTGCGCCATGTTTTCAAGTAATCCGGATTCGGTAAATAAACCGTTTTCAGTTAAACAATTTGAATCCTCAATTTTTAAACTAGTCACTGTGGTTGTTTCATTATTCAGCCATAAAGACTCAACCATGACAAATGGATTTCGTTGCGGAAGGTATTTAACAATTCGTTCTTTACCTTCTACCAAAGGGGCAGTCAACTCCAAGTTTTCAATACTCATATCGCTTATACCTATGCTTTTTGAATCAGGACATAAAAATACCCAAAAATGCGATGTGGAACACCCATAAGTTGATAAAAATCATAAATAGTTACTGCTTTGAATCGATTTTTTTAGATTACCTTTGTACCTCGTTTAGTCTACGTAGTTTATGAGATCAATAGACATTGATGTCTTAGTTATTGGAGCAGGGCCATCTGGCTGCGTATCTGCTTCTATTCTTCACCAAAGTGGGCTTAAAGTCCTGGTTGTGGAAAAAGAAAAATTTCCTCGTTTTGTTATCGGAGAAAGCTTGCTTCCCCGTTGCATGGAGACATTGGAAACAGCTGGATTTTTAGATACCCTGAAAGAAAAAGGTTTTCAACAAAAATTCGGAGCCAAGTTTCTCCGTGACGGTCATATATGCGATTTCAATTTTTCAGATCAATTTACCAAAGGCTGGAACTGGACCTGGCAGGTACCAAGAGCCGATTTCGACCTGGCTATATCGGAAGAACTTCAAAAAAAAGGCGTTCAAATTTTATTTGAACATACCGTTACAGGCATTGAATTCAAAGGATCCGATTCAAAGACTACCATTACCGATAAAGATGGTCAACAGATTTTAGTCCATGCTAAATTCATCGTTGATTCCAGTGGCTATGGAAGAGTAATTCCTCGCCTGTTCAATCTGGACAAGCCATCTAATCTTCCGATGCGCAAAACGATTTTTACCCAT
>JAQZBV010000124.1 GCA_029237685.1 Cytophagaceae bacterium | reverse complement strand
GTGTAGACTTTATACGATTAGAATGTATTTAAGATATGAAATTTTAGTGATAAGTATATAAAAAGGGACGAGCTAGGAGCTAGGAGGTACGATCAGTATCTCCTAGCTCCTAGCTCGTCCCTCTTGACTATTTATTTTATTTCAACAACTCAAGCAAACTGCTCAGTTGATCTTTCATTTCTCTGCGGTCTACAATGAAATCCAAGAAACCATGTTCCAACAAAAACTCTGCGCTCTGAAATCCCGGAGGCAAATCTTTACCGATCGTTTCTTTCACTACGCGAGGACCGGCGAAACCAATCAAGGCACCGGGTTCTGCAATGTTAAAATCGCCCAACATCGCATAAGATGCCGTAACACCACCGGTAGTAGGATCGGTCATCAAAGAGATATAAGGTAATCCTTCTTTGTCTAACAAAGCCAGTTTTGCAGAAGTCTTTGCCATTTGCATCAACGAATATCCTGCTTCCATCATACGTGCACCACCTGATTTGGAGATCATGATGAAGGGTACTTTTCTAGCGCGGGCGGCATCAATGGCGCGAGCGATTTTTTCCCCCACTACAGAACCCATAGATCCTCCAATGAAAGTAAAGTCCATACACGCAATGACTACATCTACGTTGTTCATTTTGCCGGCAGCAGAACGCACGGCATCTTTCAAACCGGTTTTAGCTTGAGAGGCTTTCACTCTGTTTGGGTAAGGAACTGAATCGTTAAATTCTAATGGGTCACCGGAAGTCAGATTCGCATCCAGCTCTTCAAAAGTATTCTCGTCAAATAATAAACTGAAGTATTCTTTGGAACCTACGCGGGCGTGGTAATTACATTCAGGACATACGTAAGCATTCTCCATGTGAACGCTGGTTTGTATGACTTTCTTACACTCCGGACATTGATACCAAAGTCCATCAGGAACCTCTCTCTTTTCTTCCGTTGGAGTACTGATTCCTTTTTGTGTTCGTTTATACCAAGATGTCGTCATTCTTTTTCTTTCTGTTTAAAAACAAGGTTCAAATATACTCATTTTTCAGTAGCTATTCCCCTTGAGATTGTTTTTTATCCCGCTGAAAAACAGCGTGATATGCCTCTATTTCACTTCTTCGTAATCAATATACTCTCCTGGAACCTCTTTGTTGGTTTTTTTCGGAGGTATAGGATCAGCTGCCTTACCTGGATTTACAGGCCTGCCTTGTTGGCGATTTTGCATATCCTGCATCATCTTTCCGGCTGACTTGACAAGGACTGCCAGTAAAATCGGACGCAATATGTATTTCGCAATTACGTAACCAATGATGAGAATGAACAGAAATTTTATCATATCACGAATACAAATCTATCTACTCAAGTATAAGTTTCTTTCAGAATACAACTTCGTGAAGAAGTCGTCTTGAAGGTTTTCTATAAAGTAAATGGCTTCGCCGGTCGACTTCATTTCAGGACCTAATTCTTTGTTGACATTAGGGAATTTATTGAAGGAGAAGACAGGGATCTTAATGGCGTAACCATGTTTCTTCGGTGCAAAATTGAAATCTTTCACTTTAGCACCCAACATTACTTTCGTGGCATAATTCACATACGGTTCATCGTATGCTTTACAGATGAAAGGAACTGTTCTCGATGCACGAGGGTTGGCTTCGATGATGTAAACGATTTCGTCTTTTACCGCAAACTGAATGTTCAACAATCCCACCGTGTTCAAAGCCACCGCAATTTTACGCGTATAGTCTTCGATCTGCTTCATCACATTTTCACTCAAATCAAACGGAGGCAATACAGAGTGTGAATCACCGGAGTGAATACCGGCAGGCTCAATGTGTTCCATGATACCGATGATGTATACATCTTTTCCATCACAAATGGCATCAGCTTCCGCTTCGATGGCATTCTCCAGGAAGTGATCCACCAATACGCGGTTGTCCGGATGATCTTTCAATAAGTTCACCACGTGTTCTTCCAATTCTTTTTCGTTGATCACGATTTTCATGCTCTGGCCACCCAGTACATAAGAAGGTCTCACCAAAAGAGGGAACTTTAATGTTTTACACAATTCAATGGCTTGTGAAGAATTTTCAATGACCCCAAACTCAGGATAAGGAATATTGATCTCTTTCAATAAAGAAGAGAAGCTTCCTCTGTCTTCTGCTAAATCCAGTGACTTGTAGTTGGTACCAATGATTTTGATCCCGTAACGTTCTAGTTTTTCTGCTAGCTTCAAAGCCGTTTGTCCACCCAATTGCACGATCACGCCTTCCGGTTTTTCGTGCATGATGATGTCGTAGATGTGCTCCCAGAATACCGGCTCAAAGTATAATTTATCCGCCACGTCAAAGTCCGTAGACACCGTTTCCGGGTTACAATTGATCATGATGGTCTCATAACCCATTTCTTTGGCAGCCAATACACCGTGTACACAAGAGTAATCAAATTCGATTCCTTGTCCGATGCGGTTAGGACCAGAACCCAATACCACGATCTTCTTACGATCCGTTGGTACTGATTCGTTTTCTCCTTCGAAAGTAGAATAGTAATAAGGTGTTTTCGCTTCGAACTCAGCGGCACAGGTATCTACTAATTTGTATACTCTGTGAATGCCTAAATCGACACGTTTCTGGAACACTTCGCTTTCCAGGCAGCGCAGCAAATGAGCCACCTGACGATCGGCATATCCTTTTTGTGTATATTTTTGAATTTCTTTTTCCAGGTTCAACAAATCTTCGATTTGATTTAAGAACCAAGGATCAATGTGCGTCAATTTTTGAATCGTGCTAAAAGCAATGCCTAATTTGAAGGCATCGTACACGTGGAACAATCTGTTCCAGCTAGGATTGGCAAGGCTTTTCAGGATCTCTTCCTGATTGGTCAATTCTTTTCCGTCTGCGCCTAATCCGTTACGCTTGATCTCCAAAGACTGACAAGCTTTTTGAAGGGCCTCCTGGAAGTTACGGCCAATACCCATGGCTTCTCCCACCGCTTTCATTTGCAAACCCAATCGGCGGTCAGCGCCTTTGAATTTGTCAAAGTTCCAACGCGGTACTTTTACGATCACATAATCAATAGCAGGTTCGAAGAACGCGCTGGTTGTTTTTGTGATTTGGTTTTTCAATTCATCCAGGTTGTAGCCAATCGCCAATTTCGCAGCGATTTTTGCAATCGGATAACCTGTAGCCTTAGAAGCCAGAGCCGAAGAGCGTGATACCCTTGGGTTAATTTCTATACCAACAATTTCTTCTTCGTTGTTTGGATTGACCGCAAACTGCACATTACAACCACCTGCAAACTGACCGATACCGTTCATCATTTTAATGGCCAGGTCGCGCATGTGTTGATAATTTCTGTCAGAAAGTGTCATAGCGGGAGCGACAGTGATAGAGTCCCCGGTATGGATACCCATTGGATCGAAGTTTTCAATCGAACAGATGATGATCACGTTACCGACATTGTCGCGTAACAATTCCAATTCAAATTCTTTCCAACCCAGGATACTTTGCTCTACCAATACTTCATGTATTGGAGAAGCGTGCAAGCCATAGGTCAATGCCTGATCAAATTCTTCGGGTGTGTTGACGAATCCACCGCCCGTACCGCCTAAGGTAAAGGAAGGGCGAATGACCAATGGGAATCCGATTTCCTGTGCGATTTCTTTACCCATCAGGTAAGAAGTAGCGGCGCGGCCTTTACACACCATGACGTCCAGCTTAATCATCAGCTGACGGAATTTCTCCCGGTCTTCTGTGATCTCAATGGCACCGATATCCACACCGATCATCTTCACGTTATATTTCTCCCATATCCCCGCTTTATCGCAGTCAATGGCCAGGTTAAGGGCGGTTTGGCCTCCCATGGTAGGAAGCACAGCATCTATTTTATGTTTTTCAAGAATCTCTATAATGTACTTCTTCTCCAACGGTCTCAAGTAGATGTTATCTGCTGTCACCTTATCCGTCATAATAGTAGCCGGATTGGAGTTGATCAATGTTACCTCAATGCCTTCCTCTCTCAGAGAGCGGGCAGCTTGAGAACCGGAGTAGTCAAATTCGCAGGCCTGTCCAATGACGATGGGGCCGCTACCAATAATTAAAACAGATTTGATGCTATGATCTCTAGGCATTTGTAGGGGTCTGAAAATTGTGTAAATCACGCAAAGGTAGGGTATAAGAAGTGGAATCAAAAAAATAAACGGTAAAAACACCGTTAAAAAAAAGCTGTTTTTAAGAAGGGTTGTGTCTCAGCGGAATAAGTTTCAGCTTCAATTTTACTCCAGAATCCAACCCGTATTTAGATCTTTTTTAAGTCATTCTAGGATAAAACCTATAGCATATTGCCTTTTTGTCGTCAAAACATACGTTGGACAAAAGAATGTGTATAAAAATTCATTTTCACTTTTTTTATCGGTAAATTTGTGAAAAACCCCTCATAGAAAATCTGGTCCATTTTCTTCGATTAAGTCAAATAAAATTCGTTTAGGAACTTTTAAACGGTGAGGGTGTTTGAATAATATAATTTAATATATACTAAAGTTCAGGGTTGATGACAGAGAATGTAAATTCCGGATTGTACGATTCTAGTTTTGAGCACGACTCCTGTGGAATTGGTTTTGTAGCCAATTTGAAAGGAAGAAAAACCAATGAGACGGTAACGAACGCATTGGACATGCTGGAACGTATGGAGCACCGCGGTGCTTGTGGGTGTGAAGCGAATACAGGTGACGGTGCCGGTATCTTGATTCAGATTCCACATGAATTTTTGTTGGATCAATGTGTGAAGATTGGCGTAAAGCTTCCTGCTTCCGGTTCATATGGAGTGGGCATGATCTTCTTCCCTAAGAACGAAAAGCTGAAGGAAGAGTGTCGCACGATATTGAACAGAAACGTTCAGAAGGTTGGTTTGGAAGTCATTGGTTACAGACCCGTACCGGTTGACAATTCTATGATTGGCGACGGAGCAAAATCTGTTGAACCTTCTATCGAGCAGTTATTTGTCAAACGTCCGGAGAGTATGACCGACATGGAGGCGTTTGAAAGAAAGCTGTTTATCTTAAGAAACTACGCGACGCGTATCATCAAGGAAACCTTGAACGATGCGGAAGTCAACTCGTTATTCTATATTTCTTCTTTGTCTTATAAAACCATTACCTACAAAGGTCAGCTGATGACTGCGCAGGTAAGACAGTTTTATCCGGACTTGCAACAAAAAGAAGTGGTGTCTGCCCTTGCGGTAGTTCACTCCCGTTTCTCTACCAATACTTTCCCTTCTTTCAAATTGGCGCAACCGTTCCGCTACATCGCGCACAACGGGGAGATCAACACCGTAAAAGGAAACGTATTGTGGATGAGCGCGCAGGAAGCCGCTTTAAGTTCTCAGCGTTTCACACGCGAAGAATTGGAAATGGCCTTCCCGATCTGCGATCCTAAAGGTTCTGACTCTTCTAACTTAGATAATGTAGTAGAATTATTAACCCTATCCGGTCGTTCATTGCCACACGTGATGATGATGCTGATCCCTGAAGCTTGGGACGGTAACGAATCGATGGGTGATATGAAACACGCTTTCTACGAATACCATGCTGCCCTGATGGAGCCATGGGATGGTCCTGCTTCTATTTCATTTACCGATGGTAAAATTGTAGGAGCAACATTGGATCGCAACGGTCTGCGTCCGTCACGTTGGTGCTTAACCGAAGACGATGTCGTGATCATGGCGTCTGAAGCGGGTGTCGTACGTGTCGACGAATCTAAAGTCGTGAAAAAAGGTCGCTTACAGCCGGGTAAAATGTTCGTCGTGGACATGGAGCAAGGCCGTATCATCAGCGATGAAGAATTGAAAAACGACATCTGCTCTCGTCAGCCTTACAGAGAGTGGTTGAAAAATAAAATTAAACTGAACGAATTACCTGAGCCTCAAATTGCTTACCAGCAACCTGACGATCAGACCTTGTTGAAGAGACAACAAATTTTCGGTATGAGCAGCGAAGATTTGAACATGCTCATCACGGATATGGCTGTAAAAGGAGAAGAGCCTTTGGGTTCTATGGGTAACGATGCTCCGTTGGCTGTTCTTTCGGACCAGGCGATGCATTTGTCTCAGTACTTCAAACAATTGTTCGCACAAGTCACCAACCCTCCGATCGATCCGATCCGAGAGCGTATGGTGATGTCATTGGTTTCTTATGTAGGAGGTTCTTTGAACTTGCTGGATGAAACACCTTTGCACTGCCGCATCGTTGAATTGCACCAGCCGATCCTGGCAAACAAAGACCTTGAAAAACTAAGAGGGCTGGATCAATCGTATTTCCAAACCAAAACCATCAGCACGTACTTTAAAGTAGATGGTGAAGGCTCTGTCGGGGCTTTGGAAAAAGCATTGAACAGAATCTGTCAATACGCGGTAGATGCGGTAGAAGACGGATACTCGATCATACTATTGTCTGACCGCACCATCGACAGTTCGCATGCGCCTATTCCTTCTTTATTGGCGACTGCCGCTGTACATCACCACCTGATCAGAAAAGGATTGAGAGGTAAAGTAGGCATTGTGGTAGAATGCGGCGACGCCTGGGAAGTGCATCACTTCGCTACCTTGATCAGCTTTGGTGCTTCTGCGATCAATCCTTACATGGCTTTCGAAACCATCATCGGTTTGAAAAAAGCAGGGCACATCAAAGGCGACTACAGCGAAGACAAACTGTTTGGCAACTTCATCAAAGCGGTCGACAAAGGTTTATTAAAAGTATTCTCCAAAATGGGTATCTCTACTTTGCAGTCCTACCAAGGCGCTCAGATCTTCGAAGCCTTAGGTATACACAAAGAAGTGATCGATAAATATTTCCCGAATACGGTATCCAGAATCGGCGGGTTGAAATTGGATGACATCGCCAGAGAAGCGATCATCAAACATGCTCAGGCTTATCCTAAGATTGCGGCTTCTACTCCTAAATTGGAAGTGGGAGGTTTGTACCAATGGAAACGCCGCGGTGAGTTCCACTTGTTCAATCCTCAGACGATCCATTTATTACAACACTCCACCAGAACAGGTGACTACCAAGTCTATAAGAAGTATGCGAAGATGATCAACGATCAATCGCAGAAAGCACTTGCCTTGAGAGGTTTATTGGAATTCAAAAAAGACAGAGAACCTATTTCTATAGATGAAGTAGAACCCTTGGAAAACATCTTCAAACGTTTCGCGACAGGTGCGATGTCTTTCGGATCTATTTCTTTCGAAGCACACACGACATTAGCTATCGCAATGAACCGTATCGGCGGCAAGAGCAACAGCGGTGAAGGTGGAGAAGATGAAATTCGTTTCGAACCGAAGCCAAACGGCGATTGGGAAAGATCTGCGATCAAGCAGGTGGCTTCCGGACGTTTTGGAGTGACCAGCTATTACTTAGCAAATGCTGATGAATTACAAATTAAAATGGCTCAGGGCGCGAAACCTGGTGAAGGTGGACAG
Source organism: Cytophagaceae bacterium (assembly GCA_029237685.1). GTDB lineage: Bacteria > Bacteroidota > Bacteroidia > Cytophagales > Cytophagaceae > JACMQM01. The sequence goes on along the minus strand of JAQZBV010000124.1, from coordinate 5,498 downwards.
CTGCCGGGTCATAAAGTAGACGATTGGATCGGTCGTGTGAGACATTCTACTCCCGGAGTAGGCTTGATCTCTCCTCCTCCTCACCATGACATCTACTCGATTGAAGATTTGGCTCAGTTGATTTTCGATTTGAAGAATGCCAATCCAAAATCAAGAGTCAGTGTAAAACTGGTATCTGAAGCAGGCGTAGGTACCATCGCTGCCGGTGTATGTAAAGCACACGCAGATGTGGTATTGATTGCCGGTTACGACGGTGGTACAGGTGCATCACCAATCAGTTCTGTACGTCACGCAGGTTTACCTTGGGAACTTGGTCTAGCAGAAACGCATCAGACTCTCGTTAAAAACAAATTGAGAAGCCGTATCACGGTGCAAGCCGACGGACAAATACGTACCGGTCGCGACATCGCTATTGCAGCCTTGTTGGGAGCGGAAGAATTCGGTGTAGCGACTGCAGCGCTTGTTGCCGTAGGTTGTATCATCATGCGTAAATGCCACCTGAACACTTGCCCTGTCGGCGTAGCGACACAAAATAAAGAATTGAGAGCCTTATTCTCCGGTCAACCTGAGCACGTCGTGAACATGTTTACGTTCATGGGTACAGAGTTGCGTGAGATCATGGCAGAACTTGGTTTCAGAACCATCAATGAAATGATCGGCCAGGCGGATCGTCTGCAAGTGCGTAAAGACATCACACATTGGAAGTACAAAAACTTAGACTTGAGTCCGTTGTTGTACAAAGAAGAAGCCGGTCCTGAAGTAGGTCTTTACAAAACAGAAGAGCAAGATCATGACATGTTGGGCATACTGGATGAGCGCTTGATCAAAGACGCGAAAGCAGCGTTGGATAACAAAACCAAAGTAACAGGTGAATACGAGATCACAAACATCGATCGTACAGCCGGTACTATGTTGTCTTACGAGATCTCAACTAAATACAAAAAAGAAGGTTTACCGGAAGATACCATTCACTATAAATTCAACGGATCTGCGGGCCAAAGCTTTGGAGCTTTCGGAGCAAACGGTTTGAAGTTTGAATTGGAAGGTGAAGCAAACGATTACTTCGGTAAAGGTTTGTCCGGAGCAAAATTGATCCTGTACCCTTCGAAGCAAGCGAAATTTGTACCTTCAGAAAACATCATTGTTGGTAACGTGTGTTTCTACGGAGCAACATCCGGAGAAGCTTACATCAACGGTCAGGCCGGTGAGCGTTTCTGCGTGAGAAACTCAGGCGGTACTGCTGTAGTGGAAGGTGTGGGTGATCACGGTTGCGAATACATGACCGGTGGCACAGCGGTAATCCTGGGAGAAACCGGAAGAAACTTCGCAGCAGGTATGAGCGGTGGTGTGGCGTACGTATACGATGCTTCGAAAAAATTCCCGGCGCGTTGCAACATGGAGATGGTCGCATTGGAAGTATTGGAATCAGAAGACCTGGCAGATTTGAAAAAATTGATTGAAAACCACTTCAACTATACACAAAGTGCTGTAGCAAAATCGATTTTGGACAATTGGGCGAAAGCCTCTTTGGACTTCATCAAAGTAATGCCGGTAGATTACAAAGCGGTGCTATTAAAAAGAAAACAAGAAAGCAATAACAATAAGGAGGTTGTCGTAAATGGGTAAGCCAACAGGTTTTATGGAACTTGGCAGAGAGTTGCCAAAGAAAAGAGATCCTAAAGAAAGGGTTAACGATTACAAAGAACTTTATATTCCTTTCCAAGAAAAACAGGTAGAGGCACAAGCGGCGCGTTGCATGGACTGCGGTGTACCCTTCTGTCACAACGGTTGTCCGCTGGGAAATATCATTCCTGAATTCAACGATGCGGTGTACAAAGAGCATTGGGAAGAAGCTTATCAAATCTTAAGCTCTACCAACAACTTCCCTGAATTTACAGGAAGAATTTGTCCTGCTCCTTGTGAGGCTTCTTGCGTACTCGGAATCAATAAGCCTCCAGTGGCTATTGAGGAAATTGAAAAGAACATCATTGAAGTAGCTTTTGCTAAAGGTTATGTAAAACCTTGTCCTCCAAAAACACGCACCGGTAAAAAAGTAGCGGTAATTGGTGGCGGACCGGCAGGTATGGCTGCTGCTGCGCAATTGAACAAAGCGGGTCATACCGTAACTTTATACGAACGTGCCGATGAAATCGGAGGTTTGTTGCGTTATGGTATTCCTGATTTTAAATTGGAAAAAACTGTCATCGAGCGTCGTGTGAAGTTGATGGAAGCGGAAGGAGTCATCTTCAAAACAAACTCTAACATCGGTGGCAACATCAAGGTGAAAGAAGTATTGGATAATTTTGACGCCATCGTATTGACCGGCGGTTCTACTGTGGGTCGTGACTTATCTATTCCCGGACGTAACCTCAAAGGTGTTTACTTCGCGATGGAATTCTTGTCTCAGCAGAATAAAAGAGTGAGTGGCAAAAAAGTAGAAATCGATCATACCGGTTCTGCTTATACTAACGGAGAGATCTTCGCTACAGATAAGAATGTCGTGGTAATCGGCGGTGGTGATACAGGTGCCGACTGTGTGGGTACCTCTAACCGTCACAAAGCGAAAAGCATCACGCAATTCGAATTGATGCCGAAACCTCCGGAAGGTAAAAACCCAAGCACACCTTGGCCAAACTGGCCGATGATTTTGAGAACTTCTACTTCTCACGAAGAAGGAGCCACTCGTCAATGGTCTGTGGTAACCAAAGAATTTATCGGAGATGCCAATGGCAACCTGACCGGCTTGAAAATAGCGGAGATGGGCTGGACCAAAGCGGAAGATGGTAAATTGCCTAAATATGTAGAGTTAGAAGGTACTGAAAAAGTGATTCCTTGTGAATTGACTCTCTTGGCCATGGGCTTCTTGCATCCGCAACATTCAGGCTTATTGAATGACCTGGGCGTGGAATACGATGAAAGAGGAAATGTGAAAGCAAATGCTGAATACCAGACCAATAATCCTAAAGTATTTGCTGCCGGTGACATGAGAAGAGGTCAGTCTCTAGTAGTTTGGGCTATTTCCGAAGGACGCGAAGCCGCTCGTAATGTAGATCTTTACCTAATGGGAACCAGCAACTTAGAAGCAAAAGACGCTGGTTTATTCGATGTTATAGTTGCCAGATAAAAAGTTTTGCCTGCACTGGTTACCTCGGATTACCCTTCCGGTATAAACCAGTAACAAAGCAACTACTTATTCATAACCCTGTACAGAAGCGCGATACTTTAGAAGTATCGTGCTTTTGTCGTTTAACAGGGTTCTGTACTTTAGTATCGATGGACCGCCACAGTTTCAGTAGAAGAAGTCCAGTCAATAGCCTCCTGAAGACTTTCATGCTCAAATCCCTTAAACTCTCCGGGTATGAGAACGCTAAAGAAATCTGTGAATTTCTTAATGGCTACTGAATCTGAAACGATGGCAGCTCTGTGCCACTTCGTTAAATTTTTAATTCCTAAGATCGCATCTTTGATCCAGGCTCCTGCTGTGAAATTTTCAAGAGAGGTATCAATGACCAATAGATAGTTCAATTGTCCTGTTTTCTCTACGGTTTCGTTTACCGCTGGAAATACAATTTGATCAAAATCCTCTTTCGTTACTTCTCCTACTGCTCTGAAACCAACCATGTTCTCAGGCAAACTGTTTATTCTTTGTATCATAGCTGTGTGATTGTTTAGTTTTTACTGATGATCTAATTGGGAATATGATGCCAGTGGTTAATGGAAAGATGATTGTCAGTTGAAGATTGGAGTTATTTGAATGTGTGTTTTAAAATAGTGAGTTCCGTTGACTGGGGTTGTAGTTTATGTAGCGTTTCTCTACGGGCCGGGCTTTCGCCACTCTCCCGCTAAATAGCGGGATCAAACAATGGCTCGATCCCTAACGCGACAGTCTGCGTTAGGGATCGAGCAGAAAGCCCGAAGCGTGCTGGCTTGTGCGGCAGGCGGACTTGGAGCGAGAGCCCGACCGCCACTGTAAAGACGGAAAAAAATCGAAGGTGGATTGGCGGTAATGCCCTAATTACCCAGGAATTGCCCCATTCTCTTCACACAACGAACAAAATCAGATTCAATCCAATAAGTATATAATTTCTATTTCCGCCCCTTCAAATTATACACAATGAATCCCCCGCCTTTTGGGACAGTCTTCCTTTCCTTACCTTTGACTATGGAACACTCCGAACAAGCACCTTCTTTTGAAGGCATCCTCGCCTTTAGTCAGCTGGCCATTCACTTTGTAGGCAATGCCATGCAGGAGGAAGAACTCAAGCTTTCCAAAGCCTTGACAAGAACGGACGAACGCACACAGGAATTATTGATGAAGTATTTTCTAAAACCTCTAAAGGGAAAAGAATATTACCATCTTCACCATGAAAACAATTTGAAGTATAATGAAGTCTATGGCCTGTCATCCGAAATTTTTGATGATCCTGATGGATTCTTTTTAAGAACAATTGAACTGGCGAAACACTTGTACCAACAATGCGATCATCCCAACATCAAAGCCGGAGAATTATATTGTGTATATTTTGACAGTGTGGAGTTAGAGGGAGAATTGACGGAAGCCATTGGCTTGTTCAAATCAGAAAGCAAAGCTTCTTTTCTAAAAGTGGCATCAGGAGAGGGTACTTACGCTGTGGTTTCAGATGAAGGACTTGACATCGACAAATTGGACAAAGCTTGTATGATCTATAACCTGGACCGAGACAACGGGTTCCGTGTTCAATTGATGGATCGTACCAATAAAGGCGATGAAGCCAAGTATTGGAAGGAAAGATTCCTAAGCGTTAGAACGAGAGACGACAGTTTTCATTACACACAAAACTACATGAAGATGTGTAAAGAATTTGTCACGGAACGTTTACCGGAAGAATTTCAGGTAGAACGTACCGATCAGATTGATCTCATGAATCGCTCTGTCGCTTTCTTCAAAAAACAAGAGCAGTTTGACCGTGTACAGTTCGAAGAAGAAGTCATACAAGATCAAGGCATCAGTGAATCCTTTCAACGCTTTCGCAAAGAGTTTGCCGATGAAAATAATCTACCAATGGTAGATGAATTTGACATCTCCACGCAAGCCGTAAAAAAACAGGCGAAGGTATTTAAGAGCATATTGAAACTGGATAAAAACTTTCACATTTATGTGCACGGAAACCGCGAGCTCATTGAGCAGGGTTACGACGAAGAAAAACACATGAAGTATTATAAAGTGTATTATAGAGAAGAGCAATAAAAATTTATAGAGATCATCTTCTTATGGGTGTCAGGTCTTGCGACCTGACACAGATGGCATATAACGCAACCTTTTTAAATAATGGCTAACAGTGTCAGGTCAAAAGACCTGACACCCATAACCCAATATTAGTTACTGTAATAAACGGCTACCGGAAAATTAGAGAAAATCCCTTCAACATCGAAAGCACCATCACTCTTTTTTACACTTCCTGAAAACACATTCGTCCATTCCGAAGGACTATTTATGGGAAGTTCCACAACTACATTCT